>NZ_DFOE01000034.1:3227-258586 GCF_002376635.1 Sphingobacterium sp. UBA3549 | reverse complement strand
TCAGCCCACGCTTCTTTTTAGACGGATTCCCTCACGAAATTAGTTGATACCATGCATCATTTTTTTCAATATCGGATTGAACGCAATCAATAAAAGCGCAGTAACACCTGGAACTATAGCAAATATCATAAAGAAATAAGACATAGAGTGCTCTTCTGTGATTTTATCGATATAAGAACCTAAAAACCCGCCAATGAAATTTGCGATTGCGGAAGCACAAAACCAACATCCAAACAAAAGGCCCAAAAATTTCTTCGGAGAGAGTTTACTTACGTAAGATAGCCCGACAGGTGATAAACAAAGTTCTCCTGCAGAATGGAAAAAATAGGCGATAACAAGCCAAACCATACTGACTGATGCTGTTTTAGCCCCCTGTGGAATGTCATTGGCGCCATAAGCTAGCGCGGCAAATCCAATACCGACTAATATCAGACCCAGTGCAAATTTTACGGGGCCAGAAGGATTCCATACCTTTTCCCAGAATTTACTGAAAGAAGATGCAAGAGAAATAATAAAAAATGCGTTCAATATTTGAAACCACGAAGCGCCAACTTCCGAACCTGTTATACCGATCTCGCGAAATATTTTCCATAAACCCAAGCCCCAGATAATACCGAATGAAATTGCTGTAAACAAAATTGTAAGCGGATACTGTTTATATATTTTTCTAGCCAATGCTGTCAAAACAATCGTTACAATTACGATAGGTACAATGGTCAAAATTGTATCAATCCATTTAAACGTAATCGCTGAACTTCCTGACAAGACACGCTGCGTGTAATCCTTCGCAAATATTGACATCGAACCGCCAGCCTGTTCGAAAGAAAGAAAGAAAACCACGCTGGCCAACATAAATATTGTAACAACGATAAGGCGGTCTCTAACAACATTTCCAGGAATAACCTCATCAATATCTTCATGATTTTTGACCTTTTCGTCATGATGAGCCTGTAACGCTTTAGGCGTATTACCGATAATACCAAATATGCGCTGTCCAAAATAGAATTGTAGCATGCCGAAGAACATAAATACTCCAGCTAGTCCAAACCCATAATGCCAACCTATTTTTTCACCGATATAACCACATAGGAGCATTCCCAAAAATGAACCAGCGTTGATACCCATATAAAAAATTGTATAACCTGCATCCTTCTTTGAACTTTTGTCTGGGTATAGATTTCCTACCATCGAAGAAATATTAGGTTTAAACATACCATTCCCTAAAATCATTAAGAGTAATCCTAAATAGAAGAAATTTGAATGGACAGCTTCAAACGCCATAGACAAGTGTCCTAATGTCATAATCAATGCACCAATCAAGATAGCCTTCTTAAAACCAGTCAATTTATCCGCAATCATACCACCGATCAATGGAGTCAGATAAACAAGACCAGTATAGGTCCCATATAACTTCATCGCCTGCGCATTGCTCCATTCCCATCCACCGTCAGCGATCGTACTGATTAAAAATAAGGTCAATAAAGCCCGCATACCATAGTAGCTAAAACGCTCCCACATCTCCGTGAAAAATAGTACAAATAATCCAGCGGGATGCCCACTCACCATCTTGTCATCTATACCCTGCTTGGCCAGATGCGCTACAAGAATTTGATCTTTTTCTTGATTCATATAATTTCAATAATTGTTTTATAACTCAGGTTTTGTTTTTATTTTGATAAAAATTGCTTGAAGATACACTAATTTTCTATGAATTAGTCAATTCCATGCATCATCCTTTTTATTTTTTTATTGCCTAAAACAAGGAATACTGCCGCTATCATCGGTATCACTGTAAACACAGCAAAGAAATAAGACATGGAATGAGATTCGGTAATCTTATCGATATACGACCCAATAAAGCCTCCTATAAAATTAGCAATAGCATTGGCGCAAAACCAAAAACCGAACAGTAATCCAAGGAATCGCTTTGGCGACAGTTTACTAACATAAGACAATCCAACCGGACCTATACATAATTCGCCTACTGTATGAAAAAAATAAGCTAAGACCAGCCAAATCATACTGACTGAGGCAGCTTTTGCACCAGTGGGAATCTCCGAACTACCAATTGATAAAGCAGCAAAGCCGACGCCGACCAATGTCAAACCCATTGCGAATTTAATTGGCCCAGAAGGATTCCATACTTTTTCCCATATCTTACTAAATGAAGTCGCCAGTGTAATTATAAAGAAAGAGTTCAACATCGGAAACCATGATACCGTAACTTCAGAATTCATATCATAATATTCGCGATAGACCTTCCATAAACATAAGGACCAAATGATCACAAAAGAAATACTGGAAAAAAGTATAATCAAGGGATATTTACGAATAATTTTTTTAGCCAACACGAACAAGACACCAGTGATAACTACAATAGGCAACACGGTCAACGCAGCATCAAACCATTTAAATAGTATCGCTGCATCCCCACTCAACACCCGCTGTGTATAATTTTTAGCAAATATTGTCATTGACCCACCCGCCTGCTCAAATGCTAAGTGAAATACAATACTTGATATCATAAAAATAACAATCACCAACAAACGATCACGAACGACATGTTTCGGATTTTCTACCTTATTTACTGCGTCATCGGTAAGCTCTTCCTTCCTTTCTGGGGTATTTCCAATTTTTCCAAAAATCCGTTGGGCGAAATAAAACTGCAACATACCCAAAAACATAAATACACCTGCTAAACCAAATCCATAATGCCAACCAACCTTTTCGCCGATGTAACCACAAAGCATCATTCCTAAGAAGGCTCCTCCATTTATTCCCATATAAAATATGGTATAACCGGCATCCTTTTTGCCCCCTTTATCGGGATACAACTTACCAACCATGGATGATATATTCGGCTTAAACAAACCGTTTCCTAGAACAATAAGCACCAGACCTGCTAAAAAAAAGCTTTTATTAAACCCTTCTAAAGCCATAGCAATATGCCCCAAAGTCATAATTATAGCACCGACCATAATGGATTTTCTATATCCTGTGAGACGATCAGCAATAATTCCACCAAATAGCGGAGTCAAAAACACCATTCCGGTATAAAGACCATAGAGCTTCATCGCCTCTGAATTAGTCCATCCCCAACCATGTTGTGCAATAGTAGAAACCAAAAAATTCACTAAAAGCGCCCGCATACCGTAATAGCTAAAACGCTCCCACATCTCCGTGAAGAATAATACAAATAATCCGGCGGGGTGCCCTTGTACCAATACATGCTCCGCCCCTACTTTTTCCAAATGGGTTTCTAGAACAGCATTCTTTTCAAAATTCATGTTTTTTAATAGTTGTTTTTCAAAATGTGGTAGTGTAATTTCCATTTATTATTTCATCATCAGCAAATGGAAAACTGATGACCCTCTATATAACCTTAATCTCATAGGATCAAGTAGATATCAGACCAACCAATGTCTAATTTAAGCCCTGTAAGACACAAAGAGGTAGATGAATAAACGTCCCTTATAACAGTCAAGTTCTCTCCATCTATTGAAAAGAACTTGATTTATTCATGATTAAATCAAAGGACGTAAACGTTCCAGCAACCTTTTAGTCGCAAAGATCCCCTCTTCCTCGCTCAACTTACTTCCCTCATATTCAATACCAATGTATCCTTTGAATTTTGCTTTCTTGATGATCTTTAACATACGCTCATAATCAATTTGCGTTTCGTTGCCGTTGGCATCAAAATCATGTGTTTTGGCGCTGACACCATGCGCATAAGGCATCAAATCTGTGACGCCCTGATAACGATCATATTCATAGAAGTTTCCAAGATCAGGTAAACTTCCACAATACTTACTACCGACTGCTTTTAGTGTATTGGCTAACCAATCACCATGTGAAGAAATACCACCATGATTTTCTACAATAATACTGATTCCTGCTTTTTTGCCTATATCTGACAATGCGGTCAGGCTTTCAACAACACGTTTACTCACTTCCTCAGGTGCCCCTTTACCGGCAGCATTAACGCGTATGGCGTGACATCCCAGAAAATTAGCTGCAGAAATCCATTTATAGTGATTTTGCACAGCTTGTTTTCTCTTGGTTTCGTCTTCATCACCTAGATTTCCCTCACCATCAATCATAATGAGTACATTACGTACACCATTATCTTTAGCACGCATATTCAGCTCGGTAAGATAATTATTATCATTCGCCTTATCTTTAAAAAATTGGTTCACGTATTCTACACCATAGATACCATATTTTTTTGCAGCCAAGGCTGGAAAATCCAAATTATTCAAATCTCCTTTGAATAAAGATTTATGCAAAGACCATTCCGCCAGGGAAATATCAAACCAATCTTTCTTCGCTGCTGCAAAGCTCTCCAACGAAGGAGCCAATGCAATCCCAGCAGATGCTAATGCAAGGTTTTTAAGAAAATCTCTTCTTGAATTCATGTGTTTAGATTTATGTGTTATTTAAATATTTCCCCAGCCAGTGCTCAATACATCCACCAGGTGCATGGTCTGAATAGGTAATTTATGTTTATCGATATAAGATTGCAACTGCAGTAAGCAAGATGAATCAGTCGATATGATGTAATCCGCATGCATATCCAAAGCATTCTGCACTTTCTGTTCAGCCATCGCAGCCGATATACCTTCGAATTTTACTGCAAAACTACCACCAAATCCACAGCATGTCTCACTATCTTTTACCTCTACCATCTCCAAGCCCAAAACCTTACTCAGTAATATTCGGGGTTCATCTTTAATCTTGCATTCCCGTAATGCCGAGCATGAATCGTGGTATACGGCAACTCCCTCCAATTCAGCCCCAAAATATTCCTTTTTCAGAATGTTTACCAAAAAATCAGATATTTCAATAACCTGTTGTTGTATTTTATGACATTGATGAGAATCTGCAGAATTAGCGAATAGATCGTTGTAACCGTGCCTTACCATCCCAGTACAAGAAGCAGACGGAGAAATAATAACATGCTCGCCTGAAAAATCTCTTAGAAATTTCCGTCCAACCTGCTTTGCATCTTCCCAAAACCCAGCATTGTATGCCGGTTGGCCACAGCATGTCTGCTCGGGATTATATACAACCTCACAGCCAACTTTTTCCAGTAAACGAACAGTATTAAACGCAGTCTCAGGATAAAGCTGATCTATAAAACAAGGAACAAAAAGTTCTACTTTCATATTAAATTTGATCAATAAAATTAAGATTTATTGGATACTAAAATCCGTACCAAAAGTAACAATCCAATTACAAAAAATAAAGAAAGAACCAATGCTGAGTACCGAATATTGTGTGTTATTTGTTCTATAAGCCCAAATGAAAATAACCCGATGACAATGGCTACCTTTTCTGTAACGTCATAAAAAGAGAAGAAAGCAGTGGTGTCTTTGATATCAGGTGGAATTAGTTTCGAATAGGTTGAACGTGAAAGCGACTGAATTCCGCCCATGACTAGACCTACCAGTGCGGCAATAATATAAAATTGAAGCGGAGTCGATAAATAAAAAGCTGATATGCAGATTCCGATCCAAATCATTACTACCACTATCAATACTTTAATATTTCCAAACAGTGTGGATAAATAAGACATTAAAAATGCCCCTAAAATGGCTACAAGCTGAATAAGAAGAATCGTGGCAATCAATCTTTCCGCACCTAAGTGCAGAATTTTCTCTCCGAAGGAAGAAGCGACAATCATTAAGGTCTGCACACCAATCGCGTAGAAGAAAAATGCCGGCAGAAACTGTTTGATTTCAGGAATACCTTTGATCTTTTGAATCACGTGTCCAAATTCATCCCGTACGTTCTGTATGAAGCTTTTACCTGTAGTATTACCAGTAGCCTCAATTTTGGGTAAATATTTAAATGGAATCATAGAGAACCCGAGCCACCATAATCCAACCATTAGAAACGATATGCGTGCTGGTAAAGAGGCGTCTGTAATACCAAACCATCCTGGTTTAAGAACGACTATAAAACAAAGAATCTGTAATGTAACGCAGCCAATATAGCCATAAGCAAAACCTTGCGCGCTCACTTTATCCTGTTGATCAACAGTAGCTAAAAGTGGCAAATAGGAGTTATTAAACAAAACACCGCCGATATAACCCATTGCAGCAAGCACAAAACATATGATACCGATTTCCAGCGTATCAAGCTTAAAAAAGAATAGGCACATACATGCCATCGCGCCCATATAGGTAAAGAATTTCATGATCTGCTTCTTCTTTCCATTTGCATCGGCGTACGAAGAAATAAAGGGCAAAGAAAAAGACATCAGCAAATACGCAAAAGCTAAAGAAAAATTGGAAAGTGCGGTATTAACCACTTCAATTCCAAAGAAACTGACAACATCTCCATGCTCTTTCGTTGTAGTAATTGCTGTATAATAAACTGGAAATATTGTGGAAGTAATAACAAGGTTGTAAGCAGAATTGGCCCAATCAAACATGGCCCAAGAACGAATCAATTTTTTGTTGTTTTTTACAATTGCTTCCATTTAAATTGGCTTAATAAGTTTGACGAATATAAGTAATAATTTTAGCCATTTCTTTACGAATTGCACTTGCCCGATCATCAATATAATTATTGTTCATAAAAGAAAAGGCCATTCTTCTTCCTTTCCGTGTAATGAGATAACCGCTTTGATTATAGACAGAGGTAATAGTTCCGGTCTTAGCAAAAACAAAGGGTTCACCAAGATCTTTGCTATAGGTTCTTCTCAGCGTACCATCTATACCTCCAGCTGGAAAAAGGCGAAAGCGATCCTTCTCATCAGGTAATTTATTTTTCAGAAGAACCAACAAATCCACATTATTTTGCGGAGTAACCTTATTATAGGAAGAAAGACCTGATCCATCAAATAGGGCAACCTCGGCTGAAAAATATTTATAAACGTTATTCTTCATCCAATCCCGCACCAAGTAGGTATCAAATTGGCCAAACTGCTTCCACGAGCACATCATTAAAAACTGTTCAGCAATAAAGTTATCACTGGGCAACATCATTTCACGAATGAGATTTTTTGTTTCACATGAATACAATATTTTTGTATCGTTTGGTTTTGTATAGGTCAGGCGATTTACCTGCTTACCTAGTGTATCCGACAACAATTTCACAAACAAACTATCCGAATAAATAAAAGGGACTTCATTGACATAATCATTTGGTACTGGACGTTTAGACATCCAAAAATTATTGCTTCGAAAAGAGCGTGAAAGCTCGAATTCACCTTTTTTAGGCTCAGGCAAAAAATCCAGGTCTTTCTGAAAAATTCTGGGAGAGGTATTTAAATGATTGTATCCCCTTTGACGAAAAGTAACCACGTTTCCATAGATGGGAAATGTGCTTATTTCAGGCTGATAATAGGCTTCAAAATCCTCCATTGCCCAACCATGTGCGTAGAATTTATTTCTCATAGTACCGGCAACAAAATAAATCGTTTTATTTGTTCTTTTCAAAAAATCATAAACCACCCTTGTATCCAAACGATTATGCAAAAAAGTCGGATCTCCTGTTCCCCAGATTAACAGCGAATCTCCGGGTTCAACATACTCCAAACCTGGTATCGAATCACCCAACAGCGCCAAAGCAGCATAAGTAGTATACATTTTAGTGTTGGAAGCAGGTATGAAATGCTTGCTGCCATTAACATCCATGACAAACTTATCAGCATTTAAGTCATACAGTGAAAATCCGTAGAAATGATCATCTAATATTTTGGATTCCTGAAGCATATGGTAGACGTCTTCAAAATCCTGGGACTTAACAATAAGGGTAGAAAATAGGACAAGCCAAAGCAGTAATAGCGTACGCAGGAAATTTTTCATTGGTGTAAACATACAAAAAAGAGTAATAACTCCATTTCTCCTACTGCCAAAATTCAGATACAAATCCTATAAAACAGCAAAGGGAGGATTTATTTCCTCCCTTTGCATTTATTATGTCAGCTACTAGTAGCCCTGATTTTGTGTTAGACTACCATTACTTTTATTTATTTCCTCTTGTGGAATCGGGAAATAAGCATTTTTATCCGCATATGCTTTGCTCTTAAATACAGGGAGTATACTGCCTTCAAATTTTGCGTAATTTGCAATAACCTCTTTCGCTATACCCCAGCGTACCAAGTCGAAGAAACGATGACCTTCCATGGCTAGTTCTAGTCTTCTTTCAAATCGAACAGCTTTACGCGCCTGATCGGCACTTGTGAATGCCGGATAGGGTTTAACCTCGTATTTCGCAGCGGCGACTCCGCCCCCGGTAGTCTTAGATGGTAATTGTGCCGCACGAAGCCGAATAGAGTTAACGTATTTTAAAGCATTTGGAAGATTACCCAATTCAACCTCACACTCAGCAGCCATTAAAATTACGTCAGCAAGTCGAATAATATTCACATCAAGATCGGTTACATAAGCAGCACCGGCCTGTGTATGAGCAGCATGTTGACTTTTCGGAATCATCGTTTTAATACCCGTAAATGGACCACCATGCGGACGACTTCCTTCCTCCGGCCTTAGCCATGCGTCACCAGGAAACTCCCCATAATCCAAGAAATTGACACCGCGGCGACCAACGGTATAATCAAGCCGTGGATCAAATTTTAAGTTCAAATCCAATTTATAATTTGCTATAGCGGTTTTATCTGTCAACAAGATATCAGAAGTATATGGATTCGTACGATAGGAATCATCTAGCATCGGAAGTCCATTTGCATCTACCTTATATGCATTAACGAGATCAATTGAAGGCTGGTAGAAACCACAGCAGCCAACAGGGTTAGTGCCATTAAGACCACTGAGCATATCACCCACATTCGCATTATCCCCACCGCCATCAGGATTGATGGCATGCTTAGCCACTAAAAGCGCTTCGGGTCCATTTTCCTTATTGACATCATAATTATCCTGGAAAGGCATTGTTGTGATGTCACGGCTTCCAATGACATCCTTAAATAAAGTCAGAGCCTCAGTATATTTTTTTTGATAAAGGTATAGTTTACCCAAATATGCTTTCGCAGTACGTTGATCCATTCGTCCACCTTCACCATTGATCTTGCTATCTGGTAAATTCGCAATAGCAGTCTTTAGATCACTTTCGATCATAGGTTGTACATCCTTATCATTTTTGACAACTTTAGCCTCTTCGATGCTTGTATTTTCGTCTACATATGGAATATTTTTAAAGATACGCCACAGAAAAAAGTAGTAGTGTGCACGCAACAATTTCGCCTCACCCTCAATTTCTTTAGCACGCTCTGCTTTAATCGTTTTGCTACCGCTTTGATCTTGGCTCAACAAACGCAGTGTAGTATTTGCACGAAGTATGCCTTCATAATATACCTGCCACATGGTGCTTAGGTTGTCGTTAGAGGAAATCGTAGTAAAAGACTCGATCATATTCATGTTTGGCTGATCGGTGATTACTGATCCCTTGTGTGCATTATCGGATGTAATTTCTCCGAAAATCCATTGGCTTGGCGCCGAACCATAGTTCCCCCAAGTGCCATTTATATTACCGTTCATAATTGCATAGGCACCAATCAAGGTTGCTTCTACCCCTTTCTTTCCCTCAATCTGCTCTTCGATCAATTGCCCTTGAGGATTTTTTTCCAAAAAGCCTTTACTACAGCCAAGCATACCTAAAGTCGTCAGTCCTAACAAACTGTATAATTGAATAGTTCTCTTTTTCATTTTAATTGCTTTATAATTCCGTTAAAAACCTAAACTTACGCCCAACATGTATTGCCTAGATTGTGGGTAAACCCCAAAATCAACGCCAAGTGCTGGATAATCCGATGGTGTTGCTGATACTTCCGGATCAAGACCTTCGTATTTTGTGATGGTGAATAGATTTGTTACTCCGACATAAGCTCTTAATCTTTTCACGCCTGTATTTGCACCAAAGAGTTTATCTGTAGAGAAATTATAACCAATCTGTAAGTTTTTCATCTTAAAGAAGCTTGCATCCTGTACGAAATAGCTAGAAGAGGCATACTCATTAGCCGAAACTTCTTCTTTCGTTTGCGATGGAATCATACTTGATGTATTGGTTGGACTCCACGCATCCAATACGCGTACACTCTTTTGACCATCAAAAACGCCAAAATCCGTAAAGTAACGTGTTGCCTCATAATTCTCATTTCCCTTAGAACCATAGAAGTACATCATGATATCAAAGTTTTTGTAATTGGCATTGAAATTAAGCGAATACGTAAAATCCGGGTGAGGGCTTCCGATAACGGTATTATCTTTTGCGTCAATAATACCATCACCATTCACATCTTCAAATCTAAACCCTCCAACACGCGCTTTCTCGTAAGAAGGGTATTGGGTCAGCTCCGCTTCGTTTTGATAAATCCCCGCTACCTTAAATCCATAGAATGCACCAAAAGGTTGACCTGTTCTTAAAATAGAGGTTTCCATGCTTCGGAAAGCACCGTATACCACATCGTTGATACCGGGTGCCAAACCGACAATTGTATTTTTGTTTCTTGAGATGTTTGCTCCAATATCGAAGTTGAACTTGTTCGGGTCAGTTTGTTTATGATGATAATTCAACGAGAACTCCACCCCTTTATTTTGCATATCGCCAATATTTACATAAGGCGAAGCCGCCCGACCAACAGCTGTCCCTGGTAGTGGCAATGCAAATAACATGTCTGAAGTTTTCTTATTGTACCAATCAAAAGCACCATCAATCTTCCCTTCCAAAATTGAGAAGTCCAATCCTAAATTTAAGGACGCCACCTGTTCCCATTTTACATTCTCATTTTGATAGTCACTGACCCACAGACCACTTACTAATTCATTATTTATTGGATAAGAAGCCGAATTAATAGAAGTTGCATAACGCTTTAAATATTGATATGATGGAATACGTTGGTTTCCTGTAATACCGTAACCTGCTCTTAATTTTAGATCATTTAACCAGCTTGCACTTTTCATAAATTCCTCTTGCGATATCCGCCACGCACCACTCACCCCAGGGAAAGTACCATATTTGTTCTTGGATCCGAAGTTTGACGAGCCATCCCTTCTAACTGTTCCACTTAAGATATAACGATCTTTATACGAATAATCGACCTTTCCAAATATGGAAAACAAAGATCCCAAAGCACCTTCACTTGCTGCCGAATTTTTAGAAGCCTGGCTCACATAAAAGAAATCCGTACTGTTTGTAATAAAGTAGCCATTTCCATTTCCTTGAACCTGGCGATAGGTATTATCAATAGCCTCAGTTCCCAACAATACATTTAAGCTATGGGCATCATTAAAGTTAGCCTTATAGTTCAAAGTATTTGTCCAGGTCCATTCCGTATTATAACCTGAGGTCTCTGACGATGCACTGTTTGCGCTACCCTCTGTAAATTCCAGATTCGGGTAGGTATAACTTAAATTGTAATAATTCTCATATTTGACACCAAAGCTTGTTCTAAATGTTAATCCTTTTAATATATCATACTCTCCAAAAGCATTGCCAAAGAAGAAATTGCTTTTGTTCACATTATCTTTCGCGCGGTAAGCAATTGCTACAGGATTCTCACCATTTCCCCAGCCGCCTCTAGAGCCTGCAAAATTTCCGCCTTCATCATATACCGGAATAATATTCTTAATACGGTATGCAAATCCGATCGCACTACCCTCACCGATATAATCGCCGGCTGTATTTGTATTTACACCGACGCCATGTCCTTTAGTCATGCTATACTGCATATTTTCACCAAAACGCAGTTTTTTATTAAAAGCGGAAAAATTCGTATTTGAACGTACATTAAAGCGTTCGAATCCCGTATGGATAACTGTTCCTTTTTGTCCCAAATATCCTCCGGATACGGCGTAAGAGGCATTTTCGCCGCCGCCTACTGTATTTAACTGATAAGATTGTGTCGGCGCGTTCTGACTCAATTCTTTGAACCAGTTTGTTCCTGCCTTATTCGCTTTGGTAATTTGATAAAATTCCTCTTTGTTATCCGCATAATTATATTTGGACATATCGGCATCTGCTGGCGTTACTTTGTTGCCCGAGACAGCACCAGCCAACAAATAATCAGGTAGCGGATCCTTATTATCATTTAGGTTATAAATCTGCTGTGGGCTTAACATTTTTGGGAAACGGCCGCTATTAGGCACCTGAACACCGTAATACGAATCAAAATTAATCTGTGGTTTGCCAGATTTGCCAGATTTTGTGGTAATGATGACTACACCATTGTTGGCACGTGAACCGTAAATTGAAGCTGCCGATGCATCTTTCAATACCTGCATTGTTTCAATATCATTCTGATTCAACCAGCTCAATTTTCCTTCAAATGGAACCCCGTCAATTACATAAAGCGGTTCGTTATTATTAATGGTACTATAACCTCGGATTTTAATCTGCGGAGTAGAACCTGGAGCACCATCGGTCACAACTTGAACCCCTGTCGCTCGACCTTGTAAAGACTCGACCGCACTTGCGGCTGGAGTAGTTTTTAATTGGTCCGTATTGACGACAGCGACAGATCCCGTCAAATCCTTCTTACGTTGCGTAGAATAACCAGTCACGACGACTTCTTCTAATGCATCTTGAGAGGCTGTTATCGAAATGGCAAGATCAGCTTTCGACGAAACAGTTACTTCAGTACTTTTGTACCCGATATAACTTACAATAAGCACATCGCCCACTTTTCCCTGAATGGTAAATGCACCGTTCTCGTCGGTAGACGTTCCAGTGCTGCTCCCTTTCACTTTCACAGAAACACCAGTGATACCTTGACCTGTCGAAGCATCTTTCACGACCCCTTTAATAGGCGTCTGTTGTACGCTTTTGGTTTTCATCAATGAAACGACTTCAACTTTGCCATGGTTGGTTAATCCACTGGCAAATCCATGAGTGGTCATTCCTCCCCCAACGAGAAGAGAACTCATAAGCAGAAACCTCGTATTGAACTTTTGGCGCAATATGAGATCAAAACAATTTTTGTCCGCTTTTTTCATCATAATTTTACTAAATAGGTGGTTTAAAAAATTTATGTTTATTCTTTAGTTATTTAAATTGATATTGGTTTATATTTAGTTTTCGGTTATTTTTTTAAGCACAACAACAGCGACAGTCCGTTCTTGCTATCAGATTTAGATCCCCTGGTTATTTATTTTTTTTCTAATTTGGTTACTAAATAGAAATGTTAAAATCTGTTAAATAAATGTAAAGAATAATAAATGTAAAAAAAAAGGAAAAATACCAATTAATTCACAAAACTCTATAAATCAAGTTATTGTATTTTATACACTATCTTAAATTGCAATACTATTGTTACACTAACATATGCTTCTATTACGTAAGTCAGTAGGTTTGTTAAAATTCAATCTAGACGTCAAATATTGTACAAATAACTTTAAATAAGCTAAAAGCTCCTTATATTTGTTATTGATGAATGTAAGTAATTTATTAGAACGGGCGCTCCGATTCGAGTTCCTATCCAAGGAAGAGGGCATTTTTTTATATCAAAATGCACCTACAGCTGATTTGACTTTCGTAGCCAATGAATTGCGTAAAATACAGGTACCCCATGGTAAGGTGACCTGGCAAATCGATAGAAATGTTAATACAACAAATGTGTGTATTGCAAATTGCAAATTCTGCAATTTTTTCCGTCGTCCCGGACATGAAGACAGTTACATCACCGATATCGAAAGCTATAAACAGAAAATAGAAGAAACTTTTAAATTCGGTGGCGACCAATTGTTACTGCAAGGTGGTCATCACCCCGATTTAGGTATTGAGTTTTACAAGAATCTTTACCGGCAATTAAAAGCGCTTTATCCTTCCCTAAAACTGCATTCTCTTGGACCTCCGGAGATTGCGCATATTTCCAAATTAGAGAACATGAGCCATATTGAAGTATTGACTCAATTGAAGGAAGCGGGTTTGGATTCTCTACCTGGAGCAGGCGCTGAGATCCTTAATGACCGTGTTAGGCGTTTAATCTCAAAAGGAAAATGTGGAGGTAAAGAATGGTTGGACGTGATGCGGGCAGCACATAAAATAAATTTGCCTACTTCAGCTACTATGATGTTCGGTCACATTGAAACAATAGAAGAACGTTTTGAACACTTGGTATGGATTCGTGAAGTCCAGGATGAAAAGCCAAAAGAATCGCATGGATTTATAGCATTTATTCCTTGGCCCTTTCAAGATGACGGCACCTTGCTAAAGAGACTCCGCGGCATTACGAATAACGTAACAAGTGAAGAATATATCCGTATGATTGCTTTAAGCCGGATTATGCTTCCTAATATCAAAAATATACAGGCTTCTTGGCTCACAGTCGGAAAACGTACCGCACAGTTATGTCTGCACGCCGGAGCGAACGACTTCGGCTCAATTATGATCGAGGAAAATGTTGTTTCAGCAGCTGGTGCGCCACATCGATTTACATCAAAATCTATACAGGAAGCAATTTTGGAAGCTGGATTCACTCCCCAACTACGAACACAAAAGTATGAGTTCCGCGAATTACCAGCTCATATGGTCGAACAGGTCATTAACTATTAATACGCTACATTGAAAGACGTCATAAGAAATATTGAAGCAATTATATTTGCTTCTACAGAAGGAATCGATCTTGCCGATATAAAACAGATTTTACAAGAAGCTTTAGCCATCGAAGTATCCAGAGACGAACTGCGTGACTTGATAAAAAAAATTGAAACCAAGTATCAGGATGAAGATGCTGTACTCGAATTACGCTACATTAACAATTCCTACCAGTTTTTGACAAAAGCGCTGTACCACGAATCGATTCAGCAACTTCAAAACCACAACAATAAACGAAAATTAAGCCAATCGGCTCTGGAAACACTCGCGATCATTGCTTACCGACAGCCCATCACAAAACTGGAAGTTGAACAGATTAGAGGTGTCAGCTGTGATTATTCCATTCAAAGACTTCTTGAAAAAAAATTGATCAAAATCGCCGGAAAGGCAGATAGTATAGGAAAACCAT
Organism: Sphingobacterium sp. UBA3549; assembly: GCF_002376635.1. Lineage (NCBI taxonomy): Bacteria > Pseudomonadati > Bacteroidota > Sphingobacteriia > Sphingobacteriales > Sphingobacteriaceae > Sphingobacterium > Sphingobacterium sp. UBA3549. Next base: position 243,618 of record NZ_DFOE01000034.1, on the reverse strand, counting down.
TACTTTATGCAACTAGTCCACAGTTCATGGATCACTTTGGAATCAATGGTGTCAGAGATCTCCCACAAATGAAAGATATCGTCACAGAAGACAACGCTATCGGCGAAACAAATGAATAAATAAAATAAAATAAATTTTTATTTTTAAAATACAACTCAACACATTGATTAACAGAAAAATAAAGTGCAATATTTTTTTGAAAAAAAGTTTTGAAAAATAGTTTTCTTCTCTAATTTTACAACATTAAATAAGAAACAATAAAGTATTATTTTATGAACACGGCAACTTTAGCTAACGAAGATTTTGAAGAAGTAAAATTCGCATCTTTTAACGGTCCTGATGACGATGATGATGATTTCGATGATGATTTCGATTTACCTGAAATCGACCCGATTGGAGGATTGGATGACTTCGATGATGAAGATGAATTTTAATATTTTAGTGTAATATATCACTACCTATTAAAAACACCAGAGTATCATTAAAAGATAAGGCGTCCAATTTGGTTGGACGCCTTATCTTTTATTTACTTTACCTGATCGATCAATTTATGTAGCTCCATTTTGGGAATCATTCCGCTCTGTCGCCATACTTGCTGGCCATCCTTAAACAGAACGAAAGTAGGTACGCCACTTACCTTAAAAATCGAAGCAATTTTTGAATTCTTGTCCACATCAATCTTTATGATAGACAAATCGTCTTGATAAAATTCCTTAAGATCCTGTAAAATCGGCGCCATAGTCTGGCAGGGACCGCACCAAGTCGCAAAAAAATCCACCAGAACCAGCGAATTTGATTGAATAATCTGGTCAAAAGTAGCCATTATTGATTCTCCTTTTCTTCTTTTTTCAATGCTTTATATCCGCCTTGGATATTGCATATATTTTTAAATCCTTTCGAACTCAAAATAGATAAAGCTATTGTACTCCTGTATCCCGATTGGCAATATATATACAACTGCTCATAATCTTTTCTAAGCTCAGAACCAAAATTAACTAAATCTGTTAAGGGAATATTCATTGCATTGTCAATATGTCCACTTTTAAATTCTTTCTCTGTTCTTACATCTACAATATGACCCTCAACTGATTTTTTATTAAATTCCCTCGCTGTAATAGTACTTAAAGACGCTACCATCTCTTTACTCTTCCAAGTTTCAATCCCCCCTTCCAAAACTCCAACAATATTTATATACCCTAACTTTATCAAATGATCAATGACAGCCTCATTATTTTCCGAATCAGTGATTAGCAAAAACTTTTGATCTTTGGTGGGGAAAACTTGCGTCAGAAAATGATCAAAGGGGCCTTCAAAACTAATATTAATCGAATTTGGAACGAATCCCTGCAAAAAATCATCACAATATCGGGTATCAAGCACCTGAATATCATCAACACTACAAAGCTTTTTAAACTTATTCAATGTTAATAGAGGCGGATTGGAAGGGATTTGTTGTTGGATACCCGGGCGGGATTTTGGTTTTGCCTGCAATTGCTTTTGATTACACACTGATAAAAAACAAACGCAAAATAGTGAGATAAAAAATCTATACATATATTCTTTATTTAAAAGGAATAAGCAGCTTTTCCAATTCCTCAATTTTACCATTATATATATTAAGGTCAACATTGCCCTGAATCCCTCGTACGGTACCTTTCTCAGAAAATTGCCAGAAAGTCCAATGCTCTTTGGGGTTCTCAACCCAAAAATTGTAATTAGCAATCCATAAGGTATAAGCTGCAAATTCCTTTTCCAGAAAATCACTATAAAACTTATCTCCTGAGTAAAGAATTGGTTTTACCTTATAATGGGCTTCTACTTCATCAAGCCAACGTCTTAGACCAACTTTCAAACTATCCATAGATTGTTGTTTGGGATGCTCCTCAATATCCAAAACTGGCGGCAGATCTCCAGCTTGAAGTTTAACCTTACGAATAAAATTTTTAGCCTGCTTTACTGAGTTCTCGTTGGGTCTGAAATAATGATAAGCTCCTCTTAAAACCGCCCTATTTTCAGTTTTACTCCAGTTTCGGCTAAACTTACCATCGATTCCTCTCTCCCCCATCGTGGCCCGGATAAACACAAAGTCTATCGGAAAGTGATCATTGATTGTGTTTACATTTTGCCAATCTATTTCTTCCTGATAGGCAGAAACGTCAATGCCAAACACTTTATCGTCATGCTTACTCATAATCTCAATATTCCTGATATCGTATTTAGCCTCCTTTGTTAACGACTTATCCTTAGAACTAGCCACACGGAAATAATAGATAATTCCAGCTCGATAATGCCACAAGACAAGACATAGAAAGAATAAAAACATTCCTGCTACCATCCAAATCCACTTAGTCTCTCGACCCGGGCCTCCTTTTGTACCTGTTCTTTTTGTTTTTGATCGCTGTTGCGCCATAGCACGATGAAGTTACGGCAATAGCAATTAACTCGCAAAATTTTCGCAACAATTTATATTTTTGTATATGATCGTATACAACCCCAAAGACTGGCTTTCAGCAACTTTCAAATTACACAAATCAGACACCTTTAAAAAGTTACTGCCATTCCTTGTTTTAATTGCTTTTTATTCCTGGGCGATAGCCTTTGTAGAATTGGAATTCCTTAAATTAAATGAAAAGAGTTGGGTAAAGAATATTACCATCGTCCACAATCTCCTTGGTTTTGTCATATCGCTCTTACTTGTTTTTCGTACAAACTCGGCCTATGACCGTTGGTGGGAAGCCCGAAAACAATGGGGAACTTTAACGAATGTCAGTAGAGCCTTGTCCTACAAATTGAATGCAATGCTAGAAACAGATGATAAGGTTAACCGAAGTTTTTTTAGGAAAGCAGTACCGCTATTTGCTGAGACCCTTTATGATTTTTTAAGATCGGACTACACCAAGTTTATGCTAGATGAAAATGAACATCCCGAATTGAAGGCATTGGATAATAAAAAGCATGGACCAAACCAAGTGTCCAATATGATCTTTCATAAAATAAACGATCTTTATAAGGCCGGAACCATAAGTGGCGATCAACTTATTATCCTCAATGAGGAAATAGTTGCGATGACAAATGTCTGTGGTGCCTGTGAACGAATTAAAAACACGCCGATACCTTTGGCCTATAGTGCATTTATTAAGAAATTTATTATTTTCTATACCATGACCCTGCCCGTAGGTTATGTTTTTTCGATTGGTTATTTTGTTGTAATTGCTGTACCGTTTATCCTATATGTTTTGGCGTCCCTCGAATTGATTGGAGAATCCATTGAAGAACCATTTGGTATAGATCAAGACGATTTACCTATCGATAAAATTGCTACCAATATCCGAAAGCATTGCCATGAAATTATACCTGCATAAGCTTTTAGAAAAATAATCTAGCTCATTTTCAAACGCTAAGCCTATCTCCGAGAAATAAGTTTTGTAAATCTATTCAGAATTTCTACTTTTGTCGCGGAGAGTTGGCAGAGTGGTCGAATGCGGCGGTCTTGAAAACCGTTAACTGTCACAGGTTCGGGGGTTCGAATCCCTCACTCTCCGCAGAAAAAGCCTTTCAGAAATGAAAGGCTTTTTGCATTTTACATGGTTCGGACCAAAGGCGTTGCCCATAGCTCAAATAATTTCATCTCAGATAAAACCTTCCGATACTAATCCACTTCCCTGATTCTATTATTTTTATTTTGCTTTTTGTGTAATAACTCGAATACTAGCACATCTAATAGACATAATATTCCAGACAATCAAGATTTCTAATTTTAAAATCAATTTTATGAACATTATATTTATGCGTATGAGTGAAAATCTGCTTAGTCATTTATTCAATCTGATCAAAGTCATAATCCTTGCGACCTTGCCGAAGATTCGGAGTACAACCTTTACGCAAAAATCACTGAACTGGATACAATTTTAAAATAATCCAATGACCAGCAAAGAGAATTTTGAGATTATCTATAAGGAATATGCGCCGACTATTCGCAAACTATGTCTCAGTTATACTGGAGACCGAGATAGCGCTGAAGACTTAATCCAAGAAACATTTATCACCGTATGGATGAAGATTGACAGTTTTCGCAATGATGCTAAGTTAAGCACCTGGATTTATAGAATAGCAATCAACAATTGCCTGATGAACTTGCGGAAAAAGAAACATGTCGAAAAAATATCTGACAGAACCTTCATTGATATTCCTGACGAAACATCGGATGAAAAAGTGCAACAAATCGATCTTCTATACACATGCATAAGTAAGCTAAAAGAGGCAGATAGAGTATTAATCACATTGGTAATGGATGAAAAACCATATGAAGAAATAGCAGAAATTACTGGGATTACAGAAAACAATCTGCGTGTCAAAATTCATAGAATTAAAAAAGAATTAACAGAAATTTTCCATAAATATGCAAGACTTTAACGATTTAAAGCATCTTTGGAAACAAGATGACCAGAATGACATCCTGCCTCAGATTAAGCTGAGTAGAATCAAAAGTTTCCGTCAGGTACTGATCAGGAAAGAGATAATAGGTGCAATTTTATTATTAATCACTGGCATAGCCATTATTGCGTTAGTCTATTTTCTTGACTTTAGACATAAGACGCTAACCTTGTATAGTTCCCTCTTCATTGTATCTTTACTCTGTTTTACACAAGCTAGCTTAATGCTTACAACGGCAAATAAAATTAAACAAATCAGCGAAACGGCTATTCCAACCGAACACCTGCTGCAATGGCGGCAATTCAATATATTTAGAAAGAAAAGAATCCATTGGAACCTGCCTATTTACCATATACTCTTAAGTATAGCACTCTCAATCTATCTTTGGGAAATTCTACAAGGAGCTAATTCTACGTATTATCTTTTGGCTTACCTGCCTACCTACGGGTGGATATTATTTTCTTATTTCTATATCGGCAAAAAGCAGATTGCAAAAAATGATCAAGATATTAATGAAATTATTTCGCAATTAGAGGAATTGGAAAGGCAATTTGGTAATTAGAAAAGCTTCCTTATCACTCTTGTGATGGACTCGTTCAAATAAATAGAATAAAAATCTCGGATGCAAAGCATATGCTGTCAAAAGCTCCTTTGGATAGCTCTTATAGTTTATTTGGCAACTTAAAAAATTCAAAAATAAACAGCTAATATTCAATAAGATTACCTTTCAAAAAATTGCCACATCCATTTAGCTAAAGAAAAATGCAAAATAAGTTTTGTAAATCTATTCAGAATTTCTACTTTTGTCGCGGAGAGTTGGCAGAGTGGTCGAATGCGGCGGTCTTGAAAACCGTTAACTGTCACAGGTTCGGGGGTTCGAATCCCTCACTCTCCGCAGAAAAAGCCTTTCAGAAATGAAAGGCTTTTTGCGTATTACGCGGTTCGAACTTAAGTTGCGAGCAAAAGTTAGAACAATATCATTGCCTTTTCAAACTCCTGATATGGAACATGATTCTTCAAAAACCTGGAAAGTTTGCACAAAAAACCGCATTTTCCAATAAAATCTATGGAATCTTTCTACTTCCGACATCATACTTCTGAGTGACAACAACAGTGTTAACCTAAAGAAGACGACCATGGCAGAATTAAACCAAAAAACACCAGAAACGGGAAAGAAAAAAATAAGAAGCAGAAAAATGGCTCCTAAAGTGGATCTGACTGCAATGGTAGACCTCGCCTTTCTCCTCATTACATTTTTTATGCTGACCACAACTTTAAACAAACCGTCAGCAATGGATATTGCTATGCCAGACAAAACCAAATCAGAAGTAGAAAGTCCAATTCTGATTGATGAAAATCGTACAGCAACACTGATTCTAGGCGAAGGAAAATTTATGTGGTATCATGGAGATTATAAAAAACCTATCAGCTCTTCAAAAGTAGCGGTAAATATCGAGAAAGAATTATCGACAGTTATTGCACAACTAAAAGCAAAGATAAGTACCATGCCCAATACGAAGGATATGATTGTATTGATTAAACCTAGCAAAGAAGCACGTACAAAAGACCTTATTCAGACGATAGATCAATTAAAGAAACAGCGCATTTCCCGTTATGTGATAAGTAAAACACAAATTGAGGAAGAAAGAAAATTATTGGCTGCACTCTAGTAGAATTAAGGTTTAAATTACTTCAGCCAACCAGCCCCATGAGTGTAGCCTATCAAACCAATTCTTCTTAAATTAATCGATTGATATTAATAAGTGCGCAGACTCCGTTTCCCAATGAACTATAAGATAAAACAGGTCTACCGAAAGATCGTGGCATGATGATCTTTCGGCAAATCCAAGACATTAAATTCATAAGTGTCAATTATCTTTTATCAAGATTCTCCCAATAACGTTCCACATTTTCCCTCACCTCTACTGGTAAAGATGAATAATTTTCAGAATACGTTGTCTGACTATAACCATCAGCTTCTTCAGCACGAAGGCGATAAAACTTATTTTTGTACAGGACTAAACCAATACAACTGAGCTGCTTCTGGACATTATCCTGTGGATGTCTTGAATAGACAAATAACGCATCCAATTTTCCATCTTTATCGGCATCAAAAAAAGCCTTTCGTGATTCCCAAACCGATGTTATTACCCCCACTTCAGAAATTGTCTCAGCAGTTACAACCTTCCACATGCCGTCGACTTGCTGAAAATGCTGCACATAAAGATTATCAGGATTTGCGCCACGTTCGTCTTTTGAAAAAACAATGTAATTATCTTCCTTAGACGTTTGGATACGCTCCACTTGCAATACCCGTTTGCCCTTAAATGGGAAATTAGAGGCCTGAAAATTTTCCTTATTGATCGAAATTGTTGTAATCTGCGCTTCGGCAGTATAAAATCCCACTGACAATAGGATTAAAAAGACGTACTTTCCCATATGTTTTCCCTTAGTATGGATTCAATTTACTGACAATAAAAGGAAAATACAAAATTTTAGCCAGCCTTCTTTACATCCGAGTGATATCGCTCTCCATAAATGTTACTATATTTAGGGTATAAAAAAACACGATGAATAAGTTTTTTACCAACATTTAAATCTTATTCAAAAGCTAGATTGTACGTTGATGAAACAGGACATCCAAACTCTCGATGACATTAAATTATTAGTAGATGAGTTCTACCGTATAGTGCGTAGCGACACAACGATAGGACCTATTTTTCAGGATCGTATCCAAAACAATTGGCCTGTACACCTCGAGAAAATGTACACTTTTTGGCAAACGCTTCTATTGGATCAACACAGTTATTTTGGCAGCCCTTTTCCTCCGCATATGAATTTACCCATAGAAGAAAAACATTTCGCCCAATGGCTCAAACTATTTGAAGCAACGGTGGACGACTTATTTGCTGGTGAAAAAGCACAAGAGGCAAAATGGCGTGCACAGAAAATGGCTCAGATGTTCCAGTTCAAATTTGACTATCTAAATGCTAATCCCAACAAGAAACCTTTAATATAAAAAGCTTTAAAGGCAAGCATTAAATAAATGCTACCATAAAAAATAATTACAGAAGAATTTTTAGAAAAACATAAAAGGCCCTTGGGGATAATCCAAGGGCCTTATCAGGGACAAAACCAACTTTATGCTTTTTCTTCTTTTAATGAAGAGGTTTCTTTTTTAGACTCTTTTTCTTCAAAGCCCGAACGTAGGATTTCATCCCATAAGGAAGAGCTTACACCAAATCCTTTTTCCGGATCAGAATAATGGTGCAACATGTGATGTTGCTTGATACGCTTGAAAATACCGCTTTTAAAATTAGCATGATGCATCGCATAATGACATTCGTCATAGATTAAATAGCCCACCATAAAACCTGAAAAAAAGCAAGCCAGAACAAATTCATCTGAGAAAAACAATGTGAATCCGAGATACACCAAGGCGGCAAGTGGGATACTCGCTGACAGCGGCATCACCAAGCGCATACGGTCCCTAGGAAAATCATGATGCACACCATGGAAAATAAAAGCGACTCTTTTCCCCCACTCCGTCGTGGGATGATAGTGAAATACCCATCGATGTAGAGCATATTCAAAAGCAGTCCAAAAAGCCAAGCCAAAAACAAAATACCCCATGTATGTTAAGAAGGGAATATCTCCCCAAACTAAAGCTTTGTACGAAAAGAAAGCCACCACAGGTACATAGAAAATCAAAGGTACACTCCAATGCACTTTCGTCAATGACTCCAAAAAGTCATTTTTGAACATGCGCGTAGACTCCGTTGAATTTGAAACATAATTACGCTTCGCCATAATACTATTTTTATTATTATTCCCTCACAAAAATAACTATTTTAGACACAAATGAAGAAGGTTTCTGACTAGAAAAACAAAACTACTGACCTTTTTAATAAAAAGGTTAAACAATAATTACTTTAAGCATTGGGCTAAACCCTTTTTATTTGATCTCTTACATCAGATATCAGTTCAATTGATAAAAATTCAATAAAATCAACACAAAGTAAAATTGACAAATCCAAGACAGTTTAGCTTATTTAAAATTGACTGTGCCCCCCGCCATTTTCTTCTCTACACGTTGTTCTGGTTTTCCATAGACATCAATGATACCACCGCCGCGCGTTTTTGTTTCAATGGAATCAGCGGCATAGACATCTGCTTTACCGCCACCATTGACAGTAACCATAGTAGTGGAAGTCTTAAAATCTTTCCCCTCATATTTGCCTCCAAAGTTCGAGATAATCTCTTGTTTGTTTGCCTTTCCATACAGCGCTATTGTGGCACCCGAAGTTACTTTGATCTCAACTGTTTTTACGTCAGCATACAGATCTACCAGCCCGCCCTCCGAAGCATATACCTTTAAGTGATCGGCCGAAATTGTATTATCTGTGGTCGCAAATACCTTAGCGCCCTTTTTCGCTTCAACATTGCCCAAAGTTTTATAATATACTTTAACAGATATATTGCCTCCTTGAAGCATATTCAACGCGTTCATTTTCAACACCAAGGATCCGTTGGTATTCACGACCTTAACATTCTCGTGATTTTGTCCTTCGAAGGTTACCAAAGACTCATTTGATTTAATCAGCTCAACCTGAATCTTGTCGGTCGCTAATACTGAAGAAAAATCGCCAACATTTTGCTTTATCTGACCAAAGCTAACTTGGGCCATTAATAAAAGTATTACACTAACTCCTAAAAATTTCATATTTATTTGACTTTTTATTGTTGATTGTCAAAAAATAAGCCAATTGCTATCAAAAACGATATATTTAACCTATTTTGACATAAAAAAACGCCCTCTCTGAGGGCGTTTTTTCTATGCTATTCTTTTCGTGGATTACAGTTTACTATTTACATCTACAGCGTTCAAGTCAGCGAATGCTTCTTTCAAACGGGCAACAAATGCTTCCTCACCTTTACGCAACCACACACGCGGATCGTAATATTTTTTATTTGGCGAATCAGTTCCTTCTGGATTACCGATCTGTCCTTGCAAATAGTCGTGATTTTTGGCTTCGTATGCTCTAACACCTTCCCAGAACGCCCATTGCATATCTGTATCGATATTCATCTTGATTGCACCGTACGAAATCGCTTCTGCAATTTCTTCAGGCGAAGAACCAGATCCACCATGGAACACAAAGTTTACTGGCTTTTCAGTACTAAGATTATATTTTTCACAAATATACTCTTGTGAGTTATGCAAAATAACTGGCTGTAACTTTACATTACCTGGTTTGTAAACACCGTGAACATTTCCAAATGCAGCTGCTACTGTAAATTTATCAGATACTTTCGATAATTCTTCAAAAGCATAAGCAACTTCCTCTGGCTGAGTATACAATTTTGAACTGTCTACGTCCGAGTTGTCAACACCATCTTCTTCTCCACCTGTAACACCTAACTCAATTTCTACAGTCATCCCTAGTGGTTTCATTCGAGCCAAGTATTTTGCCGAAATTTCAATATTTTCCTCAATAGGTTCCTCAGAAAGGTCCAACATATGCGAAGAGAACAATGGTTTACCATGTTGAGCAAAGAATTTTTCACCAGCATCCAACAAGCCGTCAATCCAAGGTAAAAGTTTCTTAGCGGCATGATCCGTATGCAAAATAACAGCTACACCGTAATGCTCCGCTAATAAATGAACATGCTGAGCTGCAGACACCGCTCCCAATACACAAGCTTGTAAATTATCATTGTTCAAGGTTTTACCAGCATAGAATTGTGCGCCACCATTTGACAATTGAATAATTACAGGAGAATTTACTGCTTTTGCAGTTTCCATAACCGCATTGATAGAATTTGTCCCGATAATGTTTACCGCAGGCAAAGCGAACTTATGTTTCTTCGCAACTTCAAACAACTCTTGTACTTGATCTCCTGTCAATACACCTTTAAAATCTTTTAGGCTCATATTTTTGTTATTGATTTATTTTAATCTTTCATGAAACTTGAAGCTACTAAATTATTAAAAATTATTATTACTTCCTAATTTTAACAGTGTACTAAATACACTATGATTTGCACAAAATGTAAAATCTTGACTTTTCAAAAGAAATGTAACAATCAGATTTTTAGGAAACTTTCACATTCTTCCCTACTTCATAATTAGATCACAACAAACTATCCCTACTCGAATTGAATTTGTTATTCTGCGCCGCAAAAATATCCTGAAGTACAAATTATTAAAAAAATGAAAGAGGATTGATTAAATTTGGATTCACTAAATTGTATCTCTTATGCTACACGTATACGGTATCAAAAATTGCAACACAGTAAAAAAAGCACTTACATGGCTGAAAGATAATAATGTTCCATTTGAATTCCATGATTTTAAAAAAGAAGGTGTCAGTGAAAATAAATTAAAAGAATGGGAGACTCATGTAGATTGGGAAGCTCTAATAAACAAAAAGGGAACAACATGGAAAAAGTTGTCACAAGAAACGCAAAATCAGGTCGTTGATAGTGTAAGTGCAAACAAGCTCCTCCAAGAAAACACCAGTATGATTAAACGTCCTATTGTTGAATATAACAAAGGAATAATATTGGGATTTAATGAAGCAGAATATGTAACAAATTTAAAATAGTTTTAGGCAACTCTCATGGGCGGAGGCTTAGAAAAGCCTTCAATTATCCAAAATAAGCCCTTCAGTTTTCCTTTTATCCGTTAACTCATGAAACGCACATTGCGTTTTTTTGGCTCAATCTACTTTTCATTGTATATTGGAGGACATAAATATAATTTAAATAAAAGTATGATGAAAAGAATTGCACTGGCTTCCTTAAGCCTTTTGGCGTTGAGCCATGCTTTACCTGCCTTTTCGCAGGAGAAAACATCCAACTACAGCTATACCGAAGCCTTTGCTCCTCTATTCTTTAAAAACAATGGCAATGACTATCGCTCGGCTTCCGGAAAACCAGGACCGGCGTACTGGCAAAATGCAGCAGACTACAAAATACAGGCTTCGCTGAACGATCAAAACGATCAAATTACAGGTTCTGTTGAGATTACATATAGTAACAATAGTCCAGACAATATGGATTATCTCTGGTTACAATTAGATCAAAATATGTTTTCGCAATATGGGCGTGGTCAATTGATCTCCCCATTGACCAGCAGTCGTTACGGTGATGGCAACTCGACATTTGACGGCGGATATCAGATCCAATCCGTTACCGATGCCAACGGAAGCGCAATCGAGCATATTATTAACGACACACGGATGCAACTTAGACTTCCTACATCTTTGAAAAGTAAGGGCGGAAAAATAACATTTAAGATTAAATACCAATATACAGTGCCAAAGTATGGTGCCGATCGCACAGGGATACTTGATACGAAAAACGGTAAAATTTATGCTATTGCACAGTGGTTCCCAAGACTTTGCGTTTATGATGATATTCGGGGATGGAATACCCTTCCTTATACCGGGCCCGGTGAATTTTATCGGGAATTTGGAAATTACCAGGTTGAAATCACCACCCCAGCTAATCATATGGTTGTTTTGGGCGGCGAATTGTTAAATCCACAAGAAGTATTTACGCCCGAACAACTCAAAAGATACCAACAAGCGCAATGCAGCGACGAGACTGTAATTATCCGATCTGCCGACGAAGTTAACGACAAAAACTCGCGCCCCATTAAGAAAAACTTAACCTGGAAGTATCAACTTAATAATGCTCAAGACATCGCCTGGGCATCTTCTACAGCATTTATACTCGACGGTGCGAAAATCAATCTGCCTAGTGGAAAAAAGGCTCTAGCTTTGTCAGCTTATCCAGAAGAAAGCAACAGCGACAATGCCTGGGAACGCTCTACAGAATATACGAAAGCCGCTATTGAGATCTATTCAAAAAGCTGGTTTGAATATCCCTATCCAGTAGCTGTCAATGTCGCTTCCAATGTTGGAGGAATGGAGTATCCGGCTCTTTCATTTTGTGGCCATCAGGCCAAAGCGGGATCCTTATGGGGAGTCACCAACCACGAATTTGGTCATAATTGGTTTCCAATGATTGTTGCATCCAATGAACGTGAGCATGGATGGATGGACGAAGGGTTTAATACATTCATAAATGAACTTGCGACAAAGGAATTTAATAATGGCGAATATTACCGCAGTCAGGCAAGCAGATCTTACATATTTACGGCTCGTAATCTAGAACCAATCATGAGTACACCTCAAAATATGAAAGAACGTAATATTGGGGCTCTTGTCTATTACAAACCGGCTTATGGGCTTAAATTATTGCGAAACGAAATTATTGGTTCTGAGCGATTCGATTATGCCTTTAAAAAGTACATCCAAGATTGGGCATACAAACACCCGACTCCTGAGGATTTCTTCAAAGCCATTGAGAATGGTACTGGAGAAAATCTAAATTGGTTCTGGCGCGGCTGGTTTGTCAACAACTGGCAAATGGACCAAAGTATAAAGTCTGTTTCCTATGTCAACAACAATCCTAAATTTGGTGCCCTTGTTACCATTGAGAACTTGGAAAAATTGCCGATGCCCGTGACTGTTGAAGCAACAACCATATCCGGAAAGAAGATACGTAAAAAACTGCCAGTGGAAATATGGGAAAGGAACACGATATGGCAGTTTAAAATACCAACCGCAGAATCATTACAATCTGTACAAATAGATCCAGACATGGTGATGCCGGATAAGAATCCTGACAATAACTCATGGAAAGCAAATTAGCCAATTTCAAATTGTATTCTTTATTTTTGAGTAAAGAACGATCATGGATATAGGTTGATAAACAAAACAGTAAATACACTGTTCATATATAGATTGAAAGTACATAACTATAACTATTCGAATGAAAATATTACAAGCGATTCTAAGCTGCTCACTTCTTATGCTAATGAGTGGACATCTCATTGCACAGGAAAAGACAAAGGGAATTATTATGGAACTTGTCAGCGGTGAGAAAATCGAGGCTGCACAAATTCAAAATCTAAGAACAAAGGCTGAAGTACAGACTAATAGAGATGGCTCATTTGCTATTGATGCGGCAATTAACGACCTGCTTTTGATTAAAGCGGTGGGTTATGAACAAGACACGGTCTTTATTTACGATAATAGCCTGCGGAGAATCTATTTGAACAGAATGAATAATGTAATTCAGCTGAATGAAGTCGTTGTCGAAAGGATGACTGATAGTAGACTTGCTACTGAAATACAACGCGAAAAGACTGCAGGAAAATATTCGGACGCAACTCAGAACCGCGGGGGCATACGGATTTCTCCAAGTCGTATATTTAGTAAAGAGGGAAAACAAGCTCGTTCAAATTATAAGCTTCTGGTAGCTGAACTCGAGAAGAGAGCAGTTGATAGAAAATTTACAGAGAATCTGATTAGAGAATTGACTCCACTCAGTGGGTCGGACCTAGCCTTGTTTAAGGAACGATTTAGACCTTCCTATAAATTCGTCCAAAATAGTAGCCAAGAGTCTTTGAAGGTGTATATTATGGATAGCTATAAGAAATTTAACGAGAAAAAATAAGAAAAACTTTTATCACGTGATTGTCAGAAGGTTTTAAACTGTAATATTTTTTACATCAGTTTAAAACCTTTTCTGTTACTTTGTGTTGTAATTTAAAAATCAGCAGAGGATGTTACACAACTTGAGATTTGCAACGGCATTACACATCATGGTTCTCGCGCAACTAGAAGAGTCAAATCAATGGCTTTCTTCTGAGTACATTGCGTCGAGTATCCAGATAAATGCCAGTGTGGTTCGCAAAGAAATTGCCTCTCTCAAAGCAGCATCTTTACTCATTAGCAAAGAAGGTAAAGGCGGTGGTATTCGTATCAATCCGAATAATCCAGCGATTGATTTGGCAGATATTTATCTGAGTACCAAACAGGCAGAATTCGGAGGAAAGTTTAACAGCCCTAACCCAGACTGTATGGTTGGTAAAAATATCAATTCCAGATTGCATGATCTTTATCAGGAAGTCGACACTGATATTGTACAGCGTTTGCGAAAGTTATACCTAGCTGATTTTAGCAAAACATTTAAATAAAAAAGACATGAAAGTAGCAGTAATTGGATCAACAGGATATGTAGGATCTCATCTTGTAAAAGAATTGGCGAACCGTAACTACGACGTCGTTGCTATTGCACGCCACCCAGAAAATACGCCATCGAATGAAAGAGTAAATAAACTACAAGTAGACATTAATGATAATCATCAATTGGTTTCAGCTCTAAAAGATGTCGATGTTGTCATTTCGGCTTTCAATGCCGGCTGGACGAATCCCAATCTGTATGAGGATTTTACAAAAGGAGCACTAGCTATCCAACAGGCTGTTAAGGATTCAGGTGTTAATCGCTTCATTGTTATCGGCGGTGCAGGAAGTTTATTAATAGATGGAAATCGATTGGTCGATTCCCCTGATTTTCCAAAAGAAATTAAACCGGGAGCCTTAGCTGCAGCCGACTATTTAGATATCATCAAAAAAGAAACTGAACTTACCTGGACCATGTTCAGTCCAGCGATAGAAATGAATTCTCATGCTGGCGGAATACGCACCGGTAAGTATCGAACAGGGCTAGATACTCCGGTATTTGATAACGAAGGCCGGTCCAAATTATCAGTTGAGGATCTTGCTGTCGCAATAGTAGACGAAATTGAAAATAAACAATTCCTCAATAAACGCTTTACAGCAGCGTATTAGTACTCAATCAAGCATTTGATTAAGATTTATTACAAAAGGGAAGAGCAATCTTCCCTTTTTTCATTGATATCATTTATATTTGACATTAATTAAACAATTAAGAAGCTAAATAATCGTAAATCATCAATCCTATGTTATTTAAAAAATCGATTCCTCAACTGATTGCTGAGGCCAATGAAAATGGTGAACACACGCTAAAAAGGACACTGTCGAGTTCGGGTCTAATCGCTCTGGGAGTTGGGGCCATCATCGGAGCAGGCCTTTTCTCTTTAACAGGAATTGCTGCCGCTGAAAATGCAGGTCCAGCTGTTATCCTATCTTTCATCATCGCAGCAGTAGGCTGTGGCTTCGCAGGTCTTTGTTATGCGGAATTTGCTTCTATGATTCCTGTTGCGGGGAGTGCATATACCTATTCTTACGCTACAATGGGGGAATTTGTTGCCTGGATTATCGGATGGGATCTTGTGCTTGAATATGCATTGGCAGGAGCTACTGTAGCCGTCAGCTGGTCTCAGTATTTCAATCAGCTTCTAATGATATTTCATATCCAACTACCCGACACCCTGCTCAAAGGTCCTTGGGAAGGCGGAGTTGTTAATTTGCCTGCCATCGTTATTGTCTGTTTACTATCTCTCTTATTAATGCGCGGCACACAGGAATCATCCCGTGTTAATAATATCTTGGTGATTCTAAAAGTTGGGGTCGTCTTAATTTTTATCGCCTTGGGATGGAGCTTTATTAATCCGGCAAATCACAATCCATTTATTCCTACAAATGCAGGTGAAGAGCTTGTGAAAAGTGGACAACAAAGCTTTTGGTCATTTTTAAAGAGTGATGATTTTGGTCACTTTGGTATCAGTGGAGTGTTGCGTGCAGCAGGCGTTGTATTTTTTGCATTCATTGGCTTTGATGCGGTGAGCACCGCTGCCCAAGAGGCAAAGAATCCTAAAAAAGGTATGCCAATAGGCATCATCGGCTCGTTAATAATCTGCACACTTTTGTATGTTTTATTCTCCTACGTAATGACTGGTATTGAAAACTATACCATGTTTAAAGGCGACGCAAAACCTGTTGCTACCGCTTTTGCGAAAACAGGATATCATTTTCTAAACACAGCATTGATTATTACGATTATTGCGGGGTACACTTCAGTTATTCTCGTGATGTTACTCGGCCAGAGCCGTGTTTTCTATTCAATGAGTAAAGATGGTCTACTTCCAAAGATATTTTCCGATCTATCCAAAAGACAGACACCCTGGAAAACCAATGCTATTTTTATGGTATTCGTCAGTATATTCGCAGGTTTCGTTCCGGTTTCAGACCTGGGACATATGGTAAGTATTGGTACACTGTTTGCCTTCACATTAGTTTGCGTCGGCATTTTAGTGCTCCGCAAAACTGATCCTAATTTGGAGCGACCATTTAAAACACCATTAGTACCTTTTGTTCCGGTCATGGGCATCTTAGTTTGTATTTTAATGATGGCTTCGTTGCCAATAGAAAGTTGGGAACGTCTGGCCATCTGGCTTGCTATAGGGTTATTGATTTACTTCGTGTATGGTAAAAAACATAGTGTCATCAGAAAACGACATCAAGATAAACAAAATATAGTTTAAACAAAGTAGGCTTCTTATAAAGAAGCCTACTTTGTTTAAAAAGATCACTAATACATCTAAACTACAACGCGCTTAGTTTAAAATATCCGTTAGATATAATATCCTCTTCCCGATCGGCATTTGGTCTAATTTGAATACCATACTTACATCTATCAACTTGCGATAATAGATCTTCTATCTCATAAATATCATCAACATCCAAGCCATACTTATCATCAATATGCGCCGAACTATGATGCTTCCAAAAGGCAGTGCGTTTCGCCTTTTCAGTCGCTTTCGCCAAATTAGAAGCGACGATAAGCTCCTTGTAATGAAACTCATCAAATTCATTTGGCTTGTACCCTCCTAAATTGACGAAAAACAACTTTAATTCGGAATCATTAGTTTGTTCATCGCTCCTCTCAACAACGTTGATTTCATACTCTCCGACCTTATGCACAATACGGTAAGCATCAATGTGAATTTTACCATCAGCCTCTGGCCAAAAATCTTTAATTGGATCGACAAAATCTTTGAGCTCATCACCAATTCCAAAGAAAATATCATGCTGCTCTGTTCGCCTATTTTTCGGTTTACAGCCGATCAAAATCATAAATAATCTCATAATATACTAATCAGTTTTTCACTATCTCTGTTAAAATATCCCGTTTATTTTCATCAGTGTTCATACATAAGAATCATGAATATTTCATAACTTAAGCCCTGTAAACAATAAAAGTAACTATTATCCATCACATTCAACATGTATTATACGTTAACAATGCGCAAAATATTCCTATTATCCACTTTAGTTTTTTTATCACTATCATCGTTTGGGCAAAGGCCCTCCACCGATAAAAAACTTGAATCGAAAATAATACAGCTGATTCAAGGTTTTCGGGGCGATGTTGGCATTTATGTACATCATCTCAAAAAAAATAAAGAGGTCAATATTCAGCCTGACAGCATTTTCCCTACCGCCAGTATTGTCAAAATACCTATTTTAGTTGGCATATTTGATAAAATTGAAAAAGGTGAATTACAGCTTGATCAGCAACTGGTGTACCGCAGTAATCAAAAATATGGTGGCTCTGGGCTCATGCAATTTTTTAAGGACAGTACAGAAGTGGACCTGAAAACCTTAATTGGTCTTATGTTGTCATATAGCGATAATGTAACCAGTATCTGGAATCAGAAACTCGCAGGGGGTGGGGTCGCAATCAATAAATTAATGACCGACCTTCGACTAGTGCACACGCTTGTCAACTCACAGACTGAGGGGCGAAAATCGGATTGGGAAAGATATGGTTGGGGGCAGACAACCCCCAAGGAGATGGCTGATTTGGTGACATTGATCCGAGAAGGAAAAGTTGTGTCTGCAAAATCTTCCGATCAGATGTATCGCCTTCTGGGAAATATGTTCTATGATGGGCGAGGGCTTTCACAAATCCCGGCAACTGTAAAAACCGCATCTAAAACAGGATCTCTAGACGATGTGCGTAATGAGGTTATTCTAGTCAATGCACCGAAGGGAGATTATGTTTTCAGTATATTCACCAAGAATAATGCTGATAAAAGTTGGGGAAAAACCAATGAAGCTGAAATCCTCACTCGGAAGCTTTCAAAATTACTATGGGATTATTATCAATAAAAATCAAGCTTATACTATAAAAATGAAACGATATAATAAAGGGACACCGTATAATGTGTCCCTTTATTATATCAAGAAGGGTCAATATAGTATTTAGTTCTTTAATGCTTCACCGACATTCTTAGCTTTTCGGCTTATATCGTCACCAACCTTTTTGGAAGCATCTTTTACATCGTTAGCAGCATCTTTCGTACCGGTAGCGACATCATTTGCAACATTCTTCGTGCCTTGAGCGACATCTTTTGCAGCATCTTTTGTTTTATCAACTGCTGTGTTCGTTGCATCTACTGTTGCATCTTTCGCGTCTTTTAACCCTTCTTTTACATCCTCTCCAGCATTACGCAATGCTGCTTTAGTTTTTTCCCATGCCGTATTTGCTTCCTCTGAAGCTGCACGAGCTTTTTCTTCAGCTGCTTTATCGCCCTTCGCAATAGCTTCATCCAAATCCTTTTTTGCCTGCTCGGCTTTTAAACGAGCATTCTCCTCCGCATTTTTTAAATCTGCTATTGCTGCGTCTACGTGCTCGCCTACTGTCTGAGCTGAATCGGTAGTTACAGTATCTTTTTTCTCCGAATTGTTGCAAGAAGACATTACCAATGTTCCTGCCACGACTGCTAAAAATGCAATTTTTTTCATTATATATTGATTGATAAGTGTAGTTTTTCAAATGCTCATTAGAGCACATATATGAATTTACAACTTCTATGCCAAATAGAAAAATTATTGCTTTGGATAGATTGTTCCTTTCGCGGCTTCTAATGTATTTTTCAGTAAACCCACGATAGTCATTAGCCCAACTCCACCAGGTACAGGTGTAATCCAGGATGCCTTAGGAGCAACATTTTCAAAATCAACATCACCATATAGCTTAAAGCCGGATTTCGTTTCTGTAGAAACCTCTCTGTTGATACCTACATCGATAACGACAGCACCTTCTTTAACCATGTCTGCGGTAACAAAATTTTTCTTTCCGATTGCTGCGACAACTATATCTCCACGCAAAACCTCTGCGCTAAGGTCTTTTGTGCGACTATGTGTTAAGGTAACAGTACAATTACCTGGATTAGAATTCCGCGCTAACAATATACTCATTGGCGATCCCACAATATTGCTTCTTCCAACAACTACTGCATGTTTTCCTGCTGTTTCAATTTTATAATAATCCAACATCAACATAATACCATATGGTGTAGCAGGAATAAAACAAGGAAGATTACGCTGCATACGACCGAGGTTGATGGGGTGGAATCCATCTACATCTTTACGGTAATCAATTGCTTCGGTAACTTTATCCGGATCAATATGTTTTGGTAAAGGCAACTGAACAATCAATCCATCAATAGACCCATCCTGATTGATTTCTTTGATCTTGGCAATCAACTCTTCCTGAGTAATGCTTTCGTCATAGCGAATGTTCGTTGATTCAAAGCCGACCAACTGACAATTGCGCATTTTACTAGCCACATAGGTTTCGCTACCACCATCATTACCAACGAGTATAGCAACCAAATGAGGTTTACGACCAGTCTGTGCTGTAAACTCAGCAGCATCCAACGCAATTTGCTCTTTAATTTTTTCGGAAACTAGTTTACCATCTAATAGATTCATGTTTAGGAGATTTTATTGTATTTAAAAGGAGCTCTTGAGCTCCTTTATTATTGTGTTATTTTGATTAATCTAATTTCAATACCGCCATAAATGCAGATTGCGGAATCTCTACGTTCCCAACCTGACGCATGCGTTTCTTACCTTTCTTTTGTTTCTCCAAAAGCTTACGCTTCCGGGAGATGTCACCACCATAACATTTTGCTGTAACATCTTTACGTAAAGCGGAGATCGTCTCACGTGCGATGATCTTTGCGCCGATTGACGCTTGGATACGAATTTCAAATTGTTGACGTGGTAACAGTTCTTTTAGTTTTTCACAGATCTTTTTACCAAAATCATAGGCGTTACTTCTGTGAATTAACGAAGATAAAGCATCTACTGGTTCATCGTTCAGGCGGATATCCAATTTTACCAGATCTGACTTACGGTAACCGATCTGGTGGTAGTCGAATGAAGCATAACCCTTTGATATCGTTTTCAACTTATCATAAAAGTCAAATACAATTTCTCCCATTGGCATCTCAAAAACCAATTCAACACGATCCGAAGTTAGATAATGCTGATTCATAATCGTTCCACGTTTTTGGATACAAAGTGACATGATTGGTCCTACGAAATCCGATTTCGTAATAATATTAGCTTTGATATAAGGTTCTTCAATTGAATCCAATTTACTTGGATCAGGCAGATCAGATGGGTTATGTACGATCACTTCCTCTTGATCCTTGGTCATATAAGCCTTATAGGATACGTTGGGAACCGTCGTGATAACGGTCATATCAAACTCACGCTCCAGACGTTCCTGAATAATCTCCATGTGGAGCATACCCAAGAAACCACAACGGAAGCCGAAACCCAAGGCTGCTGACGACTCTGGTTCAAACACCAAAGAAGCATCGTTTAACTGCAAACGGTGCATCGATTCACGCAACTCCTCATAATCCTCGGTATCGACAGGATAAATACCCGCAAAGACCATCGGCTTCACCTCTTCAAACCCTTGGATAGCCTCAGAACAAGGTCTATCCTTATGCGTAATGGTATCCCCAACTTTCACCTCACGTGCTTCCTTAATACCAGAAATGATATAGCCTACATCACCTGTCTTAATGACTTCTTTAGGTACTTGATTTAACTTCAGTGTCCCAATTTCATCGGCAAAATATTCTTTCCCAGTAGCGAC
Organism: Sphingobacterium sp. UBA3549; assembly: GCF_002376635.1. Classification (NCBI taxonomy): domain Bacteria; kingdom Pseudomonadati; phylum Bacteroidota; class Sphingobacteriia; order Sphingobacteriales; family Sphingobacteriaceae; genus Sphingobacterium; species Sphingobacterium sp. UBA3549. The sequence goes on along the minus strand of NZ_DFOE01000034.1, from coordinate 222,438 downwards.
AAATTTCACGCGGTCGCCCTTTCGGATCTCACCATTTTCAACTTTAAAATAAGCCATGATACCACGGAATGAGTTGAAAACTGAGTCAAAAATCAACGCTTGCAAAGGTCCATCAGGATCGCCCACCGGATGTGGGATACGTTCCACAATAGCTGTTAAAATATCCGCAACGCCAAGACCTGTTTTTCCCGACGCAGGAATAATCGCATCTCGGTCACCACCGATCAAATCCACAATCTGATCTTTTACTTCTTCTGGCATAGCACCTGGAAGGTCCATTTTATTGAGGATCGGAATGATTTCCAGATCATGTTCCAACGCGAGGTATAAATTTGAAATCGTTTGTGCTTGAATGCCTTGAGATGCGTCCACGATTAATAAAGCGCCTTCACAAGCAGCAATTGAACGCGAAACCTCATAGGAAAAATCCACATGCCCTGGGGTATCAATCAGATTCAAAATATATTCCTGACCATCTTTGGTATAATTCATTTGGATGGCGTGACTCTTGATTGTAATACCACGTTCACGTTCCAAATCCATATTATCAAGTAATTGTGCCTGTGCCTCACGCTGACTAATGGTATTGGTATACTCTAAAAGGCGGTCTGCCAAAGTACTTTTGCCATGGTCAATATGCGCAATAATACAGAAATTACGAATGTGCTTCATATAGGATTTTTAAACTCTTTTGCTAAAAGGCAAAGATACCTTTTTTTATATATATTTATATAAACTAGCTTTATTTTAGTTAGCGCCGGGCGATGAGATCGAATAAGGCGTAATGTCCTTAAAGATCAGCACCATAATAGGGCTTCGCTATTCAGCAATAGTATATAAAAAATGTTTTTGATTTCGCGTGACATTATCTCTGTCCCAAGAAATCCGCTCTCCAAATTGCTCTGAACGAATTGGGCAGTTGCCAACCTGACAATATTGGCAACATTGTGGGAGACAAGGGTCAGCATGCACAAAAAATTCGGTCCGCACCGACATCTCTTCATTAACGACCTTATCCACTGCAGATATTTCATCATGTACCTGGGTTAGGTCAAGATAACGGGGGAGTGTAAGATGACAATCGACGTGAAGCTCATTTCCATAGCGCTGTACACGAAGATTATGGACATCAATCCATTCATCTTTCCTGTTGCTTTCCAAAATGTTAACAACATCCCCCACGAGCGCTGTATCCGATTCATCCATCAACCCACCAATCGATTGGCGAAGTAACTTATAACCATTAAACAGAATAAAAAGTCCCAGCATAACTGAGATGACAACATCGATCCATTGAAAGCCAGTCAGTTTCATCAACAATAGCCCCAATATCAATCCGATCGTGCTATACGCATCAACCTGCAAATGCTTTCCATCCGCCACCAAAGTAATTGATCCCAATGCCCGACCGCGCCTCATGATATAAAACCCCACTACAAAATTTATCACAGATGTCATACCAATCAAATAAATCCCTTGTTCAAGATGTGTTAACGCTGCAGGAAAGAAAAGATTGTAACAGGCTTTCGCTAGGATAATTGCACCCGCGATAAAAATAAGTCCACCTTCCAAAAATACCGAAAAGAACTCCACTTTACCGTGTCCATAAGGATGATTCTCATCCCTAGGCTGAGCTGAAAGATAAATACTATAAAATGCAAAACCAGAAGCGACCACATTAACAATACTTTCCGCCGCATCTGTAAAGATTGCACTGGAATCTGTTAAAAAATAGGCGAAAAACTTCACGACCATCAAACCTATCCCGGTGAAAAGCGATAATAAGACCAATCTTCTTTGTCTTGACATGATGCTGTAATCTTAATAAAAACTTATATGAGCAAACCACGAAAATGATGCCCTGCCAATCTTTTGTGAGCGCAAAGGTAAAGATATAAAGGCAGATCATATCGATTAGTTTTACACAGGTGAAGTCAAGAAAAAAATAAATAACTGTGCTAAATCGCTTCAACAGCCCTTTTATTAAAAATGCTCAATAAAAGAGTTGCTTTTGTTTGTAAATTCTCAAAATTAAAGGAGATTATTTGCAACGTATATAATATCTTTGTCTTATCATGAGCACATCATCATACTTATCAGACAGGATAAATAATTTGTCCGAATCGGCTACACTTAAAATGACCAAGTTGGGCCGCGAATTAGCAGCAAAAGGCGTTAATGTAATTAGCCTTAGCGTAGGTGAACCTGATTTCAATACACCTGAGCATGTAAAAGATGCAGCGAAAAAAGCCCTAGATGAAAACTGGACGCGTTATTCGCCTGTACCAGGATACCCTGAACTTCGCCAGGCAATTGTAAACAAGTTGAAGACAGAAAACAATTTAGATTATGATATTTCTCAAATTGTTGTTTCCACGGGTGCAAAACAATCCCTGTCTAATGTGATTCTGACCTTAATCAATCCAGGTGATGAGGTGATTATACCAACACCATATTGGGTATCGTATTCAGAAATGGTCGTTTTAGCAGAAGGTAAATCGGTATTTATCAATACTGAAATCGACAACAACTTTAAGATTACACCGGATCAATTGGAGGCGGCAATTACACCAAGAACCAAATTGTTTATGTTCTCTTCGCCAAACAACCCTACAGGAACTGTTTATAGCAAGGATGAATTAGCTGCATTGGCCCAAGTTTTCGAAAAACATCCTCAGGTATTTATTCTATCTGATGAAATCTATGAACATATCAACTTTGTCGATAAACACGAATCCATCGCCCAGTTTGAAAGCATCAAAGATAGAGTGATCATCATCAATGGTTTTTCAAAAGCATTTGCAATGACTGGATGGCGCTTAGGCTATATCGCTGCCAACAAAACCATTGCTGCCGCAAATGATAAATTACAGGGACAGACAACCTCAGGTACCTGTTCAATTTCTCAACGTGCCGGTATTGTCGCGTATGAACAAGGATTAGAGTCTGTCAATAAAATGAAAGAAGCTTTCGCTCGTCGTCGCCAATTGGTATACGATCTATTGACTGAAATCCCAGGTGTAAGAACAAATCTACCAGAAGGTGCATTCTATTTCTTCCCTGAAATCTCTTCGTTCTTCGGTAAAAAAGACCAAGATGGCAATGTCATCAAGAACTCATCTGATTTGGCCTTGTACTTATTGAATGTTGGCCACGTAGCGACAGTAGGTGGAGATTCTTTCGGTAACGACAACTACATCCGTTTGTCCTATGCAGCTTCAGATGAAAGTTTGATCGAAGCTTTAAAAAGAATCAAAGAAGCATTAGAAAAACTAGCCTAATCTCTTATACCAATAAAAAAAAGAGCTCCTCTGAGCTCTTTTTTTTATCCCATCCCAATCTATTCTCCGCTGATTAAATTCCCTGATTTTTCACGACACAGCCTCAACTCTCCCAAGTTCAAATATCATCTCAGCTCCATAATTTAAAGTAGATACTATCGCTTGAAATAAATATTTATTACATTTACTCCTATGAGTATTTTAACAGATAAATTTAAAACGCAGCACGACACTGCTCCGTTTTCACAGATAAAAAACGAAGATTACATTCCCGCATTTGATGAAGCTATAAAGAAAACAAAAGATGAGGTCGATGCTATCGTCAACAATCCCGAGCTGCCGACCTTCGATAATACAATCGCAGCCATCTCTTATTCAGGCCAGACATTAGACCGTTTGTCCAGTATTTTTTTCAATCTCCATTCAGCTGAAACCAATGCTGATATGGAAAAAATAGCGCAGGATGTGGCGCCTAAATTATCTGCATTGGGTAATGATATCACCTTAAATTTCGATCTTTTCAAAAGGGTTAAGGCTGTATACGATCAAAAAGATCAACTGACATTGACGGTAGAACAAACGACCCTATTGGAAAAATCTTATAAGGATTTTGTACGCAATGGTGCGCTTTTGAATGATGAACAAAAGGAAAAGCTCCGCGAAATAGATGCCGAGCTATCGCTTTTAAAATTGAAATTCGGAGAGAATGTCCTCGCCGAAACCAATGCCTACCAGCTGTTGGTAACCGACGAAAAAGATCTCGCCGGACTTCCAGAAGGTGCCATAGAAGCTGCACATGCTTTGGCTAAAGCCAACGAAAAGGAAGGCTGGCTTTTTACCCTGGACTTTCCAAGTTATCTTCCATTTGTTACTTATGCCGACAATCGGGAACTTCGCAAAGAAATTACCCTCGCGGCAGGCCGCAAAGCATTTCAGGATAACGAGTATAACAACGTAGATAATGTTCTGAAAATTGTAAAACTCCGCTTCGAAAGGGCCAAATTATTAGGCTACGCAACCCACGCAGACTTCGTCCTTGCCGAGCGTATGGCACAGAACCCAAGCAAAGTCACTGAATTCTTAAATGACTTACTCGGAAAAGCAAAACCAGCGGCAGTGCAAGAATTTGAAGAATTATCCCAATTTGCAAAAAACTTGGATGGCATAGACCAATTGGAAAAATGGGATGGTGCTTATTATGCCGAAAAGTTGAAACAAGAACGCTTTAATTTGGACGATGAAAAGCTCAAACCCTACTTCAAACTCGAAAATGTCTTGCATGGTGCCTTTGAAGTGGCTCATCGTTTGTTTGGCATCAACTTTAAAGAGGTCGATAATATTGACACCTACCACGAAGAGGTGCAAACATTTGAGGTCAGTAAAGACAATGGGGAATTAGTTGCTATTTTCTATGCCGATTTCTTCCCGCGTAAAGGCAAGCGAAATGGTGCCTGGATGACATCGTTTAAACCACAATACATCCAAAATGGTAGGCAAGAGCGTCCACATGTATCTATTGTCTGCAATTTTACGCGTCCTACAGCTTCAAAACCGTCATTGTTAACTTTTCAGGAAGTAACGACTTTATTCCACGAATTTGGCCATGCCCTGCATGGTATGCTGGCAGATAGCACCTATCCCACTTTATCTGGAACTTCCGTTTATTGGGACTTTGTAGAATTACCTAGTCAAGTGATGGAAAATTGGTGCTATGAAAAAGAAGCCCTTGAATTATTTGCCAAACACTACGAAACTGGCGAAGTAATCCCAATGGAACTTGTCGAAAAAATCCGAGAAAGCGCTTCATTTCTTGAGGGCATGGCGACAATGCGCCAATTGAGCTTCGGTTTATTGGATATGGGTTGGCACGGACAAGACCCGACGGCAATATCAGACCTTAAAGCATTTGAAGATGAACAGTTTGCCTCAACAAAACTCTATCCAGATGTTAAGGAGAATGCCATGAGTACATCCTTCTCCCACATTTTCAATGGTGGTTATTCTTCGGGCTATTACAGCTATAAATGGGCGGAAGTACTGGATGCAGATGCTTTTGATTACTTCAAACAGAATGGTATCTTCAATAAGGAAATCGCAACCAAATTCAAGGATAATATACTTTCAAAAGGTGGTACAGAACATCCGATGGTCCTTTACAAACGCTTCCGCGGACAAGAACCTTCAGTAGACCCCTTGTTGAAAAGGGCTGGATTGACCAGATAATTGAATTTATCATCATAAAAAAGCTGGATTTCAAATCCAGCTTTTTTACTGTAAACGTAGTTATACCAATTTATCCCAAGAATTTCCTTAATCGACCAAAATACCGATAAAATATGAGTATCTGAATAAATTGACGTATAATCTAGCGTTTTTTAGCTTAGCCGAATACACTGGTTTAGGTAAATTCCTTAAGCTTTATCAATACCATATTTTGGCTCTCAACAATATTAAAATATCACTTGTTTCCATTTAGAATAAACGCACTAAAATAAGAATCCCTCACAATTTGCTGATTAAGCAAAAAATAGTATCTTTGTATAACATAATTGGGGTTGACCGGAATTGACAGGATGGAGACGGTTATGTAAGCATGTAGTGCGTTGTTAGTAGAGCACTTTAATCTGAACTTTCAGAATTATAACTGGCGAAGAAAACTACGCCTTAGCTGCTTAAGTTAGACTTAACATAGCTATTTGTCCCGTTAGATCCTGTTCTTTGGTTTAACATTCGGGGCATCGAACAATAGAACTGGCAGGTGTGATGTTGCTAAGCACTTGTGAGAAACAGCAACTACGGCGTACGGTATAGGTAAGCGACTCACCTTCCCTCGCCCGACAATTAAAGAGAAGCTAAACATGTAGAAAGCGTATACAGTACCATGACTGGACGAGAGTTCGAATCTCTCCAGCTCCACAAATAAAAAAACCTAACTGACGTTAGGTTTTTTTATTTATTACATAATCGGTTTATAAAACTTATCCTGCAAAATTCCATCTCCCATATCTCCCGAATATTCCCATTTATTCCACAGAATAAACTTTTCGAAAACAGAATTGTACTACCAAAAAGAACCTCGCTGGAAAATCTTCCTATCATCCAAGCCCTACGCTGTTCTTATCCAGCCCCCTTTCCGAAATATTCTAGCTATATGCAAATCACTCCTAAATGAATATTATGCTATTGGATTTAAAAAGCAATTTATATAAGTTTGGCAACAACATGTATATTAGATAGCTTATCTTCATGAATAAAACGATATTACAATCTGGAGCATAATTATTTTGAAGTTCAGAATGATGGTAGGCCCGATTACAAAAAAAAGCATTGGAACGACGTCATGACAGACTTTCTAACTTGGACATTAGAGCAAAAAACAACAGTGAATAGCAATTAAACAGTAAAATCCATGCATCAATTAAAATTTCGCAACGCCGAACAACAGGATTTACCATACATCGTAGAAATATACAATTCAACAATTGCCTCTCGTATGGTCACAGCAGATACAGAACCTGTATCTGTTGCGAGTAGACAAAAATGGTTTGACGAACACAACGCTTCAAAAAGACCATTATGGATGGTGGAAGATCAAAATAATCAACTCCTTGGATGGGTCAGTTTCCAATCGTTCTATGGTCGTCCGGCTTATGATGCCACAGTAGAAATCAGTATCTATTTGGACGAACAGCAACGAGGCCGGGGTCTAGGTAAACAGATTCTCCAGCACTGCATGGATAAAGCCCCAGGTTTAGGCGTACATACCCTGTTGGGATTTATCTTCGCGCACAATCTTGCCAGCATCGCGTTGTTTGAAAAAATGGGATTCGAGGAATGGGCTAATTTACCCAATATTGCAACGCTCGATCAGGAAGAGCGAAGCCTAAAGATACTAGGGATAAGAATTAAATAAACTAAGGTTATACTATTAACAGCCATTATTTAAAATAAATGGCTAAATTATAGCTTAAACAATAAAGATTTCATATGAAACGCTTAATCCAAATCTCTCTGCTGGCGATCGCTCAACTATTCTTCCTTTCCAGCTCTCTGTTGGCCCAAAACCCTGAACGGACAAAAACTGTCACAATCGCAAGCGACTCCGCGTATACCAAAATCATACAAGCGTTTCAAGATGGCGGGCATTTTATTTCACAACTGGATCGATCCTCTGGATTCGTTCAGACCAGTGCGTACTTTGAAAACAAGAAGCTGCTTAGCAATAAAGAAGGTGAAAAAATAATTACAAATTTTTTGATAACCCCGTTGAAAGGGGGCGGTTCAAAGATAGTCCTCAATATATTTCTAATAGAACGTCGTAGGGGAGGTAGTTCTGAATCACCAAATTATTATGATCTGGATAAGGGAATTATTCGAGATAATAGATTTTACCAGCAGATTTGGGACAAAATATTACCAACTCTATAATATACCAAACTAAAACTAGGCCCTCTGAACCTAGTTCTGCAGGGCCAATGGTGTTAAAAGATTAAATCGAAATCGTCAGCAATGGAATATCCAACCCCGATGCCATCATACGAGTCTTACTTCGATGGGTCAATGAACTCCAAAAACCATACTTATAGGGAATCATAACCAGCAGATCTGTATTACTTTCTTTAACTTCGTCACGAATGGCTTTTACAACCTCATTGGAGGTTACATTTTTGTAGTAATAACTTACAATTCCCATCACATCGTTGATGGCCTCCCGTGTTTCTCTTCCTTTTTCTTCATTCAGCTGCTCAACGGTCTTACGAATATTGAGTACCTCCAATACTGCCCCAAAATCACTCGCAAAATCCTTCACTTTTTCTAAAATTTCTTTTTGCACACCACGAACGACATCACAGGCAAAAAGAATATGCTGAAGACCCGTAAATTTTGCGCCAAGCGGAATAGAAAGGATCGGTATTTTTAATTTACTAATAGCTGCAGTTGTCGTATTACCAAGCATATCCTGATCAAAAGAACGTTTAGCCATACCCATCACTAACAAATCGGCCCCTGTCTCTTCGATACATTTGGTCATTTGATCGTAAAATAGACCTGCAGCTAGATATGGAATAGCCACAACACCGCTCTCAGCAGTAATAGCATCAGCCTTATGTTGTAGAATCTTGCTTTGATGTTCAACTATTTTAAACATAGAATCGGGAGAAAGCCGAGCGTTCATCGCATGAATTGAAGGATTTTGAAGGGAAAATAAAACGAGTTCATACTCTTTTCCAGCAAATACTTCCATAATAAATTTTAAGGCATGCTCTGCCTCCTCCGCATAATCTGTAGCAACAATAATCCGCTTCATATCATCCAATTTTAAATGAAAAAAAATCCTTTTTTATTATCCTCAAGTTACCGAAAAATAATAAATCTATCAAACGGATCATTGTCGAAACAGCGTCACTTTTCTCCCGACACTCCTTATTTTAAATAGCTTGCTTTAACAAAAGGGGCTTTTTTCAAATAATCAATACTTTGCTGTAGACCAGTGTAAATATCATTACGAGTTTCTTCCAACTCAACAAAGATATATTGTAATCCCGCCGCTTTTGAATTGTTAAAAATCGCATCAAACCCCACCATACCGCTCTGACCAATTTCACGGTGATCTTTGATATGTAATGCTTTAAATCTACCCGCATATTTATTGAAATAATCCACAGGACTAGCCTGTCCCATTACCGCCCAATATACGTCCATTTCGAAAAAAACATTCTCAGGATTTGTGTGCTCGATCATATAATCATACATCACTTTATCTTCCACTTTTTTGAATTCATGTGAGTGGTTGTGATATCCGTATACGATTCCCTGCTGGCGGCATTTGGCGCCCACCGCATCCAGATAACGACACTGTGTTTCCAGATCTTTAAGTGTTTTAGGAACCTCCATCCAAGGCGTAACAATGTATTTCATTCCCGCAGCTTTGTGCGTAGCGATACACTCATCCCACCATTTTAAAGATTCCGTAAAGTCTCCAGAGGATAGCTCCTTTTCTGACAAAGTCTTCGTTGCATGTGATGAAATTACCTTCATTCCCGCCTTTTCCACTTTTGCTTTGAACTCCTGTGGACTCAAATTATATAATTTGCCATCCTTGTATCCCGCAGCTTCCACTCCTGTATAGCCTAATGCAGCGATTTTTTGCAGAATCTGGTCGAAATTTGGGTTCTTCCCGATTTCTTCACGTACAGAATATAGCTGTAGACCGATTTCCTTTTTTGCAGCTTTTTGTTGCGCAAATGTTGGAGTAATCGCCAACATCATACATCCAGCTACCAATGTTCCGATAAGAGTTCTTCTTTTCATTTAGTGCTCAATTATTTTTTTATAGACTACATTAAACACACAATCATCTGTAAACGCAGTGCTCAGAGATTATTTAGGGTGTTGCGTTCAATGTACCTGCAATGTATGTAAATACTGGAAAAAACACAATGTTTTATCGCCTTTATTTGTTTCAAATGCAAAATAGCCTCTCATAAAGAAGTTATTATCCAATTAAAATTATAAGCCAACCCCAACAATTTATCGCTCAGCACTGTTCTAGTTATGTAAATTAACATTTTTAATTATGGAAAATAAGTATAATACGCCCGAAAATAGCGACCACAAACAGGAGGAGAAACTACCAGAAGTGGCCGTAGAAGAAAAGGATGATTTACCAGCCGGCAAAAACATCAAGCGCACACTTATTATCGCGGTATGCCTATTGATCGTATTTTATATCATATATTATTTTATGAGTGGAAAATAATAAACAACTTCCACTACTATACAACTTCCACAGCTTCGACAGAATTTGACGGATTCCTTGAAACCGAAGCTGGGAAATTGTTTTTTTCATACACGGTAGATACCCAGTTGGCTGGACCAACAATTGGCCATCGTGATTAAATGCTAGACAACTATCTTAAAGCACCACAACGCACCCGCAGGAGACGACGAGGATAAACCGATAGTTTCTTTTATATGATTAGTTTTTCTATCCCCTAGCGATAAGGTAACAATGTACCATACTCGTTAATATGGGGAAGGTGATGTAAGGTCCGTTTATTAATTTAAAGAATTTCTGCTATTACACATTCTTCGATTACGCTAAAATAAATCTCTTTCCCACTTATAAAAGGCTATTGTAACAAACATAACATTAAAATAAACCAAATACAAATTTTTAATCAAAAAAATAAACGATATTTTGCGCAAATTGTCATTCAATTCGTTATATGACGGACGAAGACAAAGTATTACTTGAAACAATTGGGTTACGCTTTAGAGCAAAACGAAATGATTTATATTACTCATTGCGCGATCTATCCCATATAACGGGCATTTCAACAGGAACACTTAATGGTATTGAAAAGGGTAAAGACCTAACGTTCACAAATTTTTTAACCCTATGCCGCAGTCTCGAAATTCAACCAGCACTCTTTTTTCAGCACGACATTGTATTCAAATCGCCATATTCGCTACCTCCAGAGGCGCGAGAGCGAATCACTCTGAGCAAAAAATTAGATAATCTCGTGTATCATTCCGATTTTTTTGACACAGAAAGACGTGTTTCTGATGTATTGATTCAATTGGGTGTTGATAAGAATGAGAGCAACAAGTTTTCTGTTTACTTATCGAACTATTGCGAAGAGGGAGCACTTGTTTACCGACAACATGGAAATTTTAAAACCTACCGTAAAAAGAATTAGAGGAAAGCACTAAATTTCTTTGTTGGAAAGTTCACGAAAACGGTTTGCCCTCCTAAATGTCCCCAAATCATTAAAACGAACTCCATACCGACGTAAGATATCCTGAGCTGCATTACGTCCAATATGCCGTACGTAAAAGGTTTCGTTAACAACAAAATGATGAATGCTGTGGGTCCAGCCGAAAAAGAAACAGAACAATTGCATCGGAAACGTCCACCACACTGTCAGTACCTGTGTCTGCTCCATGACATTGCCCGCCTCAACATCACCAAAGTAATGCATATTTGATGTAATAAAATGTAAACAAAATTGACGTAATAAGTTTGGTAAAAGAATAACATAAATTAACCCATGAAAACTTATTAACATGTTATCAACATACTGTGGAAAACTCAAATCTAACCTGAACAATGTATTCAACCAGACCATTAGCAAATCTGCGAAATAGAAATATAAAACCACATGTGCAAAAATCGTTACGGGAACAATGCTCAAAAACATAATTCTTTTTAGTTTTGAAGAAGTCTCCAATTTTAGATTTCCATTTTTTACTTCCTCATCCATATCGCTAAACATCCGATAAAGGCGAAAGAGTCCTCCCAATACAACATCAGGTGTTGTCAACAGACGTTTAATTGACCAACGTTCACCATTTGTCACACTACGCTCTTCAACATCGTGCAACGTACCTGAAAATTTATGGTGATGATGGTGCAAAGTTCTGCGAATCCAAGGATTGACAGTCAGTGGCCTCAAAATCCAAACACTAAAAAGCATAAAATGATGAATACCTCTTTGTTTTTTAAAATATAGCCAGTGGATTAGATCATGCTCTATCTCGTGCAATACGCCCATAAAAAATGCATTGCTAACAATCATTAACCAAGTCGGTACAACTGCGCGGTACCACCCCATCGATACAAGCAGAATCGCTAGGATTGCGATAGCAAATATCAGCAGCCCAATGCTGTTCTGGCGTTTTAATATGGGGTATATTCCTTTAAGCTCCTGATAAGACTGATTTATTTCTCTCCTAATCTGGCTCGACTTTTCCTGATGTGTCAATTCGATGTGATTTTTTTGGTAAAAATAGGGATTTTTTCGTGTACTTCTCCTATACTAAGCCTTATGAATGCTTCCACAAAAGACTTCCGCAAAAAATATTTCCACACGCTGTAACATAATGAGCTGATCGGCTACTAATAAATTAAAATCAACATATAAGCATACACAGTCATGGAAAAGAAATCAATTTATAACTGGAAAAATAATTTATTCGGAACAAAGTCTACCCTCTATTGTAATGATGCTGTGATCGGTAGCCTGGAATCTATTGATTGGAATCTAGATGCGCATGTTTCTATCCATAAAGACAAGTATCGCTTCATAAATAAAGGGCTTTTTAATCCATACACAGAGATTCGAAATCAAAACAATGAGCTGATCGGTGATATTGAATACAATTCCTGGAAGAGTAAAGCTACCATTAGCCTGATCAATAAAAAATACACATGGAGCCCTAAAAATAGGTGGATGACCGCATGGCAAATTGAAGATGAGCTAGGAAAAGTTGTAGAAATCAAGCCCTCTTCGCTATGTAATGGTGGCAAAATAGAAAGCTGCGAAAACAGCGAATTGATCTTATCTATAAGTTTATATCTGCAAAAGCGTACTACAGTGATGTTTTCTATGGTCGCCCTAATTCCACTATTGACCTTAATACTTATTTAACGTAGCAGCCAACTTCTAATACATATCAATTCAAGCAGATCTTTCATCGGGTCTGCTTTTATTGTGAAATCTAAGCATTATAAACTATATCACTTAATTACAATAAGATAACACCATTTTAATACTGAATTTATGTAAACACCTTACGTTCGTATTAACGATGTAATTTACAATCAATGGTTTCAACAGCCACATCAATTTCGGCCATGAAGCCAATCGTCTTTATATCTAGTAGGCATTTGGTTACCCCCTCAGCAATCCTCAACACATATCCATGTACAAGCCCTACTACTTTCTCTATTCAGTTCGGCAAGCGCATAACTTGCCGAACATTCTAGTATTCATCAGACCAGAACACTTCTAAAGTACTTAACTACTGAAAGGATCTGTCTTTTTCTCCGTTTTTACAATTTTAATCAAATGCTCCAGCGCATTTTTCAGACGCTTGGCATCATCTTCTGTTTGGATAGCCCACAAAATTTCATCCGTGCTTGGCGACGACTTGAATCGAATTTGATGACCTGATTTTACCCTGGCAATGACAAGTACATCTGATTTCGCAATATCACTTCGAAAATGCTGGCCACTGGAAAGAAAGACTGTCAGCACTTTCCCATCTACCGTCACCGTATCAATTTTTGTATCCTTATAATGATAAGCAACTTTATACAGCTTGTTAATATAGGCCATCGTTTGCTGTTTATTCAAACCCGCATTTTGGGCTATTGTAGGTATTACAATACCAATCGCCAAAAGAAAGCACAAGAAGAAATTTTTCATTTATCTATTATTTTTTATTCTCGTATTTGCCTCACCATCGACAGCCGGGCCGATTCCTTGACAAATTACCTCTATTCACCAAAACAATCCACCCCATTCATCACCCGAGCAGAATAGCATGTAGCACCAATCGCAGGAGCAAAATACGTTCCTTTTATTTATGGCTTAAAAATATAGATTTTATTCACTTTTTTGCCTATAATCCTCAAAACTAAACAATTTTCAGCAGCAGACTTTCGGTTGTCGCTGCTGAAAATACTTTTGGATAAGCTTATCCTAATTATTCCTTCGATCTCGACAAGTCCCGCGCATTTTCAGCCATACGGATAAATTCAGCACGATAACCTTCCTCATCTTTTCCTTTGGAAGCTTTTGCACGCACGATCAGCTGGTCAAAATCGGCCTTTTGCTTAAAATCAGAATCACGAAGTAGTAAACCAAGTTCCGCTACCGCAGTTGCAAAACGTAAATCTTCACTCACATTGTTCAACTCCGTTACCGCAGTTCCTACCACCTTTTGCTGCAACTTACTTTTCTCCCCTTCAGGCTCCTTATACCGAAATTTAACTGTTGCCAGTTCAGCATTTCTCCTTCCAGTTGCCGGACTTGCATGCTGCTGATATTTTAATGGATCTACCGTTCCGACCATTCCCGACTCAACACCGACAGGTACAATTTCATACAAGGCTGTCACCATGTGGCCTACGCCCATATCACCGCCCATCTTTTGATCATTATTGAAATCCTCGGCCTCCAGCATACGATTTTCGTACCCTACCAAGCGATAGGCTTGCACGTACCTTGGATTGAATTCGACCTGAATCTTTACATCTTTAGCAACAGTAAACAACGTTCCGCCAAATTCGGTCACCATCGCCTTTCGTGCTTCCGAAATATTATCGATATAAGCGTAATTTCCATGACCTTTGTCCGCAAGGATTTCCATCTTACTATCCTTAAGATTCCCCATGCCATAACCAAATACCGTAAGGAAAATGCCTGATTTACTTTCTTTCGCAATCAATTCTTCCATCGATTCGTCACTGTGGTCTCCAACATTAAAATCACCGTCACTGGCCAAAATAATCCGGTTGTTTCCACCTTTGATAAATTGCTGCTTGGCAATTTCGTAAGCCTTCTTAATTCCCGCTGCACCAGCAGTACTTCCGCCTGCTTCGAGCTCTTCAATAGCCGATTTTATTTTCATCTTTTCGTCTCCAGGCGTACTTTCCAATTTTACCCCTGCCGATCCGGCATAAGTCACAATAGCCACATGGTCTATATCACGAAGCTGATCAACCAACATCTTCAACGAAGCTTTTACTAAGGGCAGACGCCCCGGCCCCATCATCGATCCAGAAACATCAATCAAAAACACCAGATTGGAAGCTTTAAGCTTTGCCGTAGGCATATCTTTTGCTTTTAACGTTACACGCATAAGTTGATGCGCAGTATTCCAGGGTGCCTTCGTCAATTCAGTGACAATATTTACGGGCTCACCATTATTAGGACCAGATACCTCATACTGAAAATAATTGATCATCTCTTCAACGCGTACCGCATCTTTTTCAGGCAAACTTCCCGAATTGATAAAACGACGTACATTACTATAAGAGGCGGCATCAACATCCGCTGCAAACGTTGATAAAGGTTCTTTAAGCGGATTGATAAACTTATTTTCCTTTACCTTCCGATAAGATTCCTGGTTTTGATTAGGCATGTATGCCGTCCCTCTGATATACAAACTTGACACTTGTCCCGACAAAGCTGAATTAACATGCATCATCGGTGCCGTCTGGCGCTTCACTTTGCGCTCATATCCGGTCACCACAACTTCATCCAGTGTATTGTTTTGCTGCACCAAGGCCACATCAACCTTTGACCGATGGTTGACCGCGATCCGTTGCTCGAGATATCCGATATAACTAAAAATCAAGGTATTTTTACCATCCTGGACCTGGATGCGATAATTTCCTTTATCATCCGTCAGACGCTGCTCTTTGGTTACGGCATTGCTTACCTGCACCCCGGCAAGAGCAATTCCTGTATATGCATCGACCACCTTACCGCTGACTTCATATCCCTGCTTGGCGTACCCACCGAAGGATAGCAACAAGCCTATCACAAAAAGTATTGTTCTCATAGCATTCATTTTTTTGCCAAGGGATGCACGAAATATTAAATTTCCATAAACCAGAAAAAAAAAATACTTTTAGACTATATAATGTCCGCATTCAAGTCGTCAAAAATAGATACACCACAAGACCATGAGCTCTTGTTGCGCTATCAGGAGTCTATGGATCTCCAGGTATTGGGCGATCTATACCAGCGACATACCGAAATGGTATATTATGTTTGCTTAAGGTATCTCCAAGATTCCGAATTGAGTAAAGATGCGGTCATGAATATCTTTGAGGAATTAATATATAAAGTCAACAAGCAGGAAATCAAAGATTTTCAAAGATGGCTCTATGTATTAAGCAAAAACCATTGTCTGATGTATTTGAGGTCTCAAAAAAACAAATCTCAAGTTTCTTTGGATGAATTTGTGAAATTTCCGGGAGACCTGCATCAGTATGAACAATATGATGAAAAAGAAGAGCAGTTAACGGCCATGGAAGGCTGTCTGGACAAATTGCCAGAAAAACAGCAACAGTCGGTCAGACTTTTCTTTTTAGAGGAAAAATGTTACAAAGAGATCAGTGAATCTACCGGTTATAGCTTGAATGAAGTAAAGAGTTATATCCAAAATGGGAAACGGAATTTAAAAAATTGCATGGAGGCTTGGAATGAGCAACAGTAATTACGACATAGCATACTTAAAGAAATACGTCAACGGTGAACTATCTCCTACGGAGATGTACGCGCTTGAGCGTGAGGCACAGCGTGACCCCATGTTGGCGGATATGCTGATGGGTATAGAGATGGATCAAAATAAAACCGTAATTGCAGCAATCAATCAGCAGATTAGCCAACGTGCAAAAAGGGATAAGGTTGCTAAAATTAAAATATTGGACTGGAAAAGACTAGCCATCGCCGCTTCTACAGTAATCGTTTTGGGGGTATGTCTTGTACTTTTCTGGCAGCAGGAAAAAAATAGATCTGAGACAAAACGTACTGCTGACGTAAACGTTACTCAGGATAAGCCAAAAACAACGGTTATGGGAGAGGATTCTACCACGGCCACAGATGATATCAAGTCAAATATCGAACCGCAAGATCGTTCGCCACAATTGGCAGATAACAACAGCCCCCGTTTTCGTGAACAACATCCACAAGAGGAGGTCACGATTTTATCGCGCGAACCCTCCCTACGTGTAAAATCACTGGAAGAAATGGAAGGACGTCTTAATAGTGATCGCCCTGTATTTGGATTAAGACCTCAAGACAGTGCGACCGTGATTAGCTATACACCCATAGCAAAGAAAAAAGAGGCCTCTCAAACGATGATGATGCGAGGAAACTCAAGTTTAAACAGTACACTTGCTGGCAAAGCTGCGGGGATTTCGTCAGTACAACAAGGCGGTATACCCCTTCAACTCACCGTTCGCGACAAAGAAACGGGCTTACCTCTTTCAGGGGTCACCATCATTCAACCCAATAGTAAATTGGCAACCAACACTGATGCGCAGGGACAGGCGACCATCCAACCAAGCTCGGTGGATTCACTCGTCGACATCGTGGCCCTAGGTTACAATACCGTCGCCGTGAATATGCGCCGCAGTAAAAATACCACAATCAGATTGCAGCCCTCCAGCAATTCGCTGGATGAAGTTGTCGTCACCACGATGTCTTCACGCAAATCAAAAAGTGCTGAACCCGTATGGGGCTGGAGATCATTCAACAATTATATCAAGAAAAAAACAGCCAAAAGCCGTTATGAAGGCACCGTACGCATAAGCTTCTATATTGATAAGGGTGGATTTCCAACGAATATCAGTATTCTCCAAAGTGCAAACGAGTACCTTGATGCCAAAGCCAAGGAAATTATACTCTCAGGTCCCAAATGGAATGGAGAAGATTACCGATATGTTACATTAACCTTCGAATTCACGATGTAAATACGTAGAACTTATTTCCTAAACACAAAAACAGTCTAAACTGATCAATGCATTAATTTTTACACCAAATTAATCAACAAAGTGATTTTGATTTAAAATTATTTCCTACTTTAGCGCTATAATTATTAACCATACAGTCATTTTTTATGAAAAGTTTTTTAACTGGCCTGCTCGTGCTTAGCTGTTTATACGTACAAGCACAAGATTTTTCATTCGGTAAAATAAAAAAGGAGGATTTTGCCATTACTATGGACAAAATAGACACGGCCGCAAATGCCTTTGTCTTACGTGAATATGGCTCTGCAGAAGTCAACTACAACAAGAATAAGGGTCTAGTTGTTGAGTTTTTCAAACATGTACGCATTAAAATCTTAAACAAGGAAGCCTATAATTATGCAAACTTCAGCATTCCATTATACAAAAGTGGAAATGAACGGGAAGTTCTTATGGACATCAAGGGATCATCCTATCATCTTGTTGGTGACAAAATTGTAGAAACAGAGATGACCAAAGCAAATATATTTTACGAAAACTCCTCAGAAAACTATGCAATAACGAAAGCAGCTATTCCACAGGTTCAAGAAGGTACAATTATTGAATACCGCTATCGTACGGAGTCTCCATTCATCTTTAACCTAAATTCTTGGGAATTTCAGGAAGACCTTCCGAAACTTTATAGTCAATACGTTACTCGCATTCCAGAAATCTGTCATTACAAAGCCAATCTAAAAGGCGGGCTGGCCGTCAGTAACAGAAAAGTAGAAAATTACAATACAGGTCTATATTCTGAAGTTGGGGAAATCTTAGGAAGTAAAACCATCTATACCATGGAAAATATTCCAGCTTTCCATGCCGAAGATTATATGACTTCTTCCAAAAACTTTAGATCAATTATTTTCTTCGAACTCGGCCGATACAGTGTTCCAATGGGAACAACAAAAGACTTCTCGCTCACTTGGGAAAATGTCAGAGATAAACTGGTACAAAGTGAAAGCTTTGGTGGGCAGGTAAAGCGAAAAGGTGCATTGAAAGATTTTATCGACCCTATATTACAAAATGCACAAGATGACCTAGAAAAAGCGGCACGATTGTATTCCTATTTTCAAAAACAAATAAAATGGAACAATCAACATTCAATTTATGCAAAAAACATTAAAGAAGCCATTGAAAAGAGAACAGGCAATAGTGCGGATATCAACCTCGGACTTGTCAATGCTTTACGATACGCGAAACTAGAGGCCAATCCTGTGATCTTATCTACGCGCGACAATGGATATGCCGGACTTTATGCCCCCGCAATATCGGAGTTCAACCATGTGATTGCACAAGTAAAAATAGGTGAAAATTACTACCTGCTGGATGCCACCTCTCCCTATGAAATGTTCGGAAATATTCCGATGAAATGTGTCAACTACCATGGAAGATCGATTCCCCTTGAAGGTGAATCCGACTGGGTAAAACTCGATGCAAACCTTCCTTCCACCTACAGCAACTTTTTCTACGGCGAACTATCTGAAAATGGTGAACTAAAAGGAAAATGGATAACATCACGGAATGGTTATGGTGCGTCCAAAATGCGAGAGCGTCTTCAAGGAAGCAATTCTGAAGAAGAATTCTATGAAAAAATAGACGAAGAAAACAATCGCATCAAAATCAACAGTTTTAAAGTATCTAATCGGGAGTCACTTGATAAACCATTAACTGAGGAGTTTGAAATTGAGATTAAAAATTTTGCAACCTTGCAAAATGATCAACTTCTATTCAATCCTTATATTGATACCAAAATGTCTAAAAATCCTTTCAATCTAACAGAGAGAAATTACCCAATTGACTTTGGTTCTTTAATCCAAGAAGAAAGTTATATGGAAATAAAACTGCCAAAAGGGTATTCCTACTCCATAGCAGATAAGTTAAAAAACATCAGTATGGCTCTTCCAGAACGCGCGGCAAGATATATCTTCAAAATCAACAATGCGGCCCCCGATGTTTTAGTGATCGAATCTGCTACCCAATTAAACAAACCTTTGTTTATGCCTGAAGAATACTTTGATTTAAAAGAGTTTTTCAGCAGAATTATCCAGGCAGAAAAATTGGATGTCGTGCTCAAAAAAATATAATAAACCTTAACAAAAACTTCATTTTATATTGATGATAAGCTTAAATAAGGGTGATAAATTTGAATATCAAAATAAAATAAAATGATTAAAGATTCAGATTTATTCGAACTAGAACGTACCTTCCTTGGAGAAGGCTTCGAATTGGATGGTGATGATATTATCACCGATGAAGACTAGGTCTTCACTTTTTAAGCAAGTATTATTCCCCTTATATAATCTCAAAGCCCAGACATTCTTTGCTGGGCTTTTTCTTTACATCCTCAAAATGACTGCCGAATAAGCAAACGCGAATTTCGTGCTTATCCAGACTGGAGTATACCAGCTAAAAGGCCATCAAAAGTAAACATTGGCTGCACACATTTTTTGTAAATTTCATGAGTTAGTGTCCATCAAGTCACCATAGGCCGACCTTAACAAATAAATTGCATCCGACATACGCTGCTCGTCTAAATGAGCAAAACCCAATCGCAATGCAGTAACCATCCTATTTTGATATAGACAATTGCTTGGGATTAATAATCCCCTGCCTCGCGCCTTTTCTTGTAAAACAGTCAACGAAAAAACAGATTTGAACTGTACCCAAAAAGCCAGTCCAGCCTCTGGAACTGTGAAAGTAACTTCATCTTCAAAATAACGCCGCAACAACACTCCAAACAACTCTTTGCGCTCTGCAATAACTTTCTGAAATTTACGCTGATAACGAAAGATATCACCCTGATGGATAATTTCACCCAATGTTTTCTCAATCATAAAATTCGGCTTCCCGAAGATATTCAGATATTTTTTACCTTCATCTAGCAGATCCTGAGGCGCGATCAAAAAATTCATTTGGAAACCTGGAGCAAAGAAACTTCCGAAAGCACCGGTATAAATCACCCGGTTGCCTGCATTTTTCCGAAAAAGCGATTCCCCTTTTGTTTTAAAAAAGGATGACTCGAAATCTACATCATCCTCAATAATGATAAAATCGTACTGCTCGGCCAGTTGTAACAATTGAATTTTCCGTTTTTCGGAAAGGTTAACCGTCGTTGGATACTGACATCTGGAGTTGAGATAAACACATCTGATCTCGCCGGGCTTAAATTGATCGCCGATCCTATCTATAATCATACCATCCGCATCTACCGGAACGGTTTTCAGTTTGGCTCCTGCTTGACTAAGTATCATATTGGGAAGAAAATAACTTAAATTCTCCACCAGCACAACGTCGTCACGCCGAATTAATAATCGGGATAAAATGGAAAAGATTTGCTCACGGCTGGCAATTGGCAACAAGAAGTTCCGGGAAAGATGAAATCCCCTAGTCAAGTTCAAATAATAACTTAACTGATCCCTAAAAAACAGATTCCCCTCCGTAGTGGTTGGAAAGTCATCACTTTTCTTTTTGCGTTTAACCATTGATGCGTAAAAACGTACCAGTTCCTCAGCACTAATAATACTGTAATCTGGTGTGCCATCCGTAAAATAATACTTCTCTGAAGCTTCTAACTTAGGCATATCCAATATCAGCTCCTTTCGGAAAGAATAAGGTGCAAAACTAGGTGGCTGCCTAAAGGCACCCATGGTCGATGTCGAAGCGTCGATACGTTCGGGATTTTTCACAAAAGTACCTCGATTGGGTACAATGTCCACCCAGCCCTGCTCCTGCAATTCAGCAAATGCGGCTACGATAGTTTTTCGGTGCACTTTCAATTCATCTGCAATCTTTCGGCTTCCAGGCAACAAATCTCCATCCTCTAAAAGATTCCGTTTAACTGCATTGATAAACTGATACACGATCTGTAGATAGACAGCGTCATCCTTGCGACGGTCAATCTTAATAATAGAATGAAAAGCTATAACAACCGGACTACTCATTATGTTTATTTCGGACTATCAAAGTTAAAATTTAATCTATAATCTTTGTAACCAAGATAAAAAAACATCTTTAAATAGGATGTCGCAACATGACTAAAGGAATTAGACCCGATTTTATAACAAAACTTATGGATAACATGGAATCAAAACGAAAATGGACGCAAGAAGAAGTTGTCGCGCTATACAACAAACCGTTGATGGAGCTTCTATATGAAGCTGCAACAACACATAGAAAATATCATGACCCCAATAAAGTGCAGGTATCCACATTGATTTCAATAAAAACAGGTGGATGTCCCGAAGACTGCGCTTACTGTCCCCAAGCCGCACGTTACCATACACATGTTAAGGCAGAGAGCTTGATGAGCGTTGATCAGGTCAAAGAGCAAGCCTTGGCTGCCAAGGCTCGTGGTAGTTCACGGATCTGCATGGGAGCCGCCTGGCGCAATGTGAAGGATGGTCATGAGTTTGACCGTGTACTTGATATGGTTCGTACCCTAAACAAACTTGACATGGAAGTCTGTTGTACGCTCGGAATGTTGACCGAAAACCAGGCACAACGTTTGTCTGAAGCTGGATTGTATGCCTACAACCACAATCTCGATTCTTCTTCCGATTACTATCAAGAAATTATCTCGACCAGAAGTTACGATGATCGCTTAAAAACGATCGAAAATGTCCGCAAAACAAATATCACAGTCTGTAGTGGCGGCATCATTGGAATGGGCGAAACTATTGCAGATCGTGCCAAAATGTTGATTACGCTGGCGTCACTCATTCCGCAGCCCGAATCGGTGCCGATCAATGCATTAGTGCCTGTAATGGGTACACCAATGGAGGCAATGGAAACCGCATCCATCTGGGAAATGGTACGCATGGTTGCTACGGCGCGCATTTTATTGCCCAAAACCCAAGTCCGCCTATCGGCAGGGCGCACCTATATGAGTAAGGAGGGACAAGCTTTGTGCTTTTTCGCAGGAGCCAATTCGATTTTCTCGGGCGATAAACTACTCACCACACCCAATCCCGACGGCAACGAAGACCTCGACCTATTTAAAGCATTAGGTCTGGTTACACAGCAGCCGTTTGAGAAAAAAAATCAGCCCGAAACCATCGCAAAAGAAATGGCAATTTATCACGATCTTGGAGAAAGACCCAAATGGTCAAGACCCAAACATACAGTTCTCCGCAACATCGCTAAGCAGCAGAAGAAAGAATAATTTATGCTAATAAGGGATCAGTTGTACTTTCTGTCCCTGTTTCCAAGCGCCCGGCGAGCTGAATAATTGGATTATTGTCTCCATTAAGCTTTATAGCAATATCATACCAATTACCTTGTTTTTCATTATCCAGGATCAATATAACTTCCTCGGCCGGGGCGATTTCTTTTGTTGTGGCATATTTTTTATAGTTGAGGGTTTCAACAGCTATTGTTACGCGCTGGTCACTATTGTTCTTTAGTTTCAGCTGTAATTTTCCTGTAGCTACCTGTGTCAGGGCCTTAAGCTCCGGAGCTACCGCGGCTTGTATTGCTGCTGTCCCCTTCTCCCCGGAAAATTTACGATAAAAACCATTTGGTCCATGCAGTTCGAAAGCATAACGATCTCCTTCAAACTTTGCTAGGTCCCATTGGTATTCCAAACGATCACCGGCCTTCACCGCAAAATTCCAGTTACGATAGGTTTCGCTTTGTCCTTGGTCATCACGATAGGCCAGCGGGCTATACACATTGAAAGCCGTGCCTGCAGTTCTTTTTCCAAACAGCTTGTTGTCTACAGTCATCACGAGACAAAACTGTCCATCTTCCACATAGCCAACTGCTTCATGCGCATAAGGCAAATTTAAGGATTTACGAATCCCACGCTCCTGTATACGGTCAAATTCTGGGATCCAGACCTTTCTCTTCGCAAGTTCACGATCATTGACTGCCACAAAAGCTCGCGGATTATCCTTAAATTGTGCCTTATAGATCGTTTCAATGTGCTGATTGCGGTCTAGGAAAGTGATCTGTTCTTTTTGCTCTGTAAAAGGTGTAAAGGCTGCAGTCAAATTACCACAGATCGTTCGACGCCATGCACTGATGTTTTCCAAATGCATATTCTTGTTCAGCTTTTTATTGAAAAAGTATTCCAAAAACTGCAAAGTAGATGTATGATCAAATACCTGAGAACACACCTTACCTCCCCGCGACCAGGGCGAAACAATATACATGGGCACACGAAAACCTAAGCCCACAGCTCCTTCACGCGCTTGCTTTTTAGCAATCCCCTGCTTCAGCTCATTTTCTAAACGTACCATTTCCACCTCCGTATCAATACCAGCAGAGCATGCCCCGGTGTCTTTTTTAGTCAAATCAGGAACAACAAATGGCTTTACGTGATCATAATAACCATCGTTTTCATCATAAGTAATGATAAAAATTGTTTTTTTCCAGATTTCAGGTTTTTTCGTTAAAATTTCCAAAACTTCGGATACATACCAAGCTCCGTACCAGGGAGCACTCGGATGATCCGAAAAATTTTGCGGACCAGCCAGCCAGGATACGGCTGGCAATCTACCGGTATCAACATCCTTCCTGAATTGATAAAGAACGTCCCCTTTCGGAACTTCCAGCGTACCCTTTTTTCCTTTCCACTTAAAATGCAAGGTATCAAGCGACCTGTAATTATTGTCGCCCTTGTTTACCGTAAAAGCTCTTTCATTCAATGATTTAACAAAATCACCTAACGCTTTATAATTGTCCGGATTATATGCTTTGAGTTCCTTCTCAGCTCGCTCCAATACCTCGCTTTTTTTACGGATATCAGCACGGATTTTTTCGGCTTGTTCCTCAGAGCCAGCAGACTTTTCTTCCAAGTTCGAAATCTGCACGGGTAAATCACGCACCTGTTTTTCCAGATTTCTGATATAGCTTTCCTTAAATTTAACGTGATAAGCCTGAAAGAACTCTAGTAAATTACATCCGAAATTTGACAACCATGCCCTTTCTTTCCCAGCAAATCCTCCGCCACAACTTGTCTCATTTTGATAAAAACGCCAGGTAATTCCATCCTTCTCAAGCAATTCCGGGAAAGTTTCCCAAGTCATTTTACCGTACGCAAAATCGTCGTTCCTAATATTTGCCTTTTGCAAGCCATCTTTCATTTCTGTAATCTTCCCCGTCCAAAAAAAGGAACGGTTCGGCGTGGTGCTTGTCATGCCTGAACAGAAATTCTGATCACACACGGTAAATGCATCCGCCAAAGCATAATGAAAAGGTAGATCCTCACGAGTAAAATACCCCAATGTTAACGGCATAGTCGCATATTCCTTATTGCCCGACTGCTTGGACAACAGCCACTGATCGTAGCGTCCGTGGTTAAAGGCATCCACTTGGCTCGCCCTACTGTGCGGAAGAGAACCCATCCAAGTTACTTTACTCTCTGTTAGATTTAATCGAAAGGGTGCATAGATCTTTCCATTCTTATCCGTTTGATACCATACGGGCAAACCGTTCGGTAAGCGGATTGACCGTGGATCATTGAAACCACGAACTCCTGAAAGCGTCCCAAGCGTATGATCGAAAGACCGATTTTCCTGCATAAGGATAACGATATGCTCGGCATCCAAAAAAGTACTTCCCATCTCAGGATCTATCGCAAAGGCTCTTTGGATTGAACGAGGCATAAAACTGGCAATACCTGCTGCTCCCGAAAATAGCAAAGTTTTTCTCAGGAACTCTCTTCTGCTTTCCATAATACTTATTTATAATTTCGAATTGAATCTACTTAGATTTCCTTTCCTTTCATATTTCTTCGTGTAATTCTTATGTTACTAAATGGAGGTATCATGAAATATCTTTTTGATAGGATGGCAAAAATTTGTTTATTTTTACGAAAGACAATAGATGGACGTATGGTAGATATTTTGCTACTCGAAGACGACAAGGTACTCTCGAAGGAGATTCGATCGTTTTTATTAAACCAAGGCTTTTCCTGCGATCAAGCCTTTGATGGAATTGAATTTTTGGCCAAAACGCACCAAAAGAAATATGGTTTTTTTCTATTGGATATTAACGTTCCAAAAATCAATGGCTTGGAAATCTGTAAAAAAATAAGACGCCATGATGCTTTTACACCAATTATTATCCTTTCAGCTTATGATGATATAGACGACAAGAAAGAAGCGTTTCTTCGGGCAGCCGACGATTACCTGGTCAAACCATTCGTTTTAGATGAACTTTTAATGCGAATCTATTCCCTGTTACGCAGGCAACAACACAGTGACAGCAGTGATACAAAAACCTTAATCATAGATGATCTGGTTATTTATCCAGATGAAGCTCGCGTACTACGTGCCAATGAAGAGATTAATCTCACTCAAAAGGAATTTCAGCTGTTACTTATCTTAGCACAGGCAAAGGGCCGAACGTTATCAAAGCAGCATATTTCCGAAGAAGTGTGGCAGAATCAATTTCAGACAACACAGAATACAATAGAAGTATACATCAACTTTTTACGCAAGAAAATTGATAAGAATCATCCGAATAA
This sequence comes from Sphingobacterium sp. UBA3549, assembly GCF_002376635.1. Lineage (NCBI taxonomy): Bacteria > Pseudomonadati > Bacteroidota > Sphingobacteriia > Sphingobacteriales > Sphingobacteriaceae > Sphingobacterium > Sphingobacterium sp. UBA3549. Next base: position 196,379 of record NZ_DFOE01000034.1, on the reverse strand, counting down.
ACTTATCCATACACGACCTGGATTTGGCTATTTTCTATCGGCAGACAAATGAATTTGAAGAAGAAAATAGCCATTAGTTTCAGCATCGCATTTTCCGTCCTTTTTGGAGTAGCAATGTTAATTATCTATTATGCTAGTTTCGACTTTCGTAAAGATCAATTCCGCCAGCGGCTGATCGATAAATTGGATAATATATCTCATTACATCGCCAGCAACCCCTATTTCAATAGACAGTCCTATAAAAATTACTTTCACGACGATGAAGATGGTTTATTCTACGAAGATGTTATCATTCTCGACAAAAACAAACAATTGGTCTTTAGCACTGTCAAGGACCAAACCGTTACCTGGAGCGCGTCAATTGTTAATCGGCTCGATCATGAAAAGCAGATCTTCTACAACCAAGACCAATATGAGACATTTGCCAAATATTATCGCATTAATGGATCCCCCTACTATATTATCGTAAAAGCACAGGATTATTCCGGAAATGAAAAAATGGACCATCTAGCGCTTGTCCTCACGATACTATTTATCCTGAGTGCGGCTTTAGTGTGGGTATTCAGCTATAATCTGATCCAACGGCTGTTGGTCCCGCTCGATAAATTAAAAGACAATATTACGCAGATTAATGCCAGCAGACTCACTAAACCTGTTGAGTACACAGGAAATACCGACGAAATCACTGTACTAACCCGAGCATTTAACACGATGTTATTACGACTTTCTACTGCTTTCGAATCGCAGAAAGAATTTAATTCCAGCGCTTCCCACGAATTACGAACACCACTTGCACGAATGTCTTTTCAACTTGAAAACCTGTACCATCAGAACCAGTTAAGTGAAGAGGTGAGGCAGGTATTACGCAACATATCCAAAGAAACATTGCACCTCTCAGAAGTCACAGATTCGCTGATGCTTCTTTCAAAATTTGATTCGGAACGTTTAAAAATGACGTATAAAGAAGAGCGAATCGATGAAATTATATTTATGGCCTATGAAAAAGTAGCCAAAGTATTCCCCGACCTTCAACTGGATTTTTCAATTAGCGGAACTGAAGACCCCAAACTCAGCATTTTTTGTTCCGCTCAATTGATTGAAATCGCTTTTGTAAATTTATTTAAGAATGCTGCGCTCTATTCAGACAACAGGGAGGTAAAAGTCACATTGATAGAATCAGCACAAGAACTAAAAGTGCTTGTTAGTAATACGGGGCCCGCCTTGAGTACCAGCGACCAAAAGCGAATTTTTGATGCATTCAGCCGCGGAGAAAATGCTAGTGAGACAACAGGATCTGGATTGGGGCTGCGCATTGTTCAGCGCATCATGCAATCGCATCATGCGACAATTGAATACCAAGCCAATAAAAAGCATGGCAAGCATACCTTCGTATTACTATTTAAATTACAAGCTCCCGAGTAAAAACAGTATCGATAGAAACTTCCTTTTTAAGCTTTTTTTAAGCATTTCTTAAGGCGTCTTTAATTTTCGACCAGTTATTTTGTTTCATCAGTTTTGAAACAAATGACAAAGACACCTCTCTTATTTTTATTGCTTTTCAATGGTATAGCATTTGCCCAGCAGAGACCGCCGCGAACAGATTATGTGCGTATGGATGAAAGTACACTTATAAAAAAGCAAGGCGATATCGCCGGACAACAAATGACGCTTCGAGAATGCGAAGCAGCATTTGTACAGAGCAATCTTTCTCTACTTGCCCAACAATATGACATCAGTCAGGCCGAGGCAGACGTCATACAAGCTAAAATATGGGAGCTGCCACAGCTGGAAATGAATGTTAACGCCTATGATCCACAGAATAAAAAGGTATTCCACGTCGGTCCTTCTAAAGAAGCCAGTATATCCCAATTGATCTATCTCGGTGGAAAAAAGAAAAATCAAGTAGAATTCGCCAAATCGAATGTCGAACTTGCCAAACTACAATTCAGTCAACTGCTGGCCAGTCTTCGCGCACAACTCCGTACAACTTTCTATTCCCTTTACTTTGAACAGCATAAATTGGCAGATATCAACATTCAGCTTGACTATCTAAATAGTCTACTAACGGCATACAAAGAACAAGGTAAGAAAGGAAACATTTCATTAAAAGATCAAGTTCGCCTTCAAACAATGGCTATCGATCTCAATAATGAAAAAACAACTGCGATCAACAATAGCATTAACTTACAACAACAATTACGTGTACTCATCTCCAGTCAGGAAGACGTACTACCGAACCTAACCGATCAAGAAGCAGATCAGGAACTTGCCATAAAACCAACAATGCCTTTGGAAAAAATCTTCCAATTGGCGTTGGAAAACAATGCTGATTATCAATTTGCATTAAAAACCTCGGAAAGCGCACAGTTATTTACAACATGGCAACAATCGTTAAATACGCCTGACATCAATCTTGGGCTTGCCTATAGTCAAAATTCAGGTGCTTTTCGCAATGAAATTAACTTAACGGCAGCAATTCCACTCCCGCTATGGAAACAAAATAAAGGAAATGTAATCAAAGCAAAATACGCCGAAGAAGAAGCAAAGAAAAATATTGAAGTCCAACGGCAGCAGCTCGAATCACAGATCCGTTCCAATTACCTGTCCTGGGAAAACCAATACAATCAGTATTTTACCATTACACCTGACGACCTCCACGACATTGCAGTGGTCTATGATGGCGTATTTAACAATTTCAGAAAAGGTAACATCTCCCTCGTGGAATTCACTGATTTTATGGATAGCTACCGTATATCCATGCTGAAGCTATATGATATGAAAAAGGAAATTATTCTCAATGCCGAACAATTAAACTACCTGGCGCAAACATCTATATTCAACTCAACTCATGTCAAATAAACAACTTCTCATAGCCACAGTGGCTGTAGTGCTACTCTACTCTTGCAAAAATCATAAAGAAACGGATAATACAGCCGTTGGCAAAGGTTTCGAAATGAGTGAGACGATGCTAAAATCGACCAGTTTTGCAACGGTTAAAAAAGAAAATGTGAGCGAAGAACTCAATTTCTTTGGTAAAATATCTGCTGATCAGAACAATTACATCGATATCTTCCCTCTCGTTGGCGGTAATGTGGTATCCGTGAATGCGTCCTTGGGCGATTATGTACACAAAGGTCAGGTATTGGCCACAATCAGAAGTACAGAAGTTGCGGGCATACAGAAAGATCTTTCGGATGCCAAAACAGATGTATTGCTTGCCGAAAAAAACTACCGTGTAGCGGAAGACATGTATACAGGTAAACTGAGTACAGATAAGGACATGCTGGAAGCAAAAGGACAGTTAACGAAAGCCAAAGAGCAGCTCCGCCGCTCTGAAGCAGTCAGTCAGATCTATAATGTCCGACGCGGCAATATATATTCGGTGGTATCGCCAATCGATGGATACATCGTACAAAAAAATATCAACAAGGATATGCAACTGCGGAGTGACCGAAGCGACAACATCTTCGATGTGGCCAATACAAAAGATGTATGGGCCATCCTGAATGTCAACGAAACAGATATTGAAAAGATTAGTATGGGCATGCCTGCCGTGGTGTCAACGCTGAGTTACCCGGACAAAAAATTTCAAGGTAGTATCGACAAAATTTTTAAGATTATCGACCCACAGACCAATGCTATGCAGGCCCGTGTGGTACTCGACAATAAAGATGGACTACTTATTCCAGAAAGTAAGGCCACCATTAAAGTAGCACATCGATCCAACACCCAGGCGCTAGCTGTTCCTTCGGACGCAGTCATTTTTGATCAAAACAAATATTTCGTATTGGTTTACAAATCTCCAAATGACATCAAGATTCGTGAAATCCTGCCGATAAAGCAAAACGAAGAAACAACCTATATGTCTACGGGACTACAGGAAGGAGAGAAAGTTGTTGTAAACAATAAACTTTTGATCTATAGAGCACTGAATAATTAATCTGCCTTAGCATTTACACGAATGAACAAATTCATTAAGAATATCATTGCCTTTTCCATAAAAAATAAAGCCTTTACCTTTATTTGGGTGGCTATCTTGGCTATTTCTGGTTTTATCAGTTTTAAAAGTATGCCCATTGAGGCATTTCCGGATGTTACCAATACACAGATAACCATCATTACCCAATGGAATGGTCGGAGTGCAGAGGAAGTCGAACGTTTTGTGACTACACCGATTGAATTGGGCATGAGCCCGGTACAAAAGAAAACGAGTATACGTAGCACGACCATGTTTGGCCTCTCCATTGTCAAAATCATCTTTGATGATGGTGTCGACGATACTTTTGCCCGCAACCAAGTCAATAACCTCCTGCGATCCGTGAGCCTACCAGACGATGTCGATCCGGATGTACAGCCCCCTTACGGTCCTACTGGAGAAATTTTCCGCTATACATTACACAGCGATCAACGCAATTCACGCGACCTTCTTACTTTACAGACATGGGTCATTGACCGGGCGCTGCGGGGTGTCCCCGGTGTAGCCGATATCAATGTTTTTGGCGGACAAGATTTGGTTTACGAAATCAGTACAGACCCCATAAAGCTCGACAAATTTAACCTGACACCTTTACAGGTATTTGATGCCGTGAGCAAAAGTAACCTGAATGTGGGTGGAGATGTTATCGAAAAAAGCGGTCAATCCTACGTTGTACGAGGTATTGGTCTAGTCAACTCAATCAATGATATCGAAAACATCACCGTAATAAATCAAAAGGGAAATCCTGTATTCGTCAAGAATGTGGCTGAAGTGAAAGAAAGCGCGATGCCTCGCGTCGGCCAAGCCGGTTTTGGTAAGAATGATGATGTAGTAGCAGGAACCATCGTAATGCGCAAAGGTGAAAATCCAAGAGAGGTATTGACTGCTGTAAAAGCGAAAATAGATGAGCTTAACAACAAAATCCTCCCCAAAGACGTCAAGATGCAAACTTTCTATGACCGTGACAACCTCATGGATTTTACAACACATACCGTTATGCATAACTTGATCGAAGGTATTGTGCTTGTCACCTTGATGGTACTGCTCTTTATGGCAGACTGGCGCACCACGGTTATCGTTTCCATAATCATACCTCTCGCCTTACTTTTTGCCTTTCTATGCCTTAAACTGGCCGGCATGAGTGCCAACCTGCTTTCTTTAGGCGCGGTAGACTTCGGTATTATTATCGACGGTGCCGTGGTTATGGTGGAAGGGATATTTGTCATGCTGGATCATAAGGCACACAAACTTGGCATGGAAAAATTCAACAAGATGGCCAAAGCAGGCTGGATCAAACAGACAGGAACGGGATTGGGTAAAGCCATCTTTTTTTCCAAACTGATTATCATTACCTCATTGATTCCTATATTCTCCTTCCAGAAAGTTGAAGGAAAGATGTTTGCGCCACTAGCCTTTACCCTAGGTTTTGCCTTATTGGGAGCGCTGCTTTTTACCTTAACGCTCGTTCCTGCTTTATCACATATTCTGCTCAATAAAAATGTGCGCGAGCGCCACAATCCCTTTGTGGAATTCTGGAATAGGGTCGTTGCTAAAGGATTTGGTTTCACCTTTAGAAACAAACGTCTGAGCATGATCCTCGCAATTACTTTATTGGCGGTAGTCTTGTTTTCTGCAAAATTTTTAGGAACAGAATTTTTACCAACATTAAACGAAGGATCCCTTTGGGTTACTGCTGAGATGCCTATGAGTACTTCTTTACGTGAATCGGTTAAAACAACCAAACTATTAAAAAGTACGTTGGAAACCTTCCCTGAGGTCACTGGTGTGCTCTCCCAAACTGGACGGAGCAACGATGGTACAGATCCTAACGGGTTTGGTTTTGTTCAGTTTGCCGTAGCGCTAAAACCCAAAGAAGAATGGACGCGCAAAATCACAATGGATCAGCTGATTGATGAGATGGATCACAAACTCAAACAATATCAAGGTATTACCTACAACTATTCACAACCTATTTCGGATAATGTTGCTGAGGCAGTTGCTGGTTTCAAAGCTGAAAACGGAATTAAGATTTTTGGCGACGACTTAACGACTCTAGACCGTCTTGCAAAAGAAGTTTATGCACAAGTAAAAGGTATACAAGGAATTAAAGAGCCAGGTATTATTCTCAATATTGGCCAGCCCGAAGTGAGCGTGGTATTGGATCGAACACGTATGGCAGCGTTTAACGTTCTGCCCGCCGATGCACAGGCGGTACTCGAAATGGCCTTCGGAGGAAAAACAGCCTCCATCTTGTACGATGGCGAACGTAAGTTCAATATTCGTCTGCGCTACGCTCCCGAATACCGGAAAACAGAAAAAGATATTGCGCAGCTGATGGTTCCCTGTGGTGATGGCACATTAATTCCACTTAAAAGTATTGCCACCATTGAAAAAGATAATGGTGCTGCTTTTATCTATCGCGACAACATCAAACGCTATATCGGCATCAAATTTTCCATCCGTGACCGTGACTTAGGAAGCACCATTGCCGAAGCACAGCAAAAAGTCAGTAAAATAAAGCTGCCTGAAGGGTATTCCATTGGCTGGACTGGGCAATTTGAAAATCAGCAACGTGCTACACACCGTTTAGCTCAGGTGGTTCCGATCAGTCTGGTCGTTATCTTCTTCTTACTGTTCATTCTGTTTGGTAATATCAAAGACTCTTTGCTCGTATTAGCCAACGTTCCCTTTGCTCTGATTGGTGGAATTATAGCTTTGCACGTTACAGGTATGAATTTTGGGATATCGGCAGGCGTAGGAATGATTGCATTATTTGGTATTTGTATCCAGAATGGAGTAATCCTGATTTCAGAATTCCATCAGAATAAGAAAGATGGACTACCGAATGACCAATCGATCTATAAAGGTGTAAAATCGCGAACAAGACCTGTGGTTATGACAGCATTGATGGCTTCTATAGGACTCTTACCAGCTGCACTATCTACCGGTATCGGTTCGGAATCACAAAAACCGCTGGCAATCGTGATCATCGGCGGATTAATCTCAGCAACTATATTGACCTTGCTGGTTTTTCCGATCATCTATGATATCTTCAATAGAAAAGAAAAGATACAGCAAACAATAGCCGAATAGTGTTGTCTATAGCTTGTATACAATTTACTTCGATCAATGAGCGCCATCGATACTACACTAAGCGACAAGGCCACAACACATGCCAATTGCTGAGGCAGTATCGATGTAACAATTGTATCTCTTGCGGCTTTTATGTTTAAAAAGCGATAAAAAGCCCTTAATTTTGAAACAAATTACCTTCCTTAAAACAATTTGTGTTGTAAGGATCAAAACAAATAATATATTTATGACTATTCTCACGTTTACAATCATCCTTCTCCTAGGTGCGTTTGTAGCAGGGCTATTAGGATCGCTGACAGGCTTAGGCGGAGGGGTCGTTGTGATACCTTTATTGACACTCTTTTTTCATGTTGATATTCGTTATGCCATTGGAGCAGCATTGCTTGCTTCCATAGCCACTTCTTCCGGTGCCGCAACAGCTTATGTCAAGGAAGGCATTACCAATATCCGGCTAGGTATGTTTTTAGAAATCGCTACCACTATTGGGGCGGTCATTGGAGCTGTTATCGCTATTTATATGCCGACGAATACCATCGCCATAATCTTTGGTTTTGTACTAATCTTCTCGGCAGCCATGACTGTGCGTAAAAAAAATGAGCACGCACACGCTGGAGGTTCCCCTTTAGCTGAAAAACTAAAGCTAAACAGTACGTATCCAGTGGAGGGAAAATTAATTCCCTACAAGCTAACCAATATTGTGGGAGGCTTTTCATTGATGGGTGTGGCGGGTGTTATCTCCGGTTTATTGGGGATCGGTTCCGGATCCCTTAAAGTACTTGCAATGGATAGCATGATGAAAATTCCATTTAAAGTCAGTACAACAACGAGTAACTTTATGATCGGTGTTACCGCAGCAGCTTCTGCTGTCGTGTATCTGCAAAGAGGTTATATGGATCCAGGTATTGCATTTCCGGTAATTTTAGGGGTATTAGGTGGTGCCATTACAGGATCTAAGCTCCTAAAACGTATGAATCCAAAGACTTTACGGATCATTTTCGCTGTCGCCATAACATTCGTGGCCTTAGAGATGATTTTCAATGGATTCCAACATAAATTTTAAAAAACATACGTTACACAATGGCATAATTAATTGTGTAAGGACCTTCATCTATACGAAGAAGGAAAATAAATAATCAAAATGAAACACGTATTTTCCAAACATTATTGGGGAGACAAAGATATCTCGCTACTCGTCGGACAAATTTTACGAACAGGAGTTGTCATCGCTTCTTCCATTCTCGTCCTCGGCGGCATCCTCTACCTGATTGTTCATGGACAGGAAACTGTACCAAATTACAGGGATTTTGTCGGTGAGGAAAACGCCAACACTACAATTACTGGGATCATTACTGGCGCATTCAGCCGAAATGTCCCCCAAGTCATACAGCTTGGAGTCCTTTTACTGATTTGCACCCCTATTGTACGGGTAATTGGTTCACTATTTGGATTTGTAATCGAAAAGGACAAGCTTTATATCATCATTACATTGATCGTATTAGCAGTCATTATAGGGAGCATACTTAGCGGCGTCAAGGGATAATAATCACCTTATCTCTTGGCGCGCAGCCAAGAAGATTTCTCCAGCACATATTCAAAATTCTTCCTCTCAGGTTCATTTACAAAACTCACCATCCGCTCGGCGACTTTAAGTGCCCCCAAGCGTTCCACGGCCTTCTGTGAGCGATAATTATCCGCACCAACATGCATAAAAATGCTGTCTACAAAATTGAATGCAAAGTCAAACATCATCTCTTTGACTAAAGGATTAATGCCCACCCCCCAATAAGCGCGCGCATAAAACGTAAATCCAACAAAAATTGATCTTCCAACCTCGTCAAGCCCATAGTATCGTGTACTGCCAATACATGCAGCATTCTTCTTGTCATAGATTAAATAAGCCGATTTGCTTGCTAAAGCAGACTCAAAAAATTGGCGGAAAACATCTTCTTTCCAACGGTCTTTATTGGGATGCTGTTCCCAGATCAGTGGATCCTTGGCAACTTGATATAGCGCATCGAAATCCGATGGTTCCATGATCCTTAATAAGACATTATCATTTTCGAGCGTGTTGGGAGCGACAAACTTCATGCGACACAGTGCTAGTTTAGTAATCAAAATATTTCAATTTCTATAGAATATACCAATTAATGATGAAACTAGCTAAATTAAGGGGCTAACATGATAAATATTACACAGAAATGTAGATCTTAACAAAAATTTTATTCGAGCATGAAGCTAATCTCAGTGTAATCGTACGCCTAATCTGAATTGGCTATTGACAGGAATCTTAGCGCATGTTAAATTAGCTTTACAAAATTTTGTATTTTACAGCCAAATGGAACAATTTAGGGAATTTGTAAAACAACGTATTGATGTCACAGAGGACGAGCTGAATGACATCGTTTCACGTTATCAAGTCAAAAAAATAAAGAAAAAAGACTATTTTCTACGCGCCGGTGAAGTTTGCCATCATGAAGCATATGTGGTGAGCGGTCTATTTAAATCATTCTATATCACTGCCGACGGGATAGAACATATCCTACAATTTGCGATTGAAGATTGGTGGATTGGTGATATTGCGAGCTTCAACTATCAGGAGCCGGCACTACAAAACATCCAGGCGCTAGAAAACGCTGTCGTGCTTACCCTGTCAAAAAAAGATAAAGACAAACTCTACAAAGATCATCCAATCTTTGAAAAACTTTCGAGGATAATGGCACAGCGTGCACAGATCGCATCCCAACATCGTATCATTTCGAGTATCGGATTTACTGCTCAGGAGAGATATCTTGATTTTATCAAGAGGTATCCCAAAATCTACCCTAGGATTTCAAATATGCAATTAGCTTCCTATCTCGGCGTCACACAAGAGTTTCTTAGTCGCCTAAAAAGGCAGCTATTAAAGCCGAATCGAAATTCTTGACCTACATCAATTTTTTCTTTACAAGTTTATACCAACTTTGCAGAAGTTTGTTCAAACAAACAATTTGAACATATTTCAGTTATCTAAATAAAAAGAAAACAAGATGAATAGATTTTTCCAAGTTTTGGCAGGAGCAGTATTAATGATTAATGTTGCTGTAGCACAAGTAAAATGGTCTGCAGACCCAGCGCATACAAATGCAAGATTTGATGTAAAACACTTAGGTATCAGCTTTGTTGATGGTGAATTTACAAAAGTAGAAGGTACAGTTGAAACAGCAACAGGTACAAGTTTTAACAATGCCAAAATCAATTTTTCTATTGATGTCAACAGTATCGATACACGTGTCGCTGCCCGAGACAACCACTTGAAAACTGACGATTTCTTTGCTGCAGAAAAATTCCCTAAAATGACCTTGAAGTCTGTTAGTTTTAAAAATGCAAAAGTAAAAGGAAAATATGTAATGGTAGCGGATCTAACAATCCGTGACGTAACGAAAAAGGTAACTTTCGAGGTCACTCAAAATGGAGGAATCATTACTGATCCTTGGGGCAAAACACGTGCAGGCTTCACGGCCAAAACAACAATTAACCGCCACGATTTTGGATTAAAATACAACGATAAACTACCTTCGGGTGTAGAAGCTGTTGCTTCGGATGTTGACATCATTGTAAACACCGAATTGGTGTTAAATTAATTGGAAAATAATAAATCACACAAACTTGGTGGCTATCCGATTTGATATCAGATAGCCATCATTTTTTACAGACCTTTTAGCAGACCGCCATCCAGCGGAATATTGGCACCGGTAAGATAGCTTGCGTAAGTTGAGCAAAGGAAAGCGACAAGATAGCCATATTCCTCCGGTTTACCCAAACGTTGTGCCGGAACCTGTTTTAAGCGTATTTGCAGCGCGTCATCATAGGATATGCCCAAACGCTGTGCATCCAGATTGGTTAGCGACTGTATGCGGTCAGTATCAAATAATCCTGTCAAGATGCTGTTTACTGTCACACCATCTTTGGCAACATCCTCCGCCAACGATTTACTCCAACTAACCAATGCCGTACGGATGGTATTGGATAATACCAAGTTAGAAACCGGCTCCTTTACCGTAGAAGAAGAAACATTAATAATACGACCATATCCGTTAGCTTGCATATAGGGCAACGCACATCCGGTCGTGTAGCAGTGATTTTGAAACAAGAGTTCAAAAGCATCCTGATAATCAGCAAGATGCTTTTGTGCTATGGTTCCTGCTTGGGGCCCATTCGAATTGTTGATTAAAATATCGACGTTATTCGACTCAAAATAATGTGCTATCTGTTTTTTATAGGCTTCGTGATCGTTGTAATTCACGAGTAAATATTGATGTACCTGCCCTTTAGACCTGTCTAGACTTTCACAGGCATGCTGTAGCTTTTGCTCATTTCGGGAGGCTAAAGTTACCGATACGCCACAAGAGGCAAGCACTCGAGCAATCCCGGCACCTATACCCGTTGAACTCGCTCCAATCAAAGCCTTTTTCCCATTTAGATTAATTTCCATATTGTTATTTCCTATCTTATTCTGTAGAAACATGCCTAACTAGTCCTCTTCACTAAAACGCTATATTCGATTCGACTAATCATTGTCCTTTGCCCGAATCATGGCAATAAATAAATAGACTGCAAAAACCCAAGCCGAACCTAAGCATATCCAGGCAAAAACGGGGATTCCCCACCATTTCGGTTCAACTCGAGCCACGATGATCATTCCGCCCAGCAAATTGAGCGACATAAACATAATGCCAATGACGATACGATTGACCCCTTTTCTTAGGATCGTATTGAAAGATCGGGCGCTGATCAAACGATGGTTGAGGGTAAAATTTCCTGTCCGGAATAAGCGTACTAGCGCACGCATATCTTCCGGTAGTTTCTCCACATCACGAACAAACGACTCCACTTTATATTTTCCTTTTTTGAACATTGCCTGCGGAGAGAGCCTTTCCATCATAATCCGTCGCGCAAAAGGCTTAATACTTTCCATAATGTTGAGATCAGGATATAATTGACGGCCTATCCCCTCCATCAAGGAGATGCCCCGCATCAACTGATAAATATACTCCGGAAAATACAGGCGATTGTCGCCAATAATTTTCCATAATTTATTGAACAATAAATCTAAGCTAAGATCACCAAGTGATACATTATCGATCATATCGAAAATCTCATAAAGCGAGCGCTCAAACTGATTGCGGTCTGGTATATGACTAACGACAGCTACATCTTCAATCACGTCAGCAAGCCGGACAGCATCCTCCGATATTGCCGATTGAATAAACTCTTCCAGCAGCCTACGGTCTATACCCAATAATTTACCCATATTTCCAAAATCCAAAAAGGCAATCCGCCCATCTGGCATTACCATCATATTTCCTGGATGCGGATCGCCATGGAAGAATCCATGGATAATTACCTGTTCGAGATACAAATTGATCCCATTCTTAACAAGCGATTGAACGTCCATTCCCCGCCGCTTGATTTCTGCCACATCCGTAACTTTAAAACCATCCAGATACTCCATGCAAAGCACGCGATCAGACGATAGTTCGGGGTAAACCCTGGGCACCTTTATATCTTTATTTCCCTTAAAATTTTTAGCGAACCGCTCAATATTGTGTCGTTCAATCGCCAAAGACATCTCCTCCTGCAAAGTCATGGAGAAAGATTCGACAATCAAAGATAGATTAAGGTTTTCCAGTACATCATTGTACATGGTCAGGATTTTGGCAATATCACGCATGAGTGCCAGATCACTGCGCATCATCTCATCGATACCCGGGCGTCGCACCTTTAACACCGTTTGGGTACCATCTATTAAGGTTGCTCTGTACACCTGAGCGATAGAAGCTGCAGCAAACGGCTCGGCCACAATCTCCTGAAAATACGCGTCAATATCCAACGCCAGTTCTTCTGCGAGATAAGATTTAATGTCCACTTCAAAAGGCGGAACATTATCCTCCAGGCGTTTAAGTTCATCTACCAAATCTTTCGGCAGCAGCCCCTCCCGAGTCGAAGCAGATTGTCCAAGCTTGATAAAAGCCGGACCTAACTCCTCAAGCGCCATACGTATACGGGCATATACACTGACTGTATCAACGTCAATGGAATGATCTACCGACGCTCTAGACCCTTTCCATGGCAACCGAGCGATTGCGTCTTTAAAACCATATTTGGCCAATATACTTAAGATCTGGGAACTACGCTGTAACTTCTTTGTCGGATTAAACATAACGGACCTTGGATTTCGATAACAATATACGAAATATCCATGCCCAAAAAACACAGCCAGCTGTGAAACGACGTTGATATTTCATATAGATTTAAAATACTATTACCAATACACCAAACAAAAACCTTACCTGTTTTAGCTCCGACAGTCTTTATTCCGTCTCCAATTGATCCAGCTTCTCTTTGATCTGAATGAGGTAACGACTATAATAGCAACGAATCATAATTTCCGTCACACCAACAACCAAAACAATAGACACAATTGCCGAGAGGATCATCCAAACAATAAAATTAGGATCCGCTGCAAAAGTCTCCTTGAAGTGATATAATCGATCAAACCATACACTCGTTCGGTTCTGGGCGATCATGATCAGATAAAGAAACAATGCTTGTGGAATCATCACATAGGCTGCAATACGATACGTCTCAACGGCATACTTTAAATCGTAATACGTTTTGAGCAAATGTTCTTTAGAGGCTAACAGTTCGATCTGCTTTGTACTTTTTACCAAGTAAAAAAACCTCCGGTAATATAGAAGACTCGATAACGATATCTGTACGATAAAAAAATAATAGGCAAATGCTGCATAACCTTCGATCTTATAAATGGGTAATATAGGCACCAAAAATAGAAAACACATACAACACAACCATGAAATAAACTCGCGCTTGATGTTCTTGCGCAGCTTGCCCATAATATTGCCCACCTCCTTGTAGTACTTGAGATTTGGATTCTGCAAATCTTCATCTGTCGGCTGTTCCTGCCAAGATTTCTTTAACTCATCAAAATTCATAGTTATATTTTTTAATGATCTGTTGAATTCGCTCTTTTGTGCGGTTCAATTTCACCCGGGCATTCACCTCCGATATACCCAAATTCTCTGCAATTTCCCGATGACTTTGGCCCTCTAAAAACAAAAAGATCAGCGCTTTTTCAATTGCATTGAGTTCCTGTACTGCCTGATAGAAAACTTTTAATTGCTCGTCTTTATCAGCGTCATAACCTTCATCCGCAGCGTCATGCCGTTCGTCCAACGCATCGTAAATCTGATGCTTCTTTTCCTTTTTTAAGAATACCATGGCCGTATTAAGAGCAACACGATACATCCATGTCGAAAATTTACTCTCCCGCTTAAATGTTCCGTAGGATTTCCACAATTGATATACGATTTCCTGATACAGGTCCTGCCGCCCATCGTGATCATCCATATACATACGGCTCACCTTAACGAGAATACCTTTATTCTCATCAATTAATCTAAGAAATTCTATTTCCGATGGGTTCACCTAGCGACTTTTTATTAAATTTAGTTTAGGTAATAAGTATAGCAAACATGCAAAATGTTACAGCTTTATTTAAAAATATGTAAATTGTTATTAAAAAAGAGACTTATCGCTAGAGATTATGGAAAATATATTTTATGAAGGTCAGATCATTTGGGCGCAGATCGATGCAAATAGACATATGCGCCATTCTGCTTACGCTGATATTTGTGCACAGGCCCGCAGTAATATGCTGCACAAGATGGGATTTTCTCTCGATAAATTTGCCGAATATCATATCGGCCCTATACTATTCAGAGAAGAACTCCTATATTTTAAAGAAATCCATCTGGACGAATATGTACAAGTCAGAGTGGAATTGACGAAATACAACAAAAACAATAGCCGGTTTTCATTTATGCATCAGGTATTTCGTTCTGACGGAACCCGCTGCTGCACAGTTCATGTCGATGGAGCATGGTTAGACCTTCAAAAACGGAAATTAACAAAATTACCAGCAGAACTAGAGCCCTTTCTCGCCAAAATTCCTCGAGCTGAAAAATATGAGGAAACAGAATAATCTATAGTAAAAATACCAGCAAACTGATACAAAAGAAAAAATCCCTTGGAACACAAATCAGGTTCCAAGGGATTAAAACATAAACTAAACCTAAAAACTATTTTCCTTTATTCTTCTTCTCTCGTTCTTTCGGTCATCTCAAAAGCGGATATGCTGTACAACTCTTCTCAATTACTTCACTTCAATTAAACGCTTAGCGATAATTGCATCCTCTTTCTTGCCCACAGTCAAAATCAATATCCCTCCTTCATACGCAGCCTCAATACTGCTGTAGTCTACCGTATCCGGCAAAGTAAACGAGCGCGAGAACGATGAATAATTGAATTCTTTTTTACTGTATAATTTTTCTTCACTGACAGTTTCCTCCTTTTTCTCTGCCGAAATTGTAATCAGATTTTTGTCTACATTGATCTTAAAATCAGACTTATCCAATCCGGGCGCAGCCATTTCAACTTTGAAAGATTTCTCGGTTTCTGATATATTTACCGCCGGGACACGAGATACCAAACGATCTGAAATAAAATTATCATTGAATAAATTATCAAATACAGTGTTTACAAACGGATTTACAGCGTCAGTATTTAAACTTTTTGATGGGAATTTAATTAATGCCATTTTTTTGTCCTCCTAATTTTTTGTTTTATTATTAAGCTTTTTTGTTCTAACTATTTGAGAGGAATTATTCAATTTGCGTACCACAGCTAGTTTAGAGACAAAATGACACTTATCAATAAAAATAAATGTCATTTTGTCTACATTAAGACACGATATGACGGTTTAGGCTCCCCATTCACACAGAAAAGCACAGCGACACAGGTATTCAAAAAAAACGTTAAATTTCATGATTTTCTAGCGCAGCAATCAACAAGGATTTGACGGCATCGTAAATATAATCTTTGGCCTCTGCATAAGAAATCCCATAGCGCCGAGGAACGACTTCAGCATACTGTGGAAAAGGCATAAACAGATTTTCATAATAGGCATCTAACTGTCCGTTGGTCGGTAACTCAAACGCCAGACGAAGCTGAAAACGTCGAATGATGGCGGTGTCCAAAATCTCGGGATGATTCGTAGCAGCAACCAATACCGCTTCAGCAGGAAAATAATCGATCAGCTGGATAATGGAAGTTACAAGGCGGCGCATTTCACCCACATCCTTTTCTTCACTAATCCGTGCCTTGCCAATCTGGTCGAATTCGTCTAAAAACAAAACGGCCTTTTCGCGCCCCGCTTTGTCGAAGACCTGTTTCAAGTGTTGCGAAGTCTCCCCAATACGAGACGAAATAAGATTGCTTAAATTCAACACATAAATGGGTTTGTCGAGCGCCGTTGCCAGGGCTTTGGCCGTTGTGGTTTTTCCACAGCCAGAATAACCATGCAGTAAAATCTTATTGCTGACCGGCAGACCATATTGTGCAAGCTCTTTGATATAACGATGCTCTTTAATGAGCTGCAAAAGCTTCTGACGACTTTCTTCCTGTAAGAAAACCGCTTCCAAAGCGATCTTTTCTTTATCAGCAATGACCAGATCAAAAATATTCATAGTATACTTTTAAGACATTCAAATAACGGTTGCTAAAACTAAATCTTTCAGGCGACATACGGCTGATCCAGTTTGGTTTTAATCCTTGAAATAGTTAAGACTGACTTGTGAGCAGGCAAGATCGCCGCCGAAGGGAGGATTTGATTTTCGTATGACGACTTCGATCGTTACAGCATGGGATACCCTATTTCGAATCTGATCCAATATTTCTGACGCAGCAGATTCAAGCAATTTGCGTTTAGGTCGCATTACGCTGGCGGTAATTTGGTAAAGTTCCTCGTAATTGAGCGTATTTTTCAAATTCTCCGTCTCCAAATTCAGAAATGGAAAACATACGTCAATAGAGACAAAAAATTCGTTACCTAACACCTGTTCTTCTTCATAATAACCTATCGGTGCATAGAATCGTGCTTCTTTTAGTGATACTGTCTGTAAAATGGTTGCCATGTACAAACCTAAGGAAATTGTTCCATACAAAAGGGATTATTTGTATATTTAACCATTACCAAAAACCCAACAGATGAACTCTTTTTTATCCTCAGCGATAGCATTAACACTCTTATTTGGCGCGACAGGGCTACATGCCCAGACCAATATGAAACCCACTGACACGGAATATTACAGTCCTGTCCCTCCAACCATAACAATCGATCATGGCATACCGAGCGATGCCATTGTCCTTTTTAACGGCAAGGATCTCAGTAAATGGAAAGGTGAAAAAGGGCAAGCCAACTGGACGGTGAATAATAATGTACTCGAAGTAAAACCCGGAGCTGGAGCCATTGAAACAAACGAACATTTCACCGATTTCCAACTGCATGTGGAATGGAAAAGCCCCGAAGTTATCAAAGGTGAGGGTCAAGGAAGAGGCAATAGTGGAATTTTTTTACAAGGGCTATATGAGATTCAGGTACTGGACAACAACAACAATCCGACTTATGTGAACGGTGGAGCAGGCAGTCTTTACAAGCAGCGTCCACCACTGGCACAGGTAATTGCGCCAGACAAATGGCATGTGTATGATATTATTTACAAAGCCCCCCAATTCAGTAAAGATGGAATATTAATCTGTAAAGGAACTGTAACCGTGCTACATAATGGGGTATTAGTGCAAAACAATACCCAAATCGAGGGTACTACAGAGTATATAGGGCTGCCCAAACAAGTAAGCCACGGTCCAGGCCCGATCATGCTACAGGATCATGGTGATCTGGTTCAATTCCGAAACATATGGTTACGTAAATTGTAGCAAACCAGCAAGAAGTAGAGGTTTGCAGCAAGCAATTTTAGTTACGAAAGCAACAATTCTGTATTAGGTTTTATAGGGCTATTTCCCTAATTTTAGCCCTATAAATGTTAAAATAAAACGGAGTATACTACGTTCTTTGTGCATTAATCTTTTGCCCGCAGCAGACCTCTTAGTTCGAAGTGTGTAGAGCAAAGCGCAAAATAACCGTTGGAACGGGTTCACGTATGCCGTTGAGAATAAACTTTCACAAAATATTACAGCTTAATGAAAAGAATTGCGCTATTCTTCTTGTTGGCAAGCTCCTTAGGCAGCTATGCACAACGCAACCTCAATTTAGAAGAAACAGTCTTTGGCCCCCGCACCTATGCGCCGACATCGATCGTTGGTGCGTCGTGGATCCCTAAATCCAGCACCATCTCCTATCTCGATAAATCATACCAGAATCTATTATCGAAAAGCTCGACAAACAATTGGAGCGAGACAACTCTGGCATCTAAAACGGACCTTGAAACCGCTTTAAAGGCGGCTATCCCAAACGACTCATTCAGTCTTCGGATGTTTCCTTTTGAATATAAATGGCATGACGGAAATTCGCTCTTACTTCAGGTTGAAGGAAAAGATAAAACGTACTCCGTAACTTACAACATTCAATCAAAAACTATTGAAAGCTTTATCGGCAATGACGACAAAGGTGCGAATCGTGAAGTAAGTTCGGACTTTTCTAAAATCGCTTACTTAGTCGAAAACAACATTGAAGTTATTGACAAGAATGGCAAAATTACTGCTGTAACAGATGACAGCAATAAAGGGATTGTCAATGGAAGCGATTACACACACCGTCAGGAATTTGGTATCAAGAAAGGAATGTGGTGGAATAATCAGAATGACAAACTACTTTACTACCGTAAAGATGAAACTATGGTAGCCAATTATCCTTTACCACAATGGAGCTCCAGAATTGCGGACATCAAATGGATAAGATACCCAATGGCAGGGCAAAAATCAGAAGAAGTTTCTTTGGTGGTTTACAATATCACCACTGGACAAAAAGTGACCCTTCAAACCGGTGAGCATTCAGAGCAGTATCTCACCATGGTTACCTGGGATCCTTCTGGAAAATACATCTATGTCGGACTCCTTAACCGCGGACAAAATGACCTTAAAGTAAACAAATACAATGCTGAAAACGGTTCCTTGATCAAAACATTATTTGAAGAAACTGCAACAACCTGGGTTGAGCCTGAAAACCCGTTAACATTTTTACCAAACAAACCAGATCAATTCCTTTATCAATCTGATAAGGATGGTTACAATCAGCTTTACCTATACAATACCAACGGTAATTTGATTAAAAAGTTAGGCTATAAAGACATCGTCATGGAAACATTGCTCGACTTCTCGGCCGATGGCAACAAAGTAAGTTATACCGGCGTAACCAATAATGGTTTGGATCGCCAATTATTCGAAGTTGATCTAAAATCGGGTAAGACGATTCAGTTAACACATGAATCTGGTATGCACCATGCTGCCTTAAGTGACGACGGCAAGTATATCTACGATCAATACAGCAATTTAAAAACACCTAATAAAGTTCAGATCAAGAACATCAAATCTGCTAAAGAAACAACCTTAGTCAATGCCGAAAACCCTTTTACGGGGAAAATAAATGATCCTAAAATCGAATTTGTACAATTAACTTCTGCAGATGGAAAATACCCTTTGACAGGACGTATCATTTACCCCAACGATTTCGATCCTGCCAAGAAATACCCGGTCATGTACTATTTATATGGCGGATCACACTCACAGTTGGTGTCTAACAAATGGTTAGGCGGAGCAGGCTACTTCGACATGTATATGGCCCAGCAAGGTTATATCGTCTTCACGATGGACAATCGCGGCACCAATTACAGAGGTCGGGATTTTTACACCGCTACCCATCGCAACCTCGGCCAAAATGAAATGGCCGATCAAATGAAAGGAATTGAATTCCTGAAATCAAAATCTTTTGTTGACCAACAACGGATGGGTATTTTTGGCTGGAGCTTCGGTGGATTCATGACCACTTCCTTCATGCTGCACCACAACGAGATCTTCAAGGCTGCAGTAGCAGGAGGTCCAGTCATCGACTGGAAATTTTATGAAGTGATGTATGGAGAGCGTTACATGGACACTCCAAAGGAAAATCCAGAAGGCTATAAATTAACATCACTGCTCAATAAAGCCGATCAGCTGAAAGGAAGACTATTGATTATTCACGGTGCACAAGACCCTGTTGTTGTACAGCAAAATAGCATGGAGTTTTTAGAAGCCTGCATTAAAGCCGGTAAGCAAGTAGATTATTTTCTATACCCTACGCACGAACACAATGTGATGGGGAAAGACCGTATCCATATGTACGAAAAAATTGCTGACTATTTTAATCAACATCTTAAAAACCCTTCTTAGTTAAAAAAAGCCAAGAAGAGTCACGATTTTTAATACAACAAAAAGGCTAATCAACTGATTGGCCTTTTTGTATTTTAACGAACAATAACTATCTTTAGACACACTGCTTTAACCAAGTAAACATTGCTATCGAAAAGACACATTCCATTTATCCTGATATTACTTCGCCTTATTCTAGGACCGTTGCTTATCCTCTTGTATTGGCTCCAGATTGATCATTTCAACTGGTATGCTGTTTCTTTCCTTATCATCGGATTACTGAGTGATATTTTTGACGGTATCATTGCCCGAAGGTTGGGTGTCGCTACTGCCTTGTTAAGACGCTGGGATTCTAGTGTGGACCTGTTATTTTTCTGCTGTATCTGCCTGGCAGCCTACCTGAGCAGTCCCGATTTTTTTAAAGATAATGCCGCATTGATCTTGACCCTGATCGGATCAGAAGCATTAACCTACGTCATTAGCTTCATCAAGTTCAAAAAAGAAATCGCAACACACTCTATCGGGGCCAAGGTCTGGACACTTTTTTTATTCGCATTTTTAATCGAATTGCTACTCCGCGGCCAATCCACCATCCTATTCCAATTAACAATCTGGATAGGATTAATAACCCGCCTGGAGATTGTTGCAATCATCCTAATACTTAAAAACTGGTCAAATGATATACCCAGCTTTTATCATGCTATTTTACTCCGTCAAGGTAAAACGATCGTAAAAAATAAGCTATTTAATGGCTAGTGCTCATTTTGATCTAAGCCTTCAGACAAACTATACAATGTCCAATGCTTCGTTTTTATTGCCTCCGATTCTGCCTGGAGTAATTTGATAAAGTCATGTACCCCAAGCTCCTCGTTTCCGTTACCGTGAATCAGGACAATACTCCCATTCTTCGCCTGTTGCCCCTTAGCCAGCCAGGCATCCGATCCAACGGCAAGGAGACCATAAGATATCAGGTGTTCAATAACTCGGCGATCTGAAACCAAGCCCGGACAACGGAAAAACACCGAAGGCATAAGGCCATTCTTCAGCATCAATTTTTCATTTTCCAACACTTCAAACCTTAGATCCGTATTTTTAGAAAGCAGAAAATTGGACGACAGTGGATGATTGTTAAAGACATGGTCATACGTATGATTGATCCAGGTAATCTTGATACCCTTTCCTGCCAGCGACTTTAGCCATTCCAGATCAGCCCCATGATTCAGCATCCATTTACCCGAAACAGAAACAGCCAATGGCAAAGTACCATCGACACCCCTAAACGCCAATAGAAGATCTTCAAAAATAGCTTTATCCAAGGGCTTATGTGAAGGGCATAAATCGATTGTCAAATTAATACCCGCTTCTTTAGGAAGGCTAAAATTCAGACCAGCATCCTGTAAGTTATTCTCCGTTTTTCTAACGAAGGAAAAACAGCTTTCATATACAGAACCCTTTAAACTTTTATTAACCTGATTCGCATCAGTATAGCGCACGATTACCGATCGATCACCTACTACACGCGTTTGCAGTGTAGTAGGATCTACCGTGAGGTAATATTTTACAGCATTCGATGTGAAACTTCGAATACCCACCAAAGATCGATCATTTTCGCGAAGGATCAGCCACTCGGTCCTGTAGTTTTCTAAATTGACAAATGAAGTCTGTCCAAAAGAAAAAAGACCGCATACGAGAAATAGATAAACTAAGATGAGTTGTTTCATAGCTAATTGCCGCTTGTTCTTTTCGACTGAAGATTCATTGGCCATGCTGCTGGCTTACCATCTTTATCGATAGGTAATGTGATTTTGTCGCGTGCAACCAATGTCGGCTCTTCACAGGCCAAGTAAGTCAAAATTGCAACAATAATGGCATTTTGCTTCACCTCATCAAATACTATCTTATCGTAAGTATCACGGTTGGTATGCCAGGTCACTTTACCATAGTCCCAAGAAGTCGAGGAAAGTCCAAACGCCGGAATTCCTTTTTGAACAAAAGAAGAGTGATCACTTCCGCCGGTCCCTGGCATACCGGGAAAACTCGTTTGAATTTCATTGCGAAAATCTTCAGGTAGATAGTGCAGCCAGCGACTAATGTATTCGTAGGATTTTTCAAAACCACTGCCCCCGATACGAACGATTCGACCGGTTCCATTATCCTGGTTCCACACCACCTGTATATTTTTTGCAAGCTCAGGATGGTCCTCGACAAATGCGGAAGAACCGTTCAGCCCCTGCTCTTCACTCCCCCAGTTCCCGACCAAAATTGTTCTTTTATTATCCGGATAAACCTTCCTTAAAATACGGACGGCCTCCATCATGGTAATCACACCGGTAGCATTATCTGTCGCGCCAGAGGCCCCGTCCCAAGAATCTAAATGTGCCGAAAGTACAACATATTCATCGGGCTTTTCTTTACCTTTGATCTCGGCGATACTATTATAGGTTTTTGATATTCCAAGTTCTTTTGAATTTCCCTGAAGCAACACCCGAGGTTTGACGCCATGTTCTGCCATGCGGTGTAACAGACCATAATCTTCCAATCCCACATTAAATACGGGAATCTGTTTAGACTTTGCATCAAAAATACGCGTGATACCCGGCAACTCTGTCCAGTAAGAATCTATGACACCAACTGCACCGGCTTCTTCCAATACTAAAGGCAATGTCCGACGAGTGCTTCCCGTGTAGACCATACTGCGCTCCCACATTTTTAGCTGATCGTTTTTTAAGGTTTGGTATTTTTCGTAACCTTGAGCAGTAGCAGATTCCTTCCAGTTGGCATCTGAACGTCCCGACAGTGGATTCATGCCAATAAGCACAATTTTCCCTTTGACTGTTCTAAGCCACGACTGAAAGTCGGACTGGGACTGAAACAAAGGCATAGTCACCACCTCCGCCTCGACACCTTTCCCCTTTGTCATCGGACTGAAAGCCAATTGTGTACCTTCCAAAGACTTTACGCGCGGATAGGTCATCGTCACTTGCGAGGTGCCCCGCTCCCAAGAACGCCATTCGCCATAAGGCTCATTACGGGCCTGCGCTCCAAGCGAATTATAATTTCTAACAACCCAGTCGTGCGCCTGTTGCATTTGCGGACTCCCAACAAGGCGAGGACCAATCATGTCGATCAGCTCAAATGCATACTTTTCCAATTGCGAATTTGCATTTGCTTCCTGTACAATCGACGAAACCATCGCTTCCTTTTGCTGAGCAAAAACCCGAGGAGTACTCCATAAAAGAAGTGCTAATCCCAAAGATTTTATTCCGAGTGGTATCGTTGCATCTATTTTCATATGTTATTATTAGTTACTTTATAATTATCCGTTGACAAGCAGACACCGCAAGCGTGATGCACTTCGCGTACATTCCATTAGCTCCAATCGGATCTTCCAAAAAAGAAAGCACTCTGGTTAACTGTAATTAATTTGAAAAACCAAAGCTTCCGCTCATTGGTGTTTCCGAAAATTACTAAAGAATATTTAAAAACACACATTATTTTCAAGCAGCTCAATGATATCTTTCTATTTGGCTCGGAAATGACAAAAGAAAGAATAAAAAAAGCCTGAAAAGATACTTTCCAGGCTTTACTAAAAATATAGATATGAAGGTTGATTAGTTACACGGCTTCCACTTTGGATTTTTCGTAGCTCTCTTGGTGCACAGAAGCCACCGCTCTACCCGAAGGGTCGTTCAGGTTCTGGAAAGAAGCATCCCATGCCAACGCTTCGGGCGTACTACATGCAACAGATTTTACTGAAGGAACAGTTTGTGCTGCTGCTGTTGACGGAAAATGTGATTCGAAAATTGTCCGATATAAAAACTCTTCTTTATTTTTCGGTGTGTTTATCGGGAAGCGCGTCGAAGCCTCGGCAAATTCCTGATCAGAAACTTTACTTTCAGCCTGCTCTTTCAATGTATCGATCCAGCTGTAGCCTACACCATCAGAAAATTGCTCTTTCTGGCGCCAAGCGATGCTCTCGGGCAGATAGTCTTCAAAAGCTTTACGTACCACCCATTTTTCCATTCTTCCATCACGGATCATTTTATCGGAAGGGTTGATGCGCATGGCAATATCCATGAATTCTTTGTCCAAGAAAGGCACACGTCCCTCAACCCCCCAAGCCGCGAGTGATTTATTTGCGCGAAGACAATCATATAGATAAAGTTTTTTTAGCTTGCGTACAGTTTCCTCGTGAAATTCCTGTGCATTGGGTGCTTTATGAAAATAGAGATACCCACCAAAAAGTTCATCCGAACCTTCGCCTGACAATACCATTTTAATTCCCATCGATTTGATTACACGCGCCAATAGATACATTGGTGTCGAAGCACGGACTGTTGTAACGTCATACGTTTCCAAGTGATAGATTACATCACGGATAGCATCCAACCCCTCCTGGATCGTAAAATTAATTTCGTGATGTATCGTGCCAATATGATCAGCAGCTTTTTTTGCCGCAATTAAATCTGGGGCACCTTTCAAACCTACCGCAAATGAATGCAATTGAGGATACCAAGCATCTTCCTGATCGTCACTCTCAATACGTTTAGACGCAAACTTCTTCGTTACAGCAGCAATAACAGATGAATCCAAACCTCCAGAAAGCAATACACCATAGGGCACATCTGACATTAACTGACGATGCACCGCATCTTCCAATCCTTTGCGCAAAACAGCGATATCAGTTTCGTTATCTTTTACTGTATCATAACTTTCCCAATCGCGTTCGTACCAGCGCTGCGGAACTGTTCCGGTTTTACTATACAAGTAATGTCCCGGAGGAAACTGTTCGATCGTCTCACAGAAACCTTCCAGTGATTTTAATTCCGATGCAACAAACAACTGCCCCTCTTTATCTTTACCATAATATAAGGGAATAATCCCCATATGGTCACGAGCAACAAAAAAGGAATCGTCACGCGAATCATAAAGTGCAAAACTAAAAATACCATTCAATTCGTCAACAAATGAAGGCCCTTTGGCTAAGTATAAAGCCAACACAACCTCAGAATCACTTTGTGTCGAAAATTCATAATCGGGAAGACTATTTCTTAATTCATGGTGGTTATAGATCTCGCCATTAACTGCCAGTACAACTTGACCATCTGGACTGTACAAAGGTTGACTTCCCGATTTAGGATCAACGATAGCTAATCGCTCGTGTGCCAACAAAGCTTTTTCGCCAGTGAAGATACCCGACCAGTCAGGACCACGGTGACGAATACGTTTTGACATTTCCAATACTTGAGATCTCAATGAGCTTGCAGGTTGCTTTAATTCAAAAGCGCCAATAATTCCACACATATTATGAACTTTTTAAAGATTTCGTTTTTACATTATGTTATTGACACAAAGTAAAACAATTAAAAACTAAATTCATAATAATTTTTAATTTTTATTATATTTTTATTAAAAATAGTTTTCAAAACAAACAAAATTATCAATGAAACACTTGTTTGTTTAAAATAATCACACAACAGATCTGCACTTGGTATGGACATTAATGATTAAATTGAGCTTATAATCAAATAACCAGGACATGGATCCAATCAGAACCTTTTACAGCGAGCTAGCGCTCACACCAGAGGAATTAACTGCTATTATTGAAAAACATGCGCCCATTACCGTCAAAAAGGGCGACTTTATATTGACCAAAGGGCAGGTTTCAAATGCCTACTACCTGATTGAGCACGGGCTCACACGTTCTTTTTTACATGATTTCAATGGTAATGAAGTAACTACCGGATTCTGCATTGAAAAGGAGATAGTCATTGAAGTGGCCTCCTTTTTTCAACGCAGTCCAACGGTTGAAAATATTCAGGCACTCGTGGAAACCCGTCTTTGGAAAATAAAATTCGAAGATTTTCAGGAACTCTTTCATCAGATTCCTGGATTTAGGGAATGGGGCCGATCCTGGATGGCAAAAGAGCTTGTTCACAGTAAAAATAGAGCTATCGCTATGATTACCGAACCGGCAACGGCACGTTATCTTCACCTCATGAAAGAAAAACCCCTATTGATACAGCAAGCACCACTCAAGCATATTGCCTCTTATCTGGGCATTACTGATACTTCTTTGAGTCGTATCCGCAAAGAAATTGCTCAAGGGAATTGGCCCTTTTCCTGATTAGCGTGCTATTTTTTTCAAACTTGTCTTAAGGCAAGTTTTTTAAGCAGGTTTCAGGTTATTTTTACTAAAGCTTTCTTGGCTACATGTAATCGCTTCAATAGGATAGCAAGATGAATATAGGAAGCCAAAAAAGTAATGTACATTCAAAATCAGAGATTATGGCAAAATTACACGCTTATTTAAATTTTAACGGAAATTGCGAAGAAGCTTTCAATTTTTATGAAAAAGTGTTCAACACAAAGAACCCAGGTTACATGCGCTACGGAGATATTCCTGCTGATCCACAAATGCCTCCAGTTCCGGACGAAGCAAAAAATAAAATCTGTCATACCGCAATTTCCATCAATGGAGATAGCATGCTGATGGGCGCTGATGTTGTCCCCGCTTTTGGACAACACTATATTCAAGGAAACAACAGCTATGTCATGCTCATGTGTGAAAGCACGACAGAGGCAAGGACATTATATGATGCGTTAACTACCGATGCAAAGTTGGTCGAAATGCCCCTCGGAGAAACATTTTTCGCCGAACTGTACAGCGCTTTTCAAGACCAGTTCGGCATTTGCTGGATGGTTTACTTTGGTGGAAATAAAGAAGAAGATTGCGAAAGTAAGCCTTAAGCAAGCCAAACAGTTAGCAATATATCTGGCGAAAAAGGGCGATAACAACAGTTTACCGCCCTTTCTTTTTTCTATGACTTTGCACCTCAATCGAAACTGCCGCTACAGGAAGCGTCTATTTCATCTCGAGCTTCCCCCCCTTCAGATTGCTATTATTTCTTTACCAATACCTCTTGCTCAAACGAGATCCCATCCCAACCATTTGTCCTAAATTGACGAATATTCTGATGGCTATCTCCCGCTGGATCATCGAGTACATGCTGATAATGTTCGGCAAAAAGACACAATGTATCTTCGGGAGACAGATTATTCAGCTTGGCGAAATAGAACACTTTTGCACTCCCTTGATTTTCTTCTTTTGAATTTTTCAACGTCCCATTTTGAAATGCACTGGGCGTATAGCTATACTGATCAGCAATATGCGTCAGCACTTCCTGAAAGGGTAATTCATTTTCTTTTACTTTATTCAATAATTCTTCTATCTTCATCTTAAGGTTGCTCCTTGTAAATTTTATTGTAAATGAATAGGCATTAGGCGTTCTTAAATAATTCCATGCAGTGATTTTCCCCTTGCTCCAAGCTGATCAACACGTTTTTCCACTGCTTCGTCTTTGATCAAAGCCGGAGCATGGTGGGGTTTTGTTCGCGCATCAATAATCAAGGGACCTTCACAACCCCAATGTTTAAAATCCGTAAAGCTGTGTATCCCGTAAATATCAAATGCAGGATTACTTCTGGTAAACGTTGTCCAAACAAAGTTATTGACCGAAGCGGCGGTAAAGTTCGCATCATCGCATAAAACAACCAACGGAAACCCCTCCCAGAAACTGCCTGCTGCAGCATGGCACCATTCTTCCATAATCTTCAATTCATTGTCATAACTAGAGAATGCCTGACCATCGATCGCTATCACACCGGGCATCACAAATTTCGCCTGGTTGAATGGCCGCGGCAGTTCAAAGTGAGACGGCAATTCACGTCCGAGGGTTCTTTTCTTCGATCCGGCAGCGGCAAAGACGACCTTTGAGCCCGCATTTAATCCTTCTCCAGAATAGTCTAAAGTATCAATTGTCGTATTGGTTTGAAAGTGAACATCACGGGTCAGGTCTATTCGCTCAAGAATATGCCCCAAAAAAGCTGGAATATCATAAATATCCAGTTGCGGATTATCCTCATGCGCTGAAATAAACAAATATTTAGCAAGACTAAGCTGGTTTTTCCCGAGTATTTGATTCGCTATTGTTAGAATTTCCTGTGGTCTATCCACACGTTGGTAAGGCGTATAACGTTCAGAACCTATGGCGAAAAGCAAGGGGTGTACCCCAGCGGCATCCACAGCATTAACAGCATGAAGGCCTGAAATCTCCTGTGGAATAGCTGCTCCCGTAATTTCGTGGATTAAAGCGCCAAAGCTGGTATCTTCCTGCGGTGGACGCCCCACAACCGTAAAAGACCAAATCGGATTTTTCTTATGGTACACATTGTGCACTTTCATCAATGGGAATGGATGGGTCAGGCTATAATATCCAATATGGTCACCAAAAGGACCTTCTGGCTTATTTTCATTCGGATAAACAGTACCTGTAATTACAAAGTCAGCATCTGCCGAAATACAAAAACCTTCATCATCATAGAAATAACGGAATCTTCTATTCCCCAATGCGCCCGCGAAAATCATCTCAGAAAGTCCTTCCGGCAATGGCATTACAGCAGCTAAAGGATGTGCAGGAGGTCCCCCGACAAAAATACTCACCTTTAAAGGTCTACCCAGTGCATTTGCCTTTGTTTGATGTATCCCTATGCCACGATGCAACTGATAATGCAAACCAATTTCCTGATCCGGTAGATAATCATTACCAGAAAGCTGAATCCTGTACATTCCGAGATTAGCATGCATGATACCAGGCTTGCTGACATCTTCGGTATACACTTGCGGCATAGTCACAAAAGCACCACCATCCATGGGCCAGTTGACAATCTGCGGAAGTTTACTAATGGATGTCTTTCCATGAAGAATAGGAGCACCCGACTTCCTTTTCCAGGGTAGAGCCCCTAAAGCTGTCATTGACGAACCAATATATTGGAAAGGGTTTTTCAGCACCGCAGCAGGATTCATTTTAACGTCCACCAATTTCTTTAAGTGATCCAGCGAATCGCGAAACATAAATTTCGAACGTTCTAACGTACCAAACAAATTGGACACCGCAGGGAATGTGGTACCTTTGATATTTTCAAAATACAGGGCCGGTCCCTCAACATCAAATACCCGCATATGAATTGCAGCCATTTCGAGATAAGGATCAACCTCTTCTTTAATACGGATCAAATGCCCATGCTTTTCAAGATCCGCAACACATGCTTCTAAACTATTGTATCCCATATATTAAATCTGTTTCACCACGTCAATCCACAAATTTAACAGAATTATTGATTATACAGGATAAAAACCGGTATAACATACGAAAACACCTATCTAAAAAACAGCTATAAAAACTATTGTTTCGATATCCCCCGGAACGGTACATCAGGTGTCTACGCAGACATAGGTTTTCAAAGGGGTAAATTCAAATGCCTGTATTTTCTGCCAAGTAGTATTATCGACATTCTTTTCATAATAAAGCACTCTTCTAAACTCATCGATATCTTCTTTATTGATATCATTCAATCTTGTTAACAGAAGTTTAGCAAAGAATTTATTCACACCGATCTCTTTTTTGGGACGTTCGGATGAGCAGTTCAGAAAATGGTAAAACAAGCCTCTAAAAGTCATTTCCTCATTGCCGCCAAGGTAGATGACCTCAGATATAAAATTATTTTCCCAGGGCATTTCCCGCAGCCAACGGTATACATCAAGCAGAGGAAGTGGCTTAAACTTTAGGGAAGCCACCCAATTCCAATAAAATATAGTTTGACGTCGCGCAAGTTTAGCAAATATTCGGTTCAGTACACTCTCTTTTCCCACCACACTGCTTTTAATCACAATCGTATATTGTACACGTAAATTTTCAAGAAGATTGCGCACGGGCTCCAAGAAATGTTCGTCCATTAACCGCGCGACGTAAATAACACGATTATTTCCTGCCCGCTTACAAAGCTCCACGAAATTGCGCAGACCGAGCAATTCAAGCTGAAGCTGAATATCATTATCCAGCGAAGGAACTTGCGTAAAATAAATTCCAAAATTAAGATCTGAGATTTCAAAATTCTCAAAAGCTTCGCCTTTCCGCAAGAGGTCGAGTTCAAAAAGCTTAGCCGTAACCTTTTCCTTCACAATCCTATTAAATAGAGATAAATTGCGGACTAATCCCGTCACATCAAAATCGCTGGATTGCAGATAACAGGATGCCCGTCGTCCCAAATAGGTATTTAGCCCGCTGATTAAAACCTTTTTCATTCGAATGCTCTATTTTATGGCTATGAAACCATCCCGATTTTATAATTCGTTCTCACTATAGTGGACATTAAAGATGACCCTTCCCCGTTAGTAAGCTGTGTTTACTCTGATTTTAGAACAGAAAAACGTCAAATAAGTTTAACACTAATTTTTATTTTTTTCGATAAAAAAGACTCAGCCAGCCTCGTGGCGACCGTCATTGTCCTTTTTTTGTCAATTCATGAATTAATACTTTCAAGAACACAATATCCTTATATATTTGTAAATCTTCTGAAAATAGGCTGCACTAAAAAGTATTTATCTTCACCTCTATGGACAAAAGGGCTACAATGATCTGGTTTCGAAATGATTTAAGACTTCATGACAATGAGGTTTTTTATCAAGCTTCTGAGAAAAGTTCATTTATTATCCCCGTTTATTGTTTTGACCCGCGATATTTCGACCGAAATCAGTTTGGCAACTTGAACACTGGTGTTCTGCGAGCGGCCTTTGTTATCGAAGCCGTCACGGCTTTAAAAGAAAAATTAAAAAGCCATGGTAGCGACTTGTTGACTTATGTGGGAAAGCCTGAAGATATTATCCCTAGAATCGCACAAAAGTATCAAGTTCACGAAGTTTATCACCACCGCGAAGTAGCACTTCGGGAGACCTCTATTTCCGAAAAAGTAGAAAGTAGACTTTGGAGCAGCAAAATAAATCTCCGGCATTTCATCGGTCATACCCTTTATCACAAAGAAGACCTTCCATTTCCGATCAAGGATATACCCAATGGTTTTGCTGTTTTCAAGAAAAAAGTTGAGCGGGAAAGTTTAGTCCGGCAACCGATTCCATTACCGACCAACTTCCTGACGCCCCCCCATTTAGAGGACACCA
Source organism: Sphingobacterium sp. UBA3549 (assembly GCF_002376635.1). Taxonomy (NCBI): domain Bacteria; kingdom Pseudomonadati; phylum Bacteroidota; class Sphingobacteriia; order Sphingobacteriales; family Sphingobacteriaceae; genus Sphingobacterium; species Sphingobacterium sp. UBA3549. The sequence goes on along the minus strand of NZ_DFOE01000034.1, from coordinate 165,033 downwards.
AAATCCCCTCACTGAAAGACTTAGGTTATTCAGCTGAGGAGATCAAATCTGTCGACGACATTTACATTCTCGGAGGCGAAGACACGGCACTCAGTATTATGCATGCGCTATTGTCAACCTACCCAGAGACGGATCAGGATCCGCTCATCCTCGGTCCTTTTATTGCCTCAGGCGCCTTATCCCCTATCCTTTTATATCAAAATATCAAAAAATTGGGTGAAGGCAGAAAGGACAAACGCTTTGAGAAGATTATTGACATACTTCTTTGGCGTGATTATTTTAGGTTTATGCTAAAAAAATATCCGAATATATTTTTTAAATCACAGGGCTTTACAACTAGTGCACCACAGGGTTTTCCATCCACAGACGGCGATGACGAACGATTTGATAAATGGAAATCTGGCCGTACAGAGCATGATTTTGTAAACAGTGTGATGATTCAATTGCAGAAGACGGGCTACATTCCCTATCAGGCACGCTTTATTGCCGCCAGTTATTTGGTCCATGAGTACGGTGTCAATTGGCTTCGTGGAGCTTCCTGGTATGAGGAGCACCTGCTGGACTATTCTCCTGCCACCGTATATGGACAATGGTCTCATGTCGCTGGCGTGGGGACGAGTGAAAAAGATAATAAGGCATTGGATTGGCAAAAATTGATCAAAATTCATTTCCCGAATGGACTTCCAAAACTGGATGAAATAATGGTTAAATAAATCTTCTTCGGAAATAAATAATTCCGAGGGAAAAGGTCTTTTTAGCACGCCGGAATCCCCTTTAAAATCATGCTAAAAATGTTAAGAATTGGATAGATTTATTGATTAAATTATTCAATTTCAGTATTAGAAACTCTTTTTTTATTCATAACTTTGACAAATTTCATAGTTTTAATTGTAAATGGACAATCTGACATATTTGAGTAATGCTGATTCGGCTTATGTCGATGGCTTATATCAATCGTACAAGCAAGATCCCCAATCGGTAGATTTCGGATGGCAAAAATTCTTTGAAGGTTTTGATTTCGGTCAAAATGCTGGTGGAACAACAAGTTCAGTAGGTGAAGCTACTCCTGAGCACGTTTTGAAAGAAATCAACGTGCTGAACATGATTAACGGCTACCGCGATCGTGGCCACCTATTCACACACACAAATCCTGTGCGTGAGCGACGTAAATACTATCCTGGCAAGGAATTGGAGACGTTTGGTCTTGCTGAAGCAGACATGAGTACCGTTTTCAATGCCGGTGTTGAAGTAGGCTTAGGTCCAGCAACATTAAAAGACATCCGTCAATTGGTAGAGGATACTTACTGCCGTTCCATTGGTGCAGAATTCAAATATATCCGTAACCCAGAGAAAATTAAATGGTTACAGGACCGTATGGAAGCGGATCGTAACATGCCTAAATTCTCTTTAGATACCAAAAAGAGAATCTTAAACAAATTAAACCATGCTGTTGTATTCGAAAACTTTTTGGGTACTAAGTTTTTAGGTCAAAAACGTTTTTCGCTTGAAGGTGCCGAAAGTTTAATCCCTGCGCTAGATTCTGTTATCGAAAAAGGAGCAGAAATCGGTATTCAGGAATTTGTTATCGGTATGGCTCACCGTGGCCGTCTCAATGTATTGACCAATATTATGGGTAAATCTTACAAGTCAGTATTTTCTGAATTTGAAGGTAAGACTTATGCCGACGATCCCGAAGTAAACTTTGGTGGTGACGTAAAATATCACTTGGGTTTCTCTTCTGAAGTCAAAACCAACGATGGCAAATCTGTCCACCTAAGTTTGGCTCCTAACCCTTCACATCTGGAAACGGTAGATCCAATCGTAGAAGGTATGGTTCGTTCGAAAATCGATTTTAAATACGAAGGAGATTCTTCTAAAATCGCACCGATCATCATCCATGGTGATGCGGCAATTGCTGGCCAGGGTGTCGTGTATGAAGTAACCCAGATGTCGAAACTAGATGGTTACAAAACTGGTGGTACTGTACATATTGTCATCAACAACCAGATCGGATTTACAACAAACTATAAGGATGCCCGTTCGGGTACATATTGTACCGACGTCGCAAAAATCACTTCTTCACCTGTATTCCATGTCAACGGTGATGATGCTGAAGCAGTAGTATACGCCATCAATTTAGCTGTAGAATACCGTCAGAAATACAAAACTGACGTCTTTATCGATCTATTATGTTATAGAAGATTTGGACATAATGAGGCCGATGAACCAAAATTCACGCAGCCATTGTTGTACAAACTTATCGATAAGCATCCCAACCCGAAAGAAGTTTATGCTAAAAAATTAATTACCGAAGGAAGTATTGACGAAGCATATTCCAAAACTATCGAGAAGGAATTTAAAGCTGCACTACAGACTAAATTTGAGGAATCTAAAACAGTTGAGGTATTGACTGAAGAGATTCCGATGTTTAAAGGGGCATGGGAAGGATTGCGTCCTGCTAAAAAAGGTGAAGTATTAACAACCTCCGATAAAACCAAAGTTGCAAAGGATCTATTTTTGAAATTAGCAAAAGAAATTACAACCTTACCTGCTGACAAAAAATTCTTCCGTAAGATTACGCGTTTATTTGAAGACCGTGCCAAAATGATCGATACGGATTCATACGATTGGGCAATGGGTGAATTGATGGCTTACGCGACATTATTGGATCAAGGTAACCGTGTGCGTATCTCGGGGCAAGATGTGCAACGTGGTACCTTCTCACACCGTCATGCCGTATTAACGCTTGAAGATTCAGAAGAAAAATATGTTCCTTTAGCTCATGTGAAAGGCGGCGATAAATTCTCCATCTATAACTCCTTACTTTCCGAGTATGCTGTTTTGGGTTTTGAATATGGCTATGCATCCTCTAATCCCAATTCATTGACCATTTGGGAAGCGCAATTCGGAGATTTTTATAATGGTGCTCAAATTATTGTAGATCAATATCTATCTAGTGCAGAGACGAAATGGAAACGCTCCAACGGATTGGTGATGATGCTTCCTCACGGTATGGAAGGTCAGGGTCCTGAGCACTCTTCAGCACGTATCGAAAGATTCTTGGAGCTGTGTGCAGATGAAAATATGATCTTAGCCAACTGTACTTTACCTGCAAACTACTTCCATTTGTTGCGTCGTCAACTGGTACGCGAGTTCCGCAAACCGTTGATTGTATTTACACCAAAATCATTGTTGCGTCATCCAAAAGTGGTGTCGCCTTTAAAAGACTTTACAGAAGGTGTTTTCCAAGAGGTAATCGACGATGTTAATGTTTCAGCAAAAGATGTTAAACGCGTATTGTTCTGTTCGGGTAAAGTGTACTACGACTTATTAGAAAAACAAGAGGCGGATAAGCGCAAAGATGTTGCTATCGTTCGTGTCGAGCAATTGTTTCCGATCCCTACAGATCAATTGAAAGCAATCCGCAAAAAATACACAAAAGCAAAAGAGTTTGTTTGGGTTCAGGAAGAAAACGAAAACATGGGGGCTTGGTCTTATTATTGCCGTAAACTCATGGGTACTGAGATTGCATTTACAGGTTTTGTTGCCCGCAAAGAAAGTGGAAGTACAGCAACAGGTTATATGAAGCAACACGTTGCTCAACAGGCAGCAATCTTAAATAAATCATTCGAATAAAAACAATTTAAAATCAATTGCGTCCTAGCTATAGGACGCAATTGTCAATAAAGAACATTATATATGAGCTTAGAAATTAAAGTACCAACCGTAGGTGAATCAATCACGGAGGTAACCTTATCACAATGGTTGAAACAAGATGGCGATTATGTGGAGATGGATGAAAACATCGCCGAACTGGAATCAGACAAAGCAACGTTTGAATTACCAGCTGAAAAAGCAGGTATCTTAAGAATCATTGCACAAGAAGGTGATACTTTAGAAATCGGTGCTGTTGTTTGTACAATTGAAGAGGGTGCTGCCCCTACTGGCGATTCAGCTCCAGCTGCTGCACCTGCTAAGGAGGCATCATCAACTGCTGCTCCAGCGGCTGCCGCGAAAGACGAAGATCCAGATAGCTATGCTGCTGGTACAGCTTCTCCTGCTGCTGCAAAAATCTTAAGAGAAAAAGGAATTGATCCTTCTACAATAAAAGGAACAGGGAAAGAAGGCCGCATCACAAAAGAAGATGCCGAAAAAGCTCAACCCGTTGCTAAAGCTGCAGCACCAGCAACAAAACCTGCTGCGGCTCCAGCTGCGACAGTTGCTCCCGTGGCGGGTTCTAGAAACGAACGTCGTGAGAAATTATCTTCCTTACGAAAAACGATCGCAAAACGCTTAGTTGCCGTTAAAAACGAAACAGCGATGTTGACAACATTCAATGAAGTCAATATGCAGCCGATCATGGACTTACGTGCCAAATATAAAGATACTTTTAAAGAGAAATTTGGTATCGGTCTAGGTTTTATGTCATTCTTTACAAAAGCAGTAACAACTGCGTTAGCTGAATGGCCTGCTGTCAATGCACGTATTGAAGATAACGAAATTGTATATTCTGATTTCGCAGATGTTTCAATCGCGGTTTCTGCACCTAAAGGATTGGTAGTTCCAGTTATCCGTAACGCTGATGCCATGTCATTGGAGCAGATCGAAAAAGCAATTGCTGCATTGGCAGGTAAAGCACGTGACAACAAATTAACGATCGACGAAATGACTGGTGGTACATTTACAATTACCAATGGTGGTGTATTCGGATCAATGATGTCTACGCCAATCATCAACGCGCCACAATCGGCAATCTTGGGTATGCACAACATCATCCAACGTCCTATTGCTGAAAATGGTCAGGTGGTGATCCGTCCAATGATGTATATCGCGCTTTCTTATGACCACCGCATCATTGATGGTCGTGAATCAGTTAGCTTCTTGGTACGTGTAAAACAATTATTAGAAGATCCAGCTCGTTTATTGTTGGGTGTTTAAACCGCAATAAAGTTTGGAAATATAAAAAAGACCTATGCCTTTGTGGTATAGGTCTTTTTTTTCTGAAAGTGTCTGATCTTATTGACCAGAAAGAACCTTCAAAAAAGAAACGGTCTACTTAACGAATATAAATCAGAGATAGCCGAATATAAACCGCCTTTTTAATTTCTCCCTTTTAATTTTTACTTTCATCTTGTTAAAGATCAAGCATATCTCAATACACAGCAGGCTTTATAACATAAAAGCTCCTATACGAACGCGAAATTGATTATTAAGCAGACCTTATCAAACAAAATGAAAATTTTAATAACAGCTGCATATCTATTACTCACTGTAACGACACTGTTTGCCAACATGGCAAACCCAAGAAGTCCGCACAGCATAACAGGACAGCTCGTCCCTGCCGGCAAGGTAAAAGTCACCCATGAGCGTATCGACATCCGCCTTTTATTGGACAGCACTGATGATCATTCGGACTATCGTAGTCACTTCAGCATTGTATACAATATCCATGCTGAAGAAGAGATCGAATTACCGCTCGTATTTCTCGCGCTAAATATGGATGGATTGGACCGGGTCATTGTCAATCAGAAAGAAATTAAAGCAAAGAGGATGGATCAGCCCGATTCGAAGTTCCCTTTTTTACGTTTAAAGGATGGCTATTATGAAATCAGCTACGACAGCGATGAATGGAAGCGCATCTCGCTGAATGATGCATTTTATTTTACCGCTAAGCTACACAAAGGCGAAAACAATATTCAGGTTCAATACAGCGCTTATATGGGCTATGACCGGCGCGATATCCGAACCAGATACGAAATTGACTACCTCTTATTTCCTTCCAGATACTGGTCTTCCTTTGGCCCAATTGACCTGTATCTCCACCTAAACGGTGACATGGAAGTCCTTGCACAGGATTTGGGAACCTCCAAATTAAAAACGGATTCAATCATGCACTGGGACATTGATCAGGTAGAAAAGAAAGAGAGTTTCCATATAGAAGTCGGCTTGAAGACCTCCCCGTTAGCAAAAGCAATTCTTTGGGTACACCCGGAACTGCTTGCGCTGATCGGATCGCTATTTTTGTTATACCTACATATCCGATGTATTTATCTAAAATACAAAGGTGGCAAATACCGCTATGCACTGCTTATTGGAAACCTAATTATTCCAAGCTCCTTCTATTTCTTCTGCTGGTTTTGGTCCAGTCTGGCCAACTATCTGATCAACGGTTCATTTGAGGAGAAATCCCGGGGCTTTATACTGCTAGTCATCTTCACCTTACCCTTGATCTACATCATTTACGACCTGGTTCTATTGATTATAGACAGAAGCATCCGATCAAGGTTTTCCACCTAGAAAACCGACAGCCTACTTTTTGTAGGTTAGCTTATTTTCAATCATGCGGTTGTTATACTGTTGAATAAATGCTTTCATTTTGGTCTCCATCGTATCCAGTACGGCGGGATGCTGTTTCAGTAGATCCTGTTTCATCAAGCGGTCCTTCTTTAAGTCATAAAATGATGTCACTTTCAGTCCATCATAGGACATCATATAATCTTTATAATAAAGGTTATAGCTCCCTGCATTGTTATTGAGCACAAAATTGTCCTTACCCTGTTTGAAGGCATCCGAACCAAAGGCAAAATAAGGTTCATCATAATGCAAATAATTTAAAATCGTCGGCATAATATCTATTTGCTGTACCAGTTTATCCGCTTTGCCAACTAGGTTATCGCCTGGTGCATAAAATATAATAGGAATTTGGAAGCCCCCTGCTGCCGTTTGATATTCTGGCAGGTAGCTTACAGTAGCATGGTCTGCACAAATCACGAAGACGGTGTTCTTGTACCAGGGCATTTTAGATGCTGTCGCAAAAAATTCGCGCAGCGCATTATCGGTATATCCGATGGGCTCTTGTACTGGCAAAGGTCCTTTTGGAAATTTCCCCTGATATTTTTCGGGTACTTTAAACGGATGATGCGAGGATAATGAGAAGAAACTGGCGAAAAATGGTTGATGAAAAGTATTGATCTTGTTTGCGACAAATTGCAAAAAAGGTTCATCCCAGATTCCCCATATGCCATCAAAGTCCGCATCATTGTTATATTCATTCTTACCAAAATAATGCTGAATGCCTGCCAATTTCATATAAGCCGAAAAGCCCATACTGCCATTAGGTGCCCCGTGGAAAAAGGCCGTCTCATACCCTTTCTTACCCAACAGCTTTGCTAAGCTCGTGGTTTCATTTCCCGAGTATATGGAAAGTACAAAAGGTTCACCTATCGAAGGAATTCCGGTAATCACGGATGGTAGTGCATCAATTGACTTACGCCCATTGGCATACGTATCTGTAAAAGTGTAAGCATGGCGGATCAATGAATCCAAAAAAGGCGTATAACCTTTGTATTTTCCACCTTGGATATCTTTATTCAATTCGCCAAAATGCTCTTTTGCAAAACTCTCCAAAATCAGAACGACGACATTTTTCTTTGCAAAAGGCTGGTCTGCTTTTGGTATATGAATGGGATTGTACAACTGCTCAAGTTCTTGGTCAGAATAATAATGAACAGGTTTCAGATTTACAGCCTTTAATGTTTTCAATATACTGAATGGTGTGTTCAGTACAATATTCATTTCTTCTGGTGTTTCTACATAATCTCCTGCATTGCTTAACGTAATGGGACGCGTGCTATGGGCCCAGCCCCCACGTACCCCACCAATGAAAAGAAAGGCGGTCAATAGAAACAAAGGTACTTGGATCAAAAATGACTTCCAGTTATATTTCGTGATCTTTTCCAGCTGAATGAGCTGATAGGATCTCATCAGGCCATACACGATAAGAGCCAATAGTACGATAAGATACCAATAGTCCAAACAAAAATCAAAGGCCAGCTTCATCAAGTTTGATTCATTTGAAAATTGATCGATTACTGTACCTGTAGTTCTTTTGAGTGTAAAGGGATAATAGGCAAAATCAATCAGGTTCAAGGCTATTCCTATTGAATTGACCACAACGAAGATCCATTTCGCGACTTGCTGATAGACCCGGTTATCCTTAAACGGTCCCGGAACAGTCATCATCACAATATAAAGAATATTTAAATACAGCAGGGCTACAATGTCGAAACGCACACCACCGGCAAACATCACCAGGAGCTTACCCGCATCGACGTGCGGAAATAAGGAGGCATTGATGCCATAAAACCCCAATCTTAACGACGCATAAATGACCAAAAGAAAGATAAAACGAATTGCGACAGCAAAATACGGTGCAAGTACTCCTTTTAATTTCATAGTCCTAATATTTTAAAAATTCACGATATACCTCTTGATAATACGCTTTACCGATATTCAACAAACTATCTGTTTTGCTCACTGGATATTCCTTGTTCGATCTATAGTTGATTATCCTTCCCACATTATCGAATGAAACAGCTTGTTCTGGAGTAATCACTCCAAAGGCATCTTTGGAATTATAAAAGGCAATTTGAGGTGTCGTTGGATTAAACAAATCCCGGCTCCAGTGGTAACGTTCGGTTGGAAGTTTCAATTGGGTCAATAACGTTGCTGCCAAATCTGTCTGATTGCCAATTCTGCTGAAAATTTTCCCCCGAAACTCGGGCTTGATAACATCTCCGAAAAAAATCAATGGAATATGAAAGCGATTAGGATGGAATAGCTCCCATTTTTCCGAAGGAAGGCGGTGTCCATGATCAGCTACAATAACAAAAAGAGTATTCTTATACCAAGCTTCTTTTTTGGCTTTTGAGATAAAGTCATACACTACTGAATCCGTGTAATATGCTGTGCTTCTAAACTTATCTGCATTGGTAGCATTGCCAAATTTATAACCGTTTTTTAAATCGAATGGCTCGTGATTGACCAAGGTAAAGATCGTAGAAAAGAAAGGCTGTTTTTCCTTTTTGAAGTCGTTGATCATCCGATTAAAAACCACATGGTCATATACCCCCCACGAGGCACGTTCAGCATCCAAGCCAAAATTAGCATTGTCCACAACCTTAGCTATCCCATGTGTCAGCATATACGATTTAAAATTGTAAAACTCACTTTGTCCACCGTGGTAAAAGGATGTTTCGTAACCTGCATGATCAAGCTCTTGCCCAATTGCAGGCATATTTTCATGTTTATCAATATATTTAATAATACTTTCCGGGCCTTGCGCCGGAAAGCCACTCAATATCGCAACCATTCCTTTGTCAGATCGATCAGCAGCAGAATAAATATGGTCAAACAAAATCCCCCCTTTGATCAACTCTTCCATGTGTGGAGTAATTCCCTTCTCCCCCCCGAGGGACTGGATGAGGTCTCCGACAAAACTTTCTAACATAATAAAAACCACATTCGGACGAGTCGTTGAAAGCACCTGAACCGCCGAATCGGGCTGATGCTGAAAGGCGGGCCGTAGTTTGTCTGCGATCTCTTTCTGATCGCTATAGTAACTATATGGGTTTTTCAGTTTGGTATTTTTAGCAAAGAAATCGCGTAAAAAAGCCCATTGCGTATTGACTGCCGCATGATTATAAAATGTATCTTCCGAATAATAAGCTTTACTGGGGTTTAATGTTGCCCGCCCATAACCGCCGCGAATAAACGTGAAAAGGACAAACATTCCGACGAGCAGTTTAAAGATATTACCAACCGGAGATTTGATATTGAAAAAGAATACCTTTTTAAACATCCAGCGGTATAAAAAATAGCCACACAATATGCCGATCACCATGCCGACGATTGGAAGAAATACCGGCGTGGCTTCTGCCGAAGCTACTGCTCCTGAAGGTGAGGCCAAAAAAGAATCAATCGCACGCTTGGAAATCTTGTCGCCCCATTCCCGGTAGATATTGACATTGATAAAGCTTGTCACAAAAAATAAAACCAGCACAATAATGGTATAGACATCCAAGATCCGCCTTTTGGGTTTGAGCTTTGGAAAAAAACTTAATATACAATACACAAGGAAGGGTAGTGCACATATGTAAGAAACAGCAGAGAAATCCAGATTGAGGCCATGATAGTAAATTCTGAAAACCTCTGTAATATTGGAAAAACCAATTTTCTCAAAAAAAGCAGTAACAAAAATCAATCTATCTATAAAACAGATAATTAACCAGAATAGAAAATACTGTGTTAAAGCTCTCAACTCTTTAGCAAATCGTTGCATTCTTTCGCGTAAAAATAAAACAGGCAAATTTACATTAATTTACATGAAATACAGGCTAATTACTTAGTAATATGAATAAAAGATTAAAAAATTATAAAGTACCCCTGAGGTAGTATACCGCGTAAATAGCAAACTCTTCTGCTAAAGCAGGATGGTGTTTGAATGAATTGCCGATACGTGATGGATAGCATCTTTTTGTTTGAGCACAAGATCAGCTGATAACTAAGGAAAATAACATAGAAATACTTACTTTTGTGTTCCTTAAAAGTTTGAATAGAAAATTTAAAATGAGCATAGCGAAAACTTATAATCCAAAAGAAGCTGAAGAAAAGTGGTACAGCTATTGGAAAGCGAACGGATTTTTCCGTTCCACCCCTGACGAACGTGAACCTTACACGATTGTGATGCCTCCTCCAAACGTCACTGGAGTGTTGCACATGGGGCATATGCTAAATAATACCATTCAAGATGTTTTGATTCGCCGAGCACGTATGCAGGGGAAAAACGCCTGTTGGGTACCGGGGACCGATCACGCCTCCATTGCTACTGAAGCCAAGGTCGTCGCTATGTTGAAAGAACAAGGAATTGACAAACGATCGTTATCCCGCGAAGATTTCTTAAAGCATGCTTGGGAATGGAAAGAAAAATATGGTGGTATTATTCTGAAACAATTGGAAAAACTTGGTGCTTCCTGTGACTGGGATCGCACGCGTTTTACGATGGACCCAGAGTTGTATCAATCTGTTATCCGCGTATTTGTAGATCTGTATAACAAAGGATTGATTTATCGGGGCTACCGCATGGTCAATTGGGATCCGGAAGCAAAAACAAATATTTCCGACGAAGAAGTTATTTATAAAGAGAAAAATGGTAAATTATATCACCTGAAATATCAGGTTGATGGTACTGATCAATACATTGTTGTTGCAACGACCCGTCCCGAAACAATTTTTGGTGATACAGCGGTCTGTATCAATCCCAACGACGAACGCTACACCTGGTTAAAAGGAAAGCAAGTCATTGTACCGATCGTAGGCAGAAAAGTGAACATCATTGAGGATGAATATGTAGATTTGGAGTTCGGTACTGGATGTCTAAAAGTTACACCAGCACACGATGTAAACGACTATGCGCTCGGCAAAAAACACCATCTGGAGTTTGTGGATATCTTCACTGACGAAGCAAAGCTGAACGACAACGGCTTACACTATGCTGGTATGGATCGTTTTAAAGTCCGGAAGAAAATTGAGAAAGAGCTTGAGGAAAAGGGGTTATTGGAAAAAGTTGAGAATTATACCAATAATGTGGGGACTTCAGAGCGAACCGGTGCGGTGATCGAGCCCAAAATCTCCAATCAGTGGTTCCTTAAAATGGAAGACCTTGCGAAACCGGCTTTGGATAATGTCATGGATGATACCATCAAATTTCATCCGACAAAATTCAAAAATATTTACCGCAATTGGATGGAGAATGTGACCGACTGGAATATCTCAAGACAATTGTGGTGGGGCCATCAAATACCGGCATATTTCTATGGCGATGGCAACGAAGACTTTGTGGTTGCACAAACAGTTGAAGAAGCACTGGTATTAGCGCAAGAAAAGTCGGGCAATGCAAATCTTCAAGCAGAAGATCTCCGTCAAGACGAAGATGTCCTTGACACGTGGTTCTCAGCGTGGTTATGGCCAATTTCAGTCTTCAATGGTATCAATGAACCAGAAAATCCAGAAATAAATTATTATTACCCAACCCAAGATTTGGTCACTGCCCCCGATATCATCTTTTTCTGGGTAGCACGTATGATCGTTTCAGGATATGAATTCCGCGGACAATTGCCTTTTGAAAATGTTTATTTTACTGGGATTGTACGGGACAAACTCGGCCGCAAAATGTCCAAATCGCTGGGCAACTCACCTGACCCGATTGATTTGATGAACGAATACGGTGCCGATGCGACGAGAATGGGGATGTTATTAACTGCTCCAGCGGGTAATGACCTACCTTTCGATGTTGAACTCTGTGTACAGGGACGGAATTTTGCCAATAAAATCTGGAATGCTTTCCGCTTGGTTAAAGGCTGGGAAATCACCGCCGCACCAGCTTCGGCGTCCGATAAAATTGCGGCTGCCTGGTTTGAGGCAAGATTAAATCAGTCTTTGGTCGATATCGAGGAAAACTTTAAGCATTATCGTTTATCAGATGCGCTGATGACAACCTATAAATTAGTATGGGATGACTTTTGCGCCTGGTATCTTGAATTAGTAAAACCGGCTTACGGCTCACCGATTTCTGGCGAAACCTTAGACACGGTAAAATCATTTTTTCAACGTATACTTACGCTGGTGCACCCTTTCATGCCTTTCCTGACGGAAGAATTATGGCACGACGAATTGTTCGGAATAAAAGAGGAGAAAGATTGCATTATCGTCGCTCCCTATCCGACGGCAGATGCCTTTGATGAGCAGCTTATTAAAGATTTCGCTGTCGCACAACAGATCATTTCTGAGATTCGTAATATCCGTAATTCTAAAGGTATCTCCCCTAAAATTGCGTTGCCATTAGCGATCAATCAGCAATCTGAGATCAACTTGAAACAATACATTGCTATCATCACTAAGATTGCCAATTTGGAGGACGTGACTTTTGTCTCTGAGAAAATTGCAGGTGCTGCCAGTTTCCTTGCCGGCAAAGATGAATGTTATGTGACTTTGGAAAACAATGTTGATGCGGATGCCGAGCGTGAACGCATTGAGAAAGAATTGGAATACTTAAAGGGTTTCCTAATTTCGGTAGACAAGAAGCTTTCCAATGAGCGATTTGTACAAAATGCAAAACCTGAAATTGTCGAAAACGAGAAAAGCAAAAAAGCTGACGCAGAAGCTAAGATTAAAATACTGCAAGAAAGTTTAATAACATTAGGTTAACACCTAAACGATACAGCTGATCAGGTCCCGTGTAATGCACGGGACTTTTTTTGCATACCGCCCAATTGAAACATCCACATTCTTCTTGAATTCGCCGTTAGATTATACTTTTTTAAGGTGTTACCGCCTAAAGCGAAGCTCCATTAATACGAATACAAATTAATACCAAATTCGCCTTTTCTTCGGCGCTTATTCGGTGCTTGTTCGGTGCTTGTTCGGTACTCGTACGGTGCTTCTTCGGTTGTAACCGAAGAAATACCGTACAAGTACCGAAGTATATACGACAAATGATCGTGTGAATACTGGAGGAGGTATCCAGGGTTTACTAAGGATATGCACCCGTCAATTCCCCTTTTAGTATCGGAAATTTCATTTCAAGGATTTTCTAAAAAGCGCTTAATGAATAAGGTATGGTTGTTTCGCGAGAGAGTCTGGTGTAGTTTAAAATTGACTTCGAATGGAACAATACCGGAAAGTTTATCCTAATTCTGTAAAAAATGAATAACTTTATAATAGCGAACTTAAATTATACGATTATGGGATTTAAAGAAACATTTCAGATTAACGGTGAAAACCTTTTGCAGAAAATCAAAGAAATTATTGCTGAGGGCAACGTGAACAAAATTAGCATTTCGGACAAACATGGAAAGGAAATCATGAGCTTTCCAGTAACTGTTGGGGCCATAGGCTTGATCTTAGCGCCTGTTTTTGCAGCGATTGGCGCAGTGGCAGCATTACTTACAGAGTGTACCATTACTGTGGAACGCAATAGTCAAAAGGAAGACAATGACAACGAAGACAACAGTACGGATCCACCAACCACAATAACAGTAAACTAATCAACTCAGATTGCCCGCTATGAAAATCTTAAAAAATATACTTTGTATTCTATTTGCCTTGCTATTCATTAATGCGGGCTTGGATAAACTTTTTCATTATATGCCAGCTCCACCAATGGATATGGACATGAAAAAGGTATTTGAAGCTTTTAACGCTATAAAATGGCTAATGCCACTGGTTGGAATTATCGAGCTCATTGGCGGTTTACTATTTATTTTTCCAAAGACAAGAACGTTGGGTGCATTGGTCATCTTCCCGATCCTCATTGGTATTTTTACCCATAACATGATTTTCTATAGTCAGCAGGGATTAATTATTTGGGCTGTACTTTTCATTATCTGGCTATGGGTAGTTTTTGAAAACTGGGGAAGATATAAAAAATTGCTTGAATAATTGCTTCAATGTTAGACAAACGAGCTCGTTCAGCATAGCGCATATATTCCCATTAAATAACTATTTTTTGACAAATTGATAGGTATTTAATGTTTTTATTAACATAAAATTAAAAAACAAAAAACTTTATATGACTATACAGGTTTGGTCAATTATTTGATGTAACTTTTTCCCGTTTTAATTTTTATTAATAGATACTTAAATCAAATTACACGTTGAACAGATTTACCCGAGTTGCTTTCAAAACAATTTTGTGGATTATTGGAGTAATAATTGCGCTTGCTATTCTAATTGTATTTTTAATTCGAATACCATCGGTTCAGAATTATATTGCCGGAAAAGTAACTCAATATGTTGAAGGAAAGATTGGTACGCCCGTTAAAATCGGCTACATCAATATCGATTTTCCTAAGAAACTAGTTTTACAGGACATCTATTTAGCGGACCAAAGCAAGGACACATTGGTTGCTGGAAAATCGATAGCTGTGGATATCAATATGCTGAAACTGCTAAAAAATACGGTTGAAATCCAAAGTATAGAAGCAGAAGGTATCACCGCGAAAATTCGCCGTACATTACCTGACAGTTCGTTCAACTTTGATTATATTGTCAAAGCATTTGCATCGCAAAAAGAAAGCACTCCAACTGCCGACAGCAGTTCAGCACTCCTATTCAACCTCGATAAAGTAAAATTTGATAAATTTCATATTGTCTATGCCGATGATGTAATTGGGACCAGCGCTGACGTATATCTCAACAGCCTAAATACCAACATTAAGAAGTTTGATCTAACAAAAAATATGGCTTTCAATCTTCCAAAAGTGAAGATCGATGGTCTGAGTGCTACCATCAAACAATGGCGGCCGATGGTTGACGGCTCAGCGCCTTCTGTTGAGGACTTTGGCATTACGGATGAAACGGCTCAAACAACCACATTGCTTCCCGATGTTGGCATACAGATCGCGGACTTGACCAATATCTTAGTGCGTTATGAAGATCAGTCCAGCCTCTTGAACACCAAGTTTTATGTCAAAAATCTTCACGCAGACATTAACAAGATCGACCTCAACAAAGAAGTTGTGGATATTCAAACAATCAGCCTCGACGGTTCGGACAACAGTGTGCTCTTTGGAAAGGTCCTAAAAAAAGCAAACAGCATAGCTAAACCTACAGTAGATACGACCAAAGTAAACTGGATTGTATCGGCTAAAGATATTCAGATCAATAATACAAGTTTAGCTTACCGCGATGACAATCAGGCGCGGATGAAGGGTTTTGATTATTTTAACATTAAGATCCCGGGTATGAAAACCAGCTTAAGTGATCTTTACTACAGTGCCGATTCAATCAGTGGATCTTTGAACGAACTGGTAGCCTCTGATCGTTCGGGTTTTGTGATCAAACAATTAAAGGGAGATTTTAAGTATACAAATACTGGTGCTGAAATCAAAAATCTGTATGCGGAAACTCCACGTACGCTCCTACGTGATTACGTAAAAGTCACCTATCCATCATTGGATATTGTTGCAAAAAAACCGGAACTCCTCTACGTCAATGCAAACATCAAAAAGAGTCAAGTCGATATGCGCGACATTTACTATTTTGCCCCTTTTTTGGATACTATGCAGGTGATGAAACCCTTGATGGACAAAAAATTTGCTATCGATGGACGTGTTGTGGGTAAGGTAAATGATCTGAATATTCCAGCAATTGATTTCCAAACCCTGTCCAATACACGTGTCATAGCGAGCCTACGTTTAAGGGGGCTCCCCGAAGTGGATAAAATGTCACTGGATCTTAATTTAAAGAAATTGACGACAGGCCGTTCGGATATCGAAAAACTAATTTCTAAAAATATACTTCCGAGCGGTATTGAGCTACCGAATACGATTGGCCTTACGGGAACATTTAAAGGCGGTATGAAAGCCTTTAACACCAATCTTTCGCTGGTTACAGAAAAGGGAACGGCCAAGTTTAATGGTAAGGTGGGCATGATCGGCCGCGATACAACCTATGATGCCTTTGTCAGTATTCGTGATTTCGACATTGGTAAGATCATGAAAATGGACAGTACCCTCGGCATTCTTTCTTTTGAAGGAAAGATTAAAGGCCATGGTACTGACCCCAAGAAGCTTGTAGCCAACTTCGATGGTAAAGTAAACCGAATGGACGCCATGGGTTACCGGTATCAGAATATCGACATGAACCTGACCGCCGACAAGGGAGATATCAAAGCGGCTGTGGTCAGTCCTGATCCAAATATTCAATTGACGTTAAATGCAACAGCGAATATGAAGTCCAAATATCCACAGGTGGATTTCGAGCTTCAGGTAGATACCATCAATCTTAAGAATTTAAAGTTAATGGATGACGAGTTCAAATACCAGGGTAAACTCGTTGGAAAGTTTAGTTCAGCGGATCCAAATTTTTTAAACGGTGAAGCACATATTACCAATTCCTCTATCTTTTACAGTGGTGCATATTATTCTTTAGACAGCATTTCGCTTATAGCAAAAGCCGATACCAGCCGTAATTTATTGCTTCTAAAATCAAACTTTTTAAATGCTCATCTAGTTGGTAAATATAAAATTCTGGAATTGCAGAATGCCATACAGGACATTCTGCAGGTATACTACCAACCCGGTAAAGCTGTTGAAGTACCAAAATATGATCCACAGAATATAGAGTTTTCGGCTCAGTTGACCAGAACGAAGTTTATAAGGGATTTTTTACCGGAACTAACAGCCATGTCGGACATCACCTTGGACGGTATGTTTAACAGTAAATCTAAAACGATTCTCGCCAAGTTGGATGCTCCCAAAATAATATATAATGGTACAGAAATCAATAACGTCACTTTAGACATCAATACGCTGGATAGCACACTGTATTACTCCGCATTGATCAATAAGATCAAGATAAGTAATATTGAACTTGTCAATACGGTATTCAGTGGCAAAGTCATTCAAAACAACTTAGACTTTGGATTATGGATAAAAGACAAGAAAGAGAAAGAGCAGTATCATCTGGGTGCAAATATGCGTGTTGATAATGGGGCCTTTGTTTTCAGTTTACTGCAGGATGGCCTTATGCTGAATTACGACAAATGGACAATAAATCCAAACAATGTGCTCAAATTTGGACGTACAGGGATTCAGGCCAATGAATTTATCTTAAGCAATAAGGGACAGGAGCTCAGTATATCTTCACAAGATAGTGTACTCAATTCACCGATAAACATTGCATTCAAGAATTTCCGGATTGAGACATTAAGTAAAATGCTCGAAAGCGAAACCGTAGATCTCGGGGGTGGAATTAATGGTCAGGCGACCATATCGCGCCTGGAGAGCAGCCCTGTATTTGTATCGGATCTTGTTATCAATAAATTTTATATTGGACAGGATACCGTTGGGAATGTCAATATTAAAGTTAATAATGAGAAAGAAAACACGTACAATGCCAATATTAGTATTAGTGAGAATGGCAACAATGTTGTCTTAAATGGTGATTTTGTGAATCCCCCCCAGGGAGAAGCAAGCTTAGATTTTACCTTAGATATTGCGCCGCTTTCGATGCAGACCGTGCAAGCATTTAGCCTCGGATATCTTAAAGATTCGAAAGGAAATCTTGAAGGCCAATTGAAAATAACAGGATCACCATCTAAACCGCTCATTAACGGCGATGTTAATTTTAAAGATGCACAATTTAACATTGCCATGCTGAATGCACTCTTTAAAGCAAAAAACGAAACAATTCATTTGGATGAAAGAGGCATTACTTTTCCCAAATTTGCATTAGAAGACAAAAAGGGAAATATTGCTAAGCTGACGGGATCCATAGCTACGACAACGTATACTGATTTTGATTTTAATCTCAATGTCAATACGGACAATTTTGAAGTGCTCAATTCAACACAAAGCGATAATGACATGTTCTATGGTAAAATGTATCTTACTTCGAATCTGCGCATTCGCGGAAATCTCGATAAACCTATCGTGGACGGTACAATCAAAGTGTTAGATGATACCGATTTCACCTTTGTCATGCCAAACGATGATCCAGGAATGGCCGATCGTAAAGGGGTTGTTGAATTTGTTGATAAGAGGGATACAACAAGAGCAAATGTTTTTGCCAAATTAGATTCCATGACTGTCACCCGTTTAACGGGGATCGATGTGGACCTCAACCTTCAAACAGATAAGGATGCTAAATTTAAGATCCTGCTGGATGCCGGTTCGCAGGATGCCCTTAACATCCAGGGAGAAGCCGAGCTGAACGCAGGTATCGATGCCAGTAGCAAAATAACTTTGTCTGGGACGTTTACCGTTGACAAGGGAAGCTATTCATTTAGTTTTGGCCCTGTGAAGAAAGATTTTACGTTCCGAAAAGGAAGCACCATTACCTGGAATGGCGATCCATTGGATGCCCAGCTGAATATCACGGCAGCATATACGACCAAAGCACCGACTTTAGAGCTTGTTGCAACGCAACTCGGTTCAGAAAATGCCAATTTGTATAAGCAACGTATTCCGTTCAATGTCTTACTAAAGATTACAGACAAATTGTTCCAGCCGCAACTGAATTTTGATATTGACCTGGACGAAAACAACTCGGTTGTTTCGCAAGATGTAATCAGCAAGGTGAACAATGCATTGACTACGCTACGTGAAAATCCGTCTGAACTCAACAAGCAGGTCTTTTCACTTATTGTGTTGGGGCGCTTTATGTCGACCAATCCATTTGAGAGTCTTTCGGGTGGCGGTGGTACCGAAGCTATTGTGAGAAATAGTATCAGTTCCTTCCTGAGTGGTCAATTGAACCGCTTGGCTTCCGAACTTATTACAGGAGTAGAACTTGATTTTAATCTAACTTCAGAAGAGGATTATGCTACCGGAGCAGGACAAACTCGCACGGATCTAAATATAGGTGTATCAAAAATGCTCTTAAATGATCGTTTAAAAATTACTATTGGTTCTAATTTTGAAGTGGAAGGAAACACACGGCCTGGAGAGACAGCCAATAATATTGCCGGAGATATCCAATTGGATTATCAGCTTTCACAAGACGGTCGTTATTTTGCGCGGGTATACCGTAAGAATCAATATCAAGTTACACTACAAGGCCAATATGTAGAAACAGGTATTGGATTTATCATCAATATGGATTACAATAGGTTTAAGGAAATCTGGATGAGTTCAAAAAAACTCAAAGAGTACTATGATACGAATAGCAAAAGTTTCAGAAAACGTTTCGATGTCGAGCGTATGGAAACCGACTCAGTCTATCGTGATAGCGTGCGCACCGTCATCCGTGACAGTTTGATGCTACATAGTCCAGCATACAGAAAACGTATGGAGGAAAGAGAAGAAGAGAAACGTAAACAGCAATTGGACTCCAGCAAAAAATTACCAAAAAGCAATGGTCCAAAATCAAATTTAGATACCATCAGAACAACAGCTATAAAAAATGAAGATGAGGAAAGGAGTTATCATGCGGGTTAGATTAAAGTATAGTGTTGGAATAGTAACATTCGCTGCATTCATCGCCTCCTGTTCGTCAACCAAAAATCTGAAAGAAGGAGAAAGCTTATATGTGAAGGGGAATGTCATCGTCGAGTCGGACACCATTTCTAAGGAAAACAAGGAAAAGATATCAACCCGCCTCGAAGAGGCCCTTATGCCCAAACCGAATAAACGACTGGCGGGGGTACCTTTTAAGCTATATTTTAATAATATGGCTGGAGATTCAGCCGGGAACAACATCATAAAAAAATTCTTTAAAAAAATTGGTGAAGAGCCCGTGTTGCTTCGGGATGTTAATCGAGAATATAATGAAAATCTATTGCGCAATCGTCTGGAAAATTTTGGTTTCTTTAATGCGGAAGTGAGATCCGATACGTTAGTAGAAAACAAAAAAGCAACGATTAATTATACCGCCAAGCCCAACCTGATTTACCGCATACAGTCTGTTAAATTTGATGTTGACAGCAACAGTCAGTTGGGGAAAGATATTCGTTCGAGTTCTGATCAAAGTCTTCTCCAGGTAGGAAAGAACTACAGTTTAGATGTTATCTTAAACGAACGTGACCGCATCGATAATGATCTTAAAAATAAAGGCTATTATTATTTCAGCCCGGATTACATCTTGGTTCAGGTAGACAGTTCGAACCGGAATAACAAGGTGGATATGTATGTTACGGTTAAAAAAGAGACACCGGCGCAAGCGAAAGTCCCATCCAAGATCAATAAAATTTACATTTTTCCGAACTATACGGAAACAAGCTCTGGTTATCAGCGATCCACACGGAGTGCAGAACTGTACGATAGCAGCTATTATTTTATAGACCGTCAGCATCTTTACCGGAAGCCTGTTATTGCGAACCATATCTTCTTTCATCCGGGCGATATATACAACCGTAATGCCCACAATCAGACCATCAGTCATTTGGTAAACCTCAATAGCTGGAAATTTGTAAAGAACAATTTTGTCGACAGCAAAGAAGTGCCCAACGCACTGGATGTCTACTATTACTTGACCCCATTACCAAAAAAGTCCCTTCGGGTGGAGCTTTTAGGAAAAATGGCTTCGGTATACAACGGTACTGAGGTGAATGTCAACTGGACTTTACGAAATGCATTCAAAGGTGCCGAGCAACTCAGCTTTAACGTATTCGGCGGTTATGAGACCCAGACGGGAGGATCGGCCGACCTTAATTCGAGTTATTACCGCTACGGTATGGAGGCGACCTTGACTTTTCCTCGCATATTGTCTCCTTTTGGAAGAGTTTCGCCGTCGCGGCGCTTTATTCCGAAGACTTATATCAAAGGCCGCTATGAGTTTTTAAATCGCCGCAAAGCTTATACGCTAAATTCGATTGCATTGGATTACGGTTATATCTGGCAAGAGTCTGAAGAAAAACAGCATGATCTCGCTTTAATGGAGATTACTTATGTTCAGCCTAAAGGCATTTCGGAAAACTACCAAAAACAAATGGATACCATTCCTGCATTGCGACATGCCATAGACCCGCAGTTTACCATTGGTCCAAACTACAACTTTACGTTTCAAAACACCATGAAGCAGCATTTGAAAAATACATTTTATTTCAAAGGCAACTTGGACCTGTCGGGAAACATACTTGGGCTGATAAAAGGAGCAGATTTTAATAAAGGGAAAACGTTCAAATTGTTTGATGCTTATTTTTCACAATATATCAAGATCAGTGGCGATGGTCGACATTATTTAAAGTTATCGGAGAATTCACAACTTGCATCGCGGGTAAGTTTGGGTTTGAGTTATTCTTATGGCAACTCCCGCTCCCTTCCCTATTTAAAACAGTATTATGTGGGGGGGCCTAATAGTATCCGTGCTTTCGGTGCGCGCGCTATTGGTCCGGGAACAGTTGCCCCTGAAAAGCTAAGCAATGGACTTTTCTTTGCGGATCAAACCGGTGACATTAAATTGGAACTAAATACAGAATATAGAGCAAAATTAGCGGGGTTTGTGCATTGGGCAGCATTTATTGATGCGGGAAACGTCTGGTTGCAGCGAGCGGATGTGAACAAGCCGGGCGGCAAATTTAGTAAGGATTTTTTAAATGAATTAGCAGTTGGTGGTGGAGCGGGATTACGTTTCGACTTCACTTTCTTGATCGTCCGTACCGACATGTCCATACCATTCCGTATTCCCTATCTCCCAAAAGGAGAACGTTGGGTATTTAGCGATATTGACTTTGGAAGTTCTAAATGGCGTAAAGACAACCTGATGTTCAACTTAGCCATCGGTTATCCGTTCTAGGCGACCGATCCGGCTTACGTACTAGTAACAACAGGCTTGAATGATTTCAAGCCTGTTGTTTTTTCGGGTCGTCTTACCTAGGTCATACACTTGGAACGATGTTATCGGGTATTCTTTGCTCAGGACGAATTCCTGGCATATTATTATGTCAAAAAACGAGTTATTCCCACGGCCGGCATTGGTTTACTGACAATAATTGATTAAATTCAAGCATTATTTTTTGATCCACATAAATGTTCAGGAAATATCCATGCAGCATTAAGAGACAAGCACTGATGAGGATAGGCTGGATATTCTATATGGCATAAAGCTGCCAAAGGCAACCTGGACTTAGTCGGATAATTAGCGCATAAATAAACAAATAAAGTACATATGAAAGTAACTATTGTTGGTGCTGGAGCTGTAGGAGCTACTACAGCGGACAATTTAATCCGTCGGAATGTCGCAGAGGAGATTGTATTATTGGATATTAAAGAAGGTTTTGCAGAAGGCAAAGCGCAAGATATGGCACAAACCGCAGCCTTATTGGGTTTTGAATCAAAAATTAAAGGGGTCACGAATGACTATCTTTCAACTGCAGGTTCTACTGTTGCTGTGATTACGTCGGGCATTCCACGTAAACCTGGAATGACACGTGAAGAATTAATCGGGACAAATGCGAATATCGTCAAGTCTGTTGTCGAGAACTTAGTAAAACATTCTCCAGATATTATCATTGTCATCGTTTCTAATCCGATGGATACCATGACCTATCTGGCCTTAAAGGCAAGTGGTTTACCCAAAAATAGGATTATAGGTATGGGTGGAACCTTGGATTCGGCCCGATTTAAATATCAATTAAGTGATAAACTGAATGCTTCCGCTGCGGATCTCAATGCGATAGTCATTGGTGGTCATGGCGATACAACAATGATACCGCTTATTAAGCACTCCACGTGGAACAGTATTCCGGTGACGGATTTCCTCACCGTGGAAGAGCAGAATGAAATTGTCCACAAAACCATGGTTGGAGGAGCTACATTAACCAGCCTAATCGGAACATCCGCATGGTATGCGCCGGGCGCGGCAACTGCTGCAGTAGTTGAAAGCATTGTCCGTGATCAAGGGAAATTATTTACTGCTTCCGTTTATTTGGAAGGTGAATTTGGCCAAGAAGATATTACGCTTGGCGTACCGGTTATCATCAATAAAAAAGGATGGGATCGGATCGTACCACTTCATTTGGATGAAGAGGACGAAGAAAAATTTCGCAAAAGCGCGGAAGCAGTCCGTAACATGAATAATGTATTAAAAGAAATAAAAGCCCTATAGGCAACAAAATAATAGGCTGTTGTACACAAATAACAGCCTATTTCTCTGTCTCCTCTCCTTTAGGATCTATTATCTTTCTTGTATTGTCGTTGCTTTTAGTAAACCTGCATCGCTACCTGAAAACGTTGAAAAGCGGAAAAGTGCAGATACACCATGCAGCATCAAGCTCAATTTTAAGCTTCTAGCGGCGGAAAGTTTCTTTTTTGATGGATTTTTTGGCTATGTTTGGAGGTATGACAACAGTACCATTTCAATTATTGGATTTACAAGGCCAAGGCACACACATTTTGGTTGATGTAGAAATTTATAGTCGTTCATTCAAGATGGTGATTGATACAGGTGCTTCTAAAACTGTATTTGATAAAACACAATTGGGCCATCTTTTAGAGGATCAATTGGAGCTTGAACCATCTGAAACACTATCAACAGGACTTGGTACCAATTCAATGGAAAGCTTTAACCTGGCAATTCCGAGCCTGAAAATTGGCGAATGGGAGATCAACAAACTACATACTGCGGTATTGGACTTAAGTTCCATTAATTATGCCTACGAACAAATGCATCTAGATCCTGTGATTGGCGTATTGGGTGGAGATATTTTTGCAGACTATGGTGCTGTCATCGATTATGCCAAGCGCACGCTAAAATTGCGCACCCGAAAACTAAAACTTAAATAAACGTTTTTGGATGTGGAATCGGAGATAACCGTAATAAACGACTGCTATCATAATACCTAGCCCGCCCATCGCATATAATGTTATTCTCAGGCCACAATAGCTGGCCAGAGAACCGATCATCAATGTGCCGATCGGGAAAATCCCCTGAAAGGCCATCACGTAATAGGAGATCGCGCGGGCACGGTAAATCGGTATGGCGTGGGTCTGAATATAGGTATTGATACTTGACGTTTGCATCATCATGGCAAAAGACACCAACATGACATAAACGAGTGCCATCTGAAGCATGCTAGAATGCGCCAGAAACAACAATGCCATCCCCATCAGTGCGGCAGCTCCCATCACCTGATACCGCAAATTGGTACCAGATTTTAAACGAGCCATATTAAAGGCACCAATCATAGCTCCCAATCCGGCTGCACTTTCAAACCAGGAAAAGGTGCGTTCATCACCGTGAAACATTTCTTTGGCTATGGCCGGTAGCAACGACGTGTAGGGAATGACAATCAGGCTGGAAAAGGTCATGATGATAATCAGCGAAGAGATATGTGGTGACCGTTTGAGATAGCGAAAACCTTCGACCAAGCCTTCCCAATTGCTCCCCTTGCTAAGCTGAGCATGAGTTTCGTCGACCCGCATCATCAATAGCGTAATAATGACAGGAACAAAACTAATAAAGTTAAGTGCAAAGCAGGCGAGTTCGCCGTAAGTACTTAATAAAATCCCCCCTATTGCAGGGCCCACCATGCGTGCGCCATTGAAAATCGTTGAGTTCAGGGCGATGGCATTCGGCAGATCTTTACGATCTCCAATCAAATGCATCATAAGGGACTGTCGTCCCAAAACGTCAAAGGAGTTAATGATCCCTTGTATAAGTCCCAATGCGGAAAGCCATAGCACACTCTCCCACTTCAGATACACCACCAGAGTCAAAATACCCGCCTGGATCATGAGACCAATTTGGGTCATCAAAACCAATTTATACTTTTTGTGCTTATCAACAAAACTTCCAATAAATGGCGAAAGGATGAGCGAAGGCAATAAGGAGATGAACTGAACAAAACCGAGCCAGAATACAGAGCCCGTGATTTCATAGACCAACCAGCTGATAGCTATACGCTGCATCCATGTTCCCATCAGGGAAATTGCCTGTCCAATAACATGTAAACGAAAATTTCTATATTGGAGCGAACGGAAAACCTGCATACGTTAAAGATAATACTATAATAAAGTATAACAAAAAATTAGCCGAAGAGATTCTTTTTTTGCAAAGATTATGATGCAATAGGTGAAAATCGATGCTTCAATAGTGGAATATAATCGATAACTTTGTACTGTTATTTTCAACAATAGAATAATCAAATAATTATCATTCAACACAATACACAATGAAATTTTTTATTGACACAGCAAACCTAGAACAAATCAAAGAAGCTCAAGATTTAGGCGTATTAGACGGTGTAACGACCAATCCGAGTTTAATGGCTAAAGAAGGTATTAGCGGTGATGAAAACGTAATCAACCATTATAAAGCGATCTGTGCGATCGTTGATGGCGACGTAAGTGCAGAAGTTATTTCTACTACTTATGAGGAAATGATCAAAGAAGGAGAAGCGTTGGCAGCTCTTGATAATAAGATTGTTGTTAAAGTTCCTATGATCAAAGATGGCGTAAAAGCAATTAAATATTTCAGCAAAAAAGGCATTAAAACAAATTGTACATTAGTGTTCACAGCGGGTCAGGCGTTATTGGCTGCTAAAGCTGGTGCAACCTATGTATCTCCTTTCATTGGTCGTTTGGATGATATCTCTACAGATGGATTGGCGCTGATTGAAGATATCCGTTTGATCTACGATAACTACAACTATCCAACGCAAATATTAGCGGCTTCTGTACGTCACAGTGCGCACATTCTAGGATGTGCTAAAATTGGCGCTGATGTGATGACAGGTCCATTGTCGGCGATCCTTTCCCTACTGAAACATCCATTGACAGATAGCGGTTTGGCAACATTTTTAGCTGATCACGCTAAAGCTGCAGGAAAATAAGGCATCTATAGTTCCATATAGCGTTAAAACCGATAAGTAAGATGACACGAATCTTAAACTTATCGGTTTTCTTTATTTCATCAGATTCCGTATTTTTGTCTTATCAAAGCTTCAGCTGACTAGTGAAAAAGATTTAATTTTTGTTTCATCTAGGGAAGGGTAAAAGGGGAAAAGTGCGATGAATAAATTCGTCAGACAGTTTTTAAAACTTGTAAATGACCGTAAATTTCTCTTAGTTTGTATCTGATCTAAGGCTTAACGAAGAAAATCCATGGAAGATTCCAACACTGTATATCCAGAAATTCTCAAACGAAATAGTTTAAAAGTTACCCAGCCACGGTTGAAGGTACTTGAAATTATCTCCCGTAAAGATTCGGCGATTTCTCAGCCGGAGCTGGAAAAATTACTGGGCAAGGATATTGACCGTGTTACATTATACCGCGTACTGGCCAGTTTTGAAGAGAAAGGGATTATCCATAAAATCTTTGACCTACATGGTACGGCCACTTATGCCATGTGCTCGACAAACTGTTCAGAACATGATCACCACGACCAACACGTACATTTTATTTGCCGGGTGTGCAATTCTGTGTACTGTCTGGAAGATATGACTTTACCGAAGGTATCTATACCTGAAGGCTTTAGTCTCGAAGCCATAGCTGTAAATGCGCTTGGCGTGTGCAATCATTGCAAAAAATAAATCAGGCTATACGAATCAAAAACTATTTGTCGGTTCAAGTGTCTATACATCAGCTATCGGAAGATGCTCCGTTTAGCTCGTTATTGTCGTGCCAACTGCTGTTTTTTTTGTACCTTGTAGTAACATCGATCTTGCTATCCGACACTCTCATGCTGCGTTCCAAGGACTGGCTTTGCGCGATCCATTACCGCGCAGTCAGTTAGCGGAAAGCCGAAGGCTGTATAGGATCGATACAACTGAATAAATAATAATTAAGAAAAAAATTGGATGAAAACAAGAAAAGAAAATCCATATAAAGAGGTCTTGACACAACTGATCGTCGATATTTTCGAAAAATCAGCTAACAAGCCGCTCAACTATAAACAAGTATCTTCAAAATTGAACCTTACGGATAACGATTCCAAAGTCGCTATTGCCGATATCTTACATGATAATGTTAGAAATGGACTTTTTGTTGAGGTCGAGCGAGGCAAGTTTAATTTGAAGCAACTCAAAGTTTATGTCACAGGGAAGGTCGATATGACCGCCGATGGTTCTGCCTATGTCATTCCTGATGACGAATTTGAAAATGACATTTATATTGCCCCACGTAAGCTGAGGCAAGCGCTACACGGCGATATCGTTAAGGTACATACTTTTGAAAAACGAAAAGGCGGCCGTAAAAAAGAAGGTGAAGTGGTTGAAATCCTGCAAAGGGCCAAGACCGATTTTACGGGAACCATCAGTATCTCCAATAATTTTGCATTTTTCATTGCGGACGATCGAAAGATGTTGCACGACATCTTCATTCCCTTGGATAACCTGAATGGTGCTAAGGATAAAGAAAAAGTAGTGGTTTCGATTATTGACTGGCCGAGCGGAAGCAAAAACCCTGTGGGGACAGTAAAACACGTTTTGGGAACCAAAGGAGAAAACAATACCGAGATGAATGCGATTTTGGCCGACTTTGGTTTTCCATTGGAATTCCCGAAAAAAGTGGAAGCTGAAGCCAATAAGATTTCGGAAGAAATAAGCAACGAGGAAATTGCGAAAAGACGTGACTTTAGAAGCGTGACGACCTTTACCATTGACCCGGCAGATGCAAAAGATTTCGATGATGCAATTTCATTTCAGAAACTGGAGAATGGCAATTATGAAATTGGTGTTCATATTGCTGATGTTTCCCATTTTGTGGTGCCAGATACAGAATTAGATAAAGAAGCCTTCAGTCGCGGCACATCGGTTTATTTGGTGGACCGTGTTATTCCTATGCTTCCGGAGCGCCTTTCCAATGGTGTATGTTCCTTACGTCCGCATGAAGATAAGCTGTGTTTTTCAGCTGTTTTCGAACTGGATGAGAAAGCTAATGTACACGATCAATGGTTTGGGCGCACAGTGATTCACTCGGATAGACGGTTTAGCTATGAAGAGGCGCAGGAGGTGATCGAGACGAGATCGGGTGATTTCAACGAGGAGATTTTGAAACTAAATGAACTCGCTTATATCCTTCGGGAGCGGAAGTTTAAAAATGGAGCAATAGCCTTTGAAAGTGAAGAAGTAAAATTCACGTTGGATGAAAATGGCAAACCTACGGGGGTATACACCAAAGTCCGTAAAGATGCCCATAAACTGATTGAAGATTTTATGTTATTGGCCAATCGTAAGGTTGCTGAGTTTATCGGTAAACAAGGGCGCGGAAAAAACAAGCTTACGTTTGTTTACCGTTTTCACGATGTACCTAATCCAGAAACACTCACTACCTTCTCTCAATTTGCTGCGCGGTTTGGCCATAAATTGACCATCAAAACAGATAAGGAAACGGCAAAATCTTTGAATGCACTAATGACCAAGATCGAAGGTAGCAAAGAGCAGAATATGCTGACTTCATTGGCTGTGCGCTCGATGGCCAAAGCAATCTATACGACGAAGAAAACAAGCCACTATGGATTGGCATTCGATTATTATACACACTTCACCTCTCCTATCCGCCGCTATCCGGATGTGATGGTACACCGTCTTTTACAGTTTTATCTGGATGGCGGCACGAAGATCAATGCAGAGCATTACGAGAAAATGGCGGAACATTCTTCGCAAATGGAGAAAAAGGCAGCTGAGGCCGAGCGTGCATCAATCAAGTACAAACAAGCGGAATATTTGCAGGACCAGATTGGCACTGACTATACCGGTATTGTGTCGGGCGTGACCGAATGGGGTATGTATGTAGAGATTGAGGAGAACAAATGTGAAGGTATGGTGCGCTTGCGTGATATTACCGATGACTTTTACGTGCTTGACGAGAAAAACTATGCAATCATTGGACAACGGAAGAAAAAGAAATTCCAATTGGGTGATGAGGTTCAGATCCGCGTGAAGAAAGTCGATCTGGATAAAAGGCAGATTGATTTTACGTTGTTGTCTTAAAAATAAATCTGCAATAATTTGCTGCGCATTAAACTCATCCAATTGGGTCTATGACAAAATAAAGCGGTATTGATTAAAGTCAATACCGCTTTTTTTGGAATAAGAAAGGAAAAAATTATTGTTTCGTTCCTTCGAAAGTATAAAAGATATCACCTGCATTTGTTTCCTCTCCTTGACAAAGAAGCGTTTTATTTTTTACATCAAATAAAAATGATCCTTCTGGAGAAACACCAGCTGTTTGAATAGATATGTTCATATTATTCACAACATTAAATTGTTTTACAGGAAGGTTTAAAGATTTATCTGACACCTCAGCTTTCAATACACCGTCTGAGACCTTTGTTACTACAAGTATTTTATCGAACATTTTATCAACTCCCGCAATTTTAATTGATCCTTTATACGTACCTACAGCAGCATCAATACTACCACTTGTCGGAACGGTATTATCATCATCTTTCGAACATCCAACAAAAGCGAAGGTTACCAAGGCCAATACAACCGCATACATTAATTTCATTTTCATTTTCATAACTTGAATACTTTATCTGTTTTTACTAAATAATTTTATCCGTGTTTATCAAATGCTTTGCCAAACAGCACGCAAAAACATGCAGACTACACAATATACTTGGAAACAAGTAGAAAAATAATTTCGGGCAAAAGACTGTTATTAAGTGTAATACCAAGGGAAAACAGATCCGCAGCAGCTATTATTCCAAAATTATTGTTGATTCAGGATATACCAATTACTAGCATAGACTGTCTATATTTCAGGACAAAAGAGTTCTGCATAGGGATAGGACAGCGTAATGACGAATTAGAGGTCCTATTTCGAAAAAATAATCTAAATATTATATAGTAACTATTTCATATTCAAAAGGGAATCAGTATCTTTGCGAACTTAAAATAATTTAGGTACAAAATTTATAAACAAAAACAGGTAAATGCCTACTATTCAACAATTAGTTAGAAAAGGTAGAGTAGCTCTGGTTGATAAGAGTAAGTCACCAGCGTTGGACTCCTGTCCACAGCGAAGAGGTGTATGTACACGTGTATATACTACTACCCCTAAAAAACCAAACTCAGCAATGCGTAAAGTAGCTCGTGTACGTTTAACAAACGGTAAAGAGGTCAACGCTTACATCCCTGGAGAAGGTCACAACTTACAAGAGCACTCGATCGTTTTGATCCGTGGTGGTCGTGTTAAGGATTTACCAGGTGTGCGTTACCACATCATCCGTGGTGCATTAGATACTTCAGGTGTAGCAGGTCGTAACCAACGTCGTTCAAAATACGGAACTAAGCGTCCTAAACCAGGACAAGCAGCTGCAGCTCCAGCAAAAGGTAAAAAGAAATAATTAAACGGAGGAAAGAAAAATGAGAAAATCAAAACCGAAAAAGAGAATCATTTTACCTGATCCAAAGTTTAACGACGTTCAGGTAACACGTTTCGTAAACAATATGATGGTAGATGGTAAAAAATCCATCGCGTATTCTATTTTTTACGATGCAGTAGAATTAGTAGAACAAAAAACACAAGAAAGCGGTTTAGAAGCTTGGAAAAAAGCTTTAAACAACGTTATGCCTGCTGTTGAAGTGAAATCACGTCGTGTGGGTGGTGCAAACTTCCAAGTTCCTATGGAGGTTCGTCCAGACCGTAAAATTGCTTTAGGTATGAAATGGTTAATTTCGTACGCTCGCAAACGTGGTGAAAAAACAATGTTCGAGAAATTAGCAGGAGAAATCATTTCAGCTTCTAAAGGTGAAGGTGCTGCTGTTAAGAAGAAAGAAGATACGCACAAAATGGCGGAAGCTAACAAAGCGTTCTCACACTTCAGATTCTAATTTTGAAGACATTCAAAAAAATATGATTACACCGACCTCCGATAAAAGAACAATCCTTTATCAAGGTCGGTGTACTTATTTAACATTACATTTAAACACATAAGGCCCTTGTACGGCCAGTTGCTTAAAAATATTATGGCAAGAGATTTAAAATTCACTAGAAATATCGGTATCGCTGCTCACATCGATGCTGGTAAAACTACAACAACTGAGCGTATCCTTTATTACTCAGGTGTAAACCACAAAATTGGTGAAGTTCACGAAGGTGCTTCAACAATGGACTGGATGGAGCAAGAAGCTGAGCGTGGTATCACAATTACTTCTGCTGCTACAACTGTATTCTGGAACTACCGTGGTAGCAAATACCAAGTAAACGTAATCGATACTCCAGGACACGTGGATTTCACGGTTGAAGTAAACCGTTCATTACGTGTATTAGACGGATTAGTATTCTTGTTCTCAGCTGTTGATGGTGTTGAGCCTCAATCTGAAACAAACTGGCGTTTAGCGGATGGTTATAAAGTACCTCGTATCGGTTTCGTTAACAAAATGGACCGTTCAGGAGCTGACTTCTTGAAAGTTGTAAAACAAGTTAAAGATATGTTAGGTTCTGATGCAGTTGCTTTGCAATTGCCTATCGGTGCGGAAGATAGTTTTAAAGGTGTAGTTGACTTAATCAACAACCGTGGTATCGTTTGGAATGAGCATGATAAAGGAATGACTTTCACTGAAGTTCCTATTCCTGATGATATGGTGGAAGAAGTTGCCGAATACCGTGAGAAATTATTAGAAGCTGTTGCTGGTTATGATGAGACTTTGATGGAGAAATTCTTCGAAGATCCAGATTCATTGACTGAGCGTGAGATCTTAAATGCGTTACGCGCTGCTGTATTGGATAACTCTATCGTTCCTATGGTTTGTGGTTCATCTTTCAAAAACAAAGGTGTTCAAACCATGTTGGATTTGGTGATGGAATTATTGCCTTCTCCTCTTGATGTAGAGGCTGTAAAAGGAACTAACCCTGATACAGGCGAAGAAATATTACGTAAACCATCTGTAAACGAACCATTCGCTGCTTTAGGTTTCAAAATCGCGACTGACCCATTTGTAGGTCGTTTATGTTTTATCCGTGCTTATTCTGGTAAGTTAGATGCAGGTTCTTATGTATTGAACACACGTTCAGGAAACAAAGAGCGTATCTCTCGTATCTTCCAGATGCACGCGAACAAACAAAACCCTATCCCTTTCATTGAGGCAGGTGATATCGGCGCTGTTGTAGGTTTCAAAGACATCAAAACTGGTGATACACTTTGTGACGAAAAAGCTCCTATCGTATTGGAGTCTATGACTTTCCCTGAGCCAGTAATTGGTTTGGCAATTGAGCCTAAAACTCAGGCTGACGTTGATAGATTAGGTATTGGTCTTGGTAAATTGGCTGAAGAGGATCCAACATTCGTTGTAAAAACTGATGAAGAAACTGGTCAAACAGTAATCTCTGGTATGGGAGAGCTCCACTTAGAGATCTTGATCGACCGTTTGAAACGTGAATTTAAAGTTGAGGTTAACCAAGGTGCTCCTCAAGTATCTTACAAAGAGTCTATCAATGGTACTACTGAGCACCGTGAAGTATTCAAAAAACAATCAGGTGGTCGTGGTAAATTCGCGGATATCAAAGTTGTTATCTCTCCAGCGGATGAAGATTTCGATTTAACAAAATCACCTCTTCAATTCGTTAATGAAATCGTTGGTGGTAAAATTCCTAAAGAATTTATCCCTTCAGTTCAAAAAGGATTTGAAACTTCAATGAAAAATGGTGTGTTAGCAGGATTCCCATTATCAGGAATGAAAGTTCGTTTGATTGATGGTTCATTCCACGCTGTCGATTCAGATTCATTGTCTTTCGAATTAGCTGCTCGTCAAGCATACCGTGAAGGATTGCCTAAATGTTCTCCAGTGTTAATGGAACCAATCATGAAGATTGAGGTTTTAACACCTGAAGAAAACATGGGTGATGTAATGGGTGACTTAAACCGTCGTCGTGGTCAAATGCAAGGTTTGGATTCACGTAATGGTGTACAAGTAATCAAAGCATTGGTTCCACTTTCTGAGATGTTCGGTTACGTAACACAATTACGTACAATCACTTCAGGCCGTGCTACATCTACAATGGAATTTGATCACTTTGAAGAAGCTCCTCGTAACGTTGCTGAAGAGGTGATTGCAAAATCAAAAGGTAAAATCAAAGGTTCTGTAGAATAATATAGAACATAGATAGAGGAACAAAGATGAAGTACTGTTGTAATTTGTCTTTGTTCTTTAATAAAATATTAAATAAACACCGATTGCTAGTTGTGAATAGCTCTAATTAGCAGTCATTTTAAATAAATAAAAATGAGCCAAAGAATCAGAATTAAATTGAAATCTTACGATTACAATTTGGTTGACAAATCAGCTGAAAAAATCGTAAAAACAGTAAAACCTACAGGTGCAGTTGTTAGTGGTCCTATTCCATTGCCTACTGAGAAAAAAATCTATACGGTATTACGTTCACCACACGTTAACAAAAAAGCACGTGAGCAATTCCAATTGTGTGCTTACAAAAGATTGTTGGATATCTATTCATCAAACGCTAAAACTGTTGACGCATTGATGAAACTTGAATTGCCTTCAGGTGTTGAAGTAGAAA
Source organism: Sphingobacterium sp. UBA3549 (assembly GCF_002376635.1). Taxonomy (NCBI): domain Bacteria; kingdom Pseudomonadati; phylum Bacteroidota; class Sphingobacteriia; order Sphingobacteriales; family Sphingobacteriaceae; genus Sphingobacterium; species Sphingobacterium sp. UBA3549. The sequence continues at coordinate 131,289 of NZ_DFOE01000034.1, read as the reverse complement.
TCAAAGTGTGATAGATTTCAGTCACTGAAAAAAGAAAGGGCTTTTCTTGCGAAAAGCCCTTTTTTGTTATTTATATTTTTTTTTAGAACTGGTATCCAACACCTACTGAGAATACGCGGTTTTTAACCGATTCACCATCGACAGGTTTTTTGGCCATATTGGTAAGTCCTAATCCATAACCAGCATTGATCAAGAAACCATCTGTTAGTTTGTAACCACCCAATAAATTTAAACCAGCATCGAAGGTCTTTATATTAGCATCACTGAAGCTCATACCTTCACTTACATTCCCTAATTTTGCTTTAGCGTGAATACCAAATCCAGCATAAGGACCTGCGCCTAAAAATACGTTACCAGAATTTCCTGTTGGAATAGAATATACAAAATTGACTGGTACTTCAATGTACATTAAATTTAATTTTGTATCATCAAAATCTTTACCACCTTTACCCTGGAAGGACACTCCAGGTTGAATACTAAAGCTATTCGCTAAAGGCACATCCGCATATCCGGTAACATAAAAATTAGTAGCGTTATTAGATATAGTAGTAATGTTTCCTCCTTTTGCTATTAACTTTGCGAAGTTAACACCAGCCTTTAAACCATAAGAAGTCTGTGCTTTTGCTCCAGCAACAAAACATAATGCCGCGGCGATTGTTAGTAATTTTCTTTTCATTAAAAATAAATTAAATATAAAACAAAAATACAACATAATTTAATTAAATACAATAAAATAGTAATCTCTGCAAGATATTCTAAAAAAATCTTAGATAATAGGTCTACCACATGTTAACAAAAATGCACGTGAGCAATTCAAATTGTGTGCTACAAAGATTGTTGGATATCTATTCATCAAACGCTAAAACTGTTGACGCATTGATGAAACTTGAATTGTCTTCAGGTGTTGAAGTAGAAATCAAAGTGTGATAGATTTCAATCACTGAAAAAAGAAAGAGCCTTTCGTAAGAAAAGCTCTTTTTTGTTGTTTATACTTTTGTGACTAGAATTGGTAACCGACACCTACTGAGAATACGTAGTTTTTAATCGATGCACCATCGAAAGATTCTTTATCCATACTGGTGAGTCCTAATCCATAACCAGCATTGATCAAGAAACCATTTGTTAGTTTGTAACCACCCAATAAATTTAACCCAGCATCGAAACGTTGCACTCCGTTCTCATCACCACTATTCGCAAAATGCATTTATTGCCAATCTATTTATCAATACGAGGGTTAACCAATATTTCATCACATACTATCCGGAAATTAACTTCTCGTTCTGCGACAACCTTCACGTATCTACCTGTTGTTTTTAATTTAGCGGTCGAAGCGATGTCGATCCAACAATCATGTTTATCATTTTTTGACGCAGATAGGTTTATAGTTTGCAGGTGATTAAATTGTTTTCCATCCTTAGAAACATAAAAATGTACTGCTGCAGGCAATAAGATACCCGCAGGGCGATAGTGCAGAAACCGTGCTGCTAGTGAATTAATAGGCAGTTGTTTCTTCAGATCAAGTATAACACCCATATTCTGATTTCCAAAATCCACCCAATTTAAGTCATCGGTGTGCTCCTCGCCCAACTTACCATCTGTTAATTTATCATAAACAACGGATTTTGCAAAATTACCTTCGACCTTTATGTCTGCACCTATTGCATAGTGCATTACGTCGCCTTTAAATGTTGCCTCCAGCAAAGGCCAACGTCCTTTGCGCTGCTTCCAATCTGTAAAATCGATGAACGACTGTGCCGACTCGATGGGCTGACCAATTGGCATAATCGAGTTTGCATCATCGATAATACCATAAACTGAAAAACTGATCACATTTTTTGCTCCCGCCAGTGAAGCGGCAACAAGCTGCGACAGGTAGCGTGGAAAAGCAGCTGGAATCAACGCAGATTCTCGAGAGTTGTCCTCCTTCTGCCAGGTAAACGATTCGATATTGGACCAAAATTCTATCCCTGTGTCTTCATGTATCTTGCCCAGTTTTTTAAAGTTTTCCCTAACACGTGGCAAAGGCATCGGTTCGCGCACGCAGCCAACTTCATCCTGATAGGCGATGATATCGACGTTTAGCTTCTTGATCTGTTGGGCAAACTTTGGATCTTCCAACGCGGCGTAACAAACACCATAAGGTGATATCATCACTTTCTTACCCGGAGTTAAAATTTTGGCTATCCCTGTAAGTGTATTTGCAGCATGGACCGCTTCATCAGAAAGAATAGGTTCCATGCTATCCTCCACAGGAAGATACCAGCCGTAGAATGATTTGTTTCTCGCGAATAGAGCGGCGGTTTCTTGCATAATACGTTGTTGCAATGCTTTAATCTTCGGATCACGTATGTTATCGTCCTGATTTTCAGCCCAACCACAACTCATAAACACATGCATGCCATATTGATCTGCAGCCTCCATGATGGCCTCAACAGGACTTTGTTGCCCCGCTGGATACGCTGCCGGCATAAAAGAGGAAGGGTAGAATGCTTTGCCGTCGTTGGCCACCGCCATGAGAACGAGATACCTGAGGCCCATCTGCGCGTATTCCTCAATTTTTGTTTTCCAGAATGCTGGCGCAAGACAATCGACATGCGCCGGATTCATGTATTTATTGCGTACATCTTGGTAGGGTAAATTAAGCCATGTACCTTTTAATGCTTTTAAGTCCTGTGCCTGGAGCTTTACAGCAACCGCGGCAGTCAACAAACTAACGACAAACAAAAAGCATCCTATTTTAACGAATAATCTTTTCATGATATTTAGGCAAAATTTTAGTATAAAAATATAATTAATTGATATAGAACCAGCCCAGCCCTTTTTCTGTATAAACCATTTTCCAGTGCGCATCTACCTCTTTTATCAGTGCTAATGGTACGATGGCATCGCTAATCACAGCTGATTGCAGCGAAGGATCCCTATAGAGTTTTCTTGGCACCGGATTGTCGATATTATTTTTTGGCCAGATACCTTCTTTTTTTGAAAAGGCGTATTCGTAAGCCACATTGCTATAGTACCCCGATTGCAGCGCTAGATCAAAAAACGGCAACCACCAAATTGGGTATCGCTTTTCTACAGACGGATTACTGTAGCCCAAGGAGACGATATCTGCCTGGATACTCAATGCAACCTTTGGGTTGGCTGCCTGTATGGCCTTAGCAAAAGTGGCATAATCCTGTAGATAGTTGTAAGGAAGTTTAGGATCCAGCCAATCCTGGGCTGCGGTTTGCAAAACCATGACATCCGGCTGTACTTCTTCGGCAAGTGCAGGCATATCTAAGCCAAAGTGTTCGCGAATTTCAGCAATGGTGCCTTGTCTAATGCCCATCCCCCATATCGCATAAAGGACATCGGCATTAACCTCTTTAATGGCCTTCTTTATCTGCTTGTTAAAAGACAAAATTGCGTCTGCTCTAAAATCCATCCACTTGCTATAAACAGCCGGATTCTTTACGATGTAATCAAAAGAAACAGTCGCCAATCCAGATCCTATATATTTCTCGGTAAACTTTTTTCGCGCAAACGCGCTCACATCACCATAAAAACCATTTCCATTCAATGTTTTCCATTCGGGAAAGTAACTTTCCGCAAATTCGACGCCATCCACCTCGTAATTTTGCAAGATGCGCTTCACGCGATTTATTTGCCAATCGACAAACTCCGGTCTGTGGAAAGAAAAAAACTTGATACCAGGATTTGGATAAGGTTTAAGGAACTCCATTTGCCAGTCGCTCGGCAGGTCAGAATTGCCATAGATACAGTTCCCGAGCAGCATAAACCAAACAGCAATTTTTTCTGCTTTAAGAGCCTGCAAATACGCAGGCTTCAACAATTGGTCATTCCTACTGCCATCCCAGTTACCAACTATAAAAAAATGTACCGATCGTACATTGGCCATACGAAGATCAGCAACCAGCGTCTCTGGGGAGATCTGTTGTTGGTAAAGCATCTCCGGATCAATCTGTATGGAGTTGCCTTTTATCTTTTTTAGTGCAGGTGTTTCAATAAATAATCCCTTTTCGGAACCATTCGGCTGTTCGGGCGTAGGAATTATTGGTGGGTCTGGTGCTGTTGCACCGCAACTGGGAAGGACACCAACGATCAGCACTAGATATAATAATCTATGCCAATAGGATGTAAATTTGTAAATTTTCATCATAACGTTATTTTATAACTCGGTCTTCCAGTGACCAATCCATTACCGTAGCCACATAGGGCACCAAAAAAGTAGCCATCTTCCGCTGCCCACGTACGCCAGGGTGCCAAGCAGCTCCCATATCCGAATCATTGTTCATAACGTTTTTTAAGGAAGCTGTATGGTGCAGATTGGTGTCTCCAGCGCGTTCTACAATTTCGGCAATGTAGCGTTCAACCGGATCAGCTAAACGAGATACGACACATAAAATTTTCACCTCGGGACCATATACACTCCGCAATTGTCTAATAATGCGGAGATACGCTTTTTCAAATGTTGTTTGCGAAGGAATTGGTTGCGTAGAAAAATCGTTCGATCCCAGATTGATAATAACTAAATCAGGTTTGTACTGATCAAATTTATAGCGTGTGGATGAATCGCTATTCAAGGTATTCAACATGGCATCCTTCATGGTGTATCGAGAACTCGTTAACGTATCGCCATAGTTTCTAGCTGCACCACGTCCTGAATGTGCAATCAGGGCATAGTCTGTTTGAAAGTACCGCGCCAGTATGCAAGCGTAGGTCTTGTCCGCATTTTCAGTTTCCACACTAAAGTCCTGCTCTCTGTTCGTTCCATCTGCGCCATATCCTACCGTAAAAGAGTCGCCGATGAATTCTATAAATCGAGCTGGTCGAGACACAACACCATCGAGTAAAGACTTATTGCCGAGCATAAAACGTTTTATCGTCGTGCAACCGAACTCGCCTTCCGAGCGTTTTTGTACACGTACGTGATATGCCTTGTTGCCTTTCAGGTTTGAAACGATCGTAATCACTGTATCCCTGCTATTGATCAGAAAAGTCTTCTCTAGTCTACCATCAACGAAAACATTGTAATAACTTTCCCCTGTATCCGAAGCGCGCATGGCGACAGATTGTCCGGTCAACTTAAACTCAAAATAAGTTCCAACCCAATCAAAAGTCACGTCGTTAGATGCATTGGTAATCGTCCGTCCGACATATGTGACTTGTGGTGTATTTGCTGGGAGCTGTCGCACCGCTCTGTCCTGTGAAAAGCATTTGCAAACACAGCCCAAAACAAAGATTAAAATCGCTGCTATTTTTTCCATCGTATAAAAAAAGAGGTAACACGTTATCTCTAAGGATAACGCGTTGAATTTTGTTGCTTTATCTAATTTACCTGTTATAACTCATGTCGTAGGCCATCACGCCGGCGTACGCTTTATCATTTGTTGCCATGGTAGCGAAGATTGAAATCTTTCTACCCACCACACGTACATCGATATCGCCGTAGCGATTGTAGTTTGTACCACCATAGGCGTCCGATTCGAATAACATAAAATCACGGTAAGATGGAGAATCTGCTAGCAGCAGCATTTTGTTTGGGTCTGTAATATCATAGACCTTAATGTGGGTTGCATCCCAAGCGAAAAAGCCCTGTGTAAGGATAGCCATAAACTGATTTCCATCGACATTAAACACTTCGAAGTCTAAGATTTTATAATAATGGTTTGATGAGGCCATTTGAACGACATCCATTGTCGGTGTAAATTTAACAAAGCGGCTTCCTTTTTCCCGGTTGGCATCTGAAGCCACGTAGTTACAGTATGTCAGGTAGTGATCAGAATTATCGTCCAAAGATTTACGCTGTACGGTTGCAAATGTCCATGGAGCAGCCGCTGCATAGCGAATAACCGTTGGGTTTGAATTCACGACCACACCGTCGTTAAACTCCCAATAGTAAATCTGATTATTGACCGCCGGTGCTGTTGCATAAACATACGATTTCCCTTGCTTTAAATTACCGATGATAGAGATTTTACGTCCTAGCTCGGCTGGAGCTCCATCTGCAGCAGTATAGTTCAAGATAAGCTTCGGCTTACTATCCACATCCTCGTAGTAATATAACATCAATCCTGCCGAATAGATATTGTATCGGTTGACCACAAAGTGATCCGCGTCATCTGCGCTCACCTGCATACAGAATGTTGTTGGCGCAGGGATAGTCTTCACATAGGCTCCGTCGCTAGCGTTGTACACCCGCACACCTACTGTTTCTCCCAAATTGCCACCCGAAAAATCGGCAACCAATAGTTGATCTTTTACCACTGTCATTCCAGAGATATTGGTGCGAAGTATCCCCATTTTGTCAGCAGTATAGAACCAGCGTTTCTTGAATGTTGTGCGTGGAAGGGTTGGCACAGCCTTGATAATATGGCGCTTGCTATTTCCGTCACCATCAATCACCCGTACCGCTAGCGGATGGGTAAAGTCCATCACACCTGTCAGCGCCGGCTCCATGCGGGCATTATTTTCCAAGCTAGCTGTAGCTTTTAACTTGGAAATGTCAATAGGTTCTTCCTCTGTTGTTGGTACTTCGACATAGATGGTATCTCCATCCGCATAAGGTCCAGTATTTTTAGCCATGTACTCTGTAGTCTGTCCTGGAATAGCCAACATGAAATTTAACAATCCACGATTAAATTCCGCATCTTTATGCAATTCCACTTTTTGGCAGGATAGCAAACTGAGGATAAACAACAGCGGCAGTGTATATTTTAGATAATTTTTCATCGGTCTATATCTTGGTTTATTTCCACTCATTAAATTGTTCAATATTTGGATTCCGTTGCAGTTCTGCTATAGGAATAGGGAAGCGATTGTATTTTTCCGGATAAACACGGCTACGTCCATTATCAACATCCACCAATTCATAAGTTAAGTTTCCGCTGGTCCCCTTGGTGATTTTAACACCTGTAGCATGTGTACCATTCAATACGCTCGTTGCGAGTCCCCATCGGCGAAGATCCCAAAAACGGTGCCCTTCAAATGCGAGCTCCACCATCCGCTCCCGACGAATTAAGCTCAACAACTGGCCGGTATTTGTCGCGGTTAGATCCCTTGTAAAGCCAGCGCGACGACGCACTTTGTTCAAGGCTTCCAGTCCTGCCGACAATTGCCCTTGCTCGGCCATCGCCTCGGCTTGGATTAACAAAACTTCTGCGTACCGCATGAAATAGAACGTTAGTTCGCCCCTTCCAAGATCCGTCAGTTTTTCATCAAACAATTTACGCATGTAATAACCTGTTGAGGTCGTTCCGCCCCCAACGGCGTACCCTTCTTTCGATCCCACTACAGTTTCCAAAGTACGCCCTTTCCAAGTAGCTCCATTGTAGAGTATTGACGCATAAAAACGAGGTTCTCTCCCTTGGTACGGATTAGCTGCATGTACAGGGTTGTTCCAACTAAAATCTGTCCCGTCTGCCATCTGGTATTCCTTTACCAAATTTTCTGTGGGGCTAATCTGGGCATATCCACCATCCAATGGTGGACCAAAGAAATAGTCAAAAGAATAAGTAAAGTTAGGTGCCAAGAAACCGAACTCCAAAATGCTCTCTTTATTTTCAGCGCCCTCGCTCCGGCGTTGGTTAAATAAAGCTCTGTAATCAGGATAAAGATCATACAGGTTAAGTGCCTGCAAGGACGCTACCGCATCAGAACTGGCCTTCCATCGTTTTGCATAGAGCATGGCACGTGCCTTAAGACCTAATGCTGCCCCCTTGGTTATCTTGCCCCTTTTTGCAGCTGGAACAGTCGCGGGCAGCTGCGCAGCCGCTTTATCCAGATCCGCAGCAATAAAATTCCACACCTCATCTGGCTTGCTAAGCGAGCGTCCCATTCCATCACTCAGGCCATCATACAAAATTACGCTAGCCCCATATCGCTTTGCCAATTCAAAATACACGTAAGCTCTAAAAAACAAAACCTCTCCCTCTGCACGTTGATAAAATTCTGTCGGCAGCCCGACACCCTTTGTTTGCAGCCCGTCCAAAAACTCATTACAATGTCGGATCCAGGTGTATCCCCAAGACCAGTTATCGAGCGGATTGGCTCCCGGTGTGATCGTAGATGAACCTAAGATCAACAGGTTGACCTCGTCATTCGGTGTATTCTTCTTTAGCAAGTCGGCATACGCATCCTGATTGACATGTGCAGAATAATAGGATTGTCCTATCAATGGATAGAACTTATTTAGAGAAAGCTCCACATTGGCTTCCCCACTCCAGGCGACCCGCTCATCATATACATCGGTAAGTTCCGGTTCTATCGAACAGCTTTGAAAACTAAGCATTACGGTCAAAGCCAGTATGCTATATTTATATATCAATTTCATGGTTTTACTAGTTAAAAGGTAAGAGATAAGCCAAATTCATAAACGCGCTGTTGCGGATAATAACCTTGATTCACACTCGGCATTTCGGGATCCAGATAGGGCAAACTGCTCCATGTAACCAGGTTGCTACCCGAAACAAAACAGCGTACTTGTTGAATTTTGGCTTTATTCAACCAAGATGCCGGCAACGTGTAACCGATCTGCGCCGTTTTTAGACGTAGATAAGCGCCGTCTTTTATCCAGAAAGATGAGAACTTGCCGCCGCTCTGTGCCGACTGCGTACTTAAACGAGGGTATTTCGCATTTGTGTTCTCCGGTGTCCAGGCATTCTCCACTAAATATTTTGGCGAATTTCCATCCTGATAAAAAGGCATCGTATAGAAGGTATTATCATAGATTCCTGAATTGGTATAAAGACCTGACAAAGCGACATCCGAACGTGCTGCTCCCTGAAAGAAAGCACTGAAATCAAAACCTTTATAAGAGCCTCCCAAATTTAGTCCAAACATCATTTCTGGCAAGTCACTTTTTCCAATCACAGTCCAATCCTGATCGAACGTAATACGTCCGTCGCCATTCAGATCTTTCAATTTAATCTCTCCTACCCGCGTAGGACCAAAAAGTGCACTGCTCATAATTTCCTCTTCACTTTGAAAAAATCCGTCTGCTACGAAACCATATTTCAGACCGATAGGTCTTCCGGTACGACGAAGATAATCGGGTACATTGGCATTTTCAGTTGTTTCGATTACTTTACTACGTGCAAAGCTTACATTTCCACGTACATTGTAATTAAAATCACCGATAGTGTTCCGATGCGACAAAACAAGCTCAAAGCCCCTGCTATCTACTACCCCCGAGTTGATATAGTTGGGAAAATATCCGCCAAATGATGGTGGATTTAGATTTGACTGACCCTGCAAGATGTCTTTGGTGACCCTATAAAATACATCGGCTTCCACGCCAAGAAGGCCTTTCCATAAGGTAGCTTCCAGACCACCATTATAAGTGGTGGTTGTTTCCCATTTTATATCAAAATTAGGTACCGTGGTGACATTAAGCGGTTTTCCTAACGTATTCCCGATGAGGACCACGGGATCAGCCCCGAGACTCATCGTCCGTAAGAACTGATAGTCTCCGATCCTGTCGTTTCCAAGTTTGCCAATCGATCCACGGATTTTTAAATCATCTACCACGTCAAGCGCTTCTTTGAAAAAGGGCTCCTTAGAGATTCTCCAACCGGCAGATACGGCTGGAAAGATGTCCCAGCGTGTATGAGCGGGAAGCATCGGCGAGCCATCATAACGTCCTAACACTTCCAACAAGTATTTATCAGCGTAGTCGTAGTTTAAACGGAAAGAATAACCGGCTCTACTGAACATCCCATGCCCTCCTTTTACTAGATTATCAATAACTTCCTCACCAAAGTTCAAGTCCATAATATCTGTGATCGGATAACCACGGCGCCCGCCAGATAACGAGCTATTATCTGTGCGCATATATTCATAGAGAAATAGTGCATTGACCGAATGTGCTCCAAACTTATTCGCATAGCTTATTGATGGTTGGATCGTCTTTTGCCATGAGTCGGTAAACCATTGGTTTAAACTTGCTACGCCACCATTTGCATGCCGTGCAAAAGCTAATGCATACTGCCGGGTAGCATTATTGTATACATCCAATTGATAAGGTAACAAATAGGCTTTACGCATCGTATATCCTTTATCAAAGGCGCCATTTACTTTCAACCGAAGGCCAGACACGCCAGGCACCTCGTACTCAAGAGAAAGATTACTTTGGAAACGGTTGGATCGTATTGAGTTTTCGCCCGATAAATCTCTCGCGGCCAGCGGATTCTGATTACCGTTCCCTGGATTCAGGCTTCCGACGGGAATGCCTGCAGCATTGTAAGCTGGTAAAAACGGATAGGACATCATAGCCTGTGCAAATACCGAGGCATAGCTGTTTCCCAAGCCCGCAGATAAGCCTGGTTCTTTACGGATGTCATCCCGATAAGCAATGTTTAGTGAAAGTTTGAGGTTATCAAGGATATCGGCATCGAAATTTATACGACCGTTATACCGGTCGTAGGACGTGCGATCGATGATGCCATCTTGATTAAAAGCACCCGTTGACACAAAATAACGGTATCGGTCTGAGCCACCATTGAGAGTCAAATTATTGGTCACCGTTGGAGCGCTACTTTTAAAAAGCATATTAAACCAATCCGTATTGCCAAATATCCCTTGCGGGTCACCATGGGTGATGCGTTCAATCTCATCAACATTGAAACGGCGCGAAGTTTCAGCAACACCATCGAGTTCCTGTGCTTTATTGTAATATTTTACATAATCCGCTGCATTTAAAAATTCAGGAAAAGCGGTATTTTTACTTAGGGCATAGGATCCCTTGTAATTTAAGGTAGGTTTCTGCTGTTTTCCTTTTTTTGTGGTTATTAGGATTACACCGTTAGCACCTCTCACACCATAAATAGCCGCTGACGCATCCTTTAAAACCGAGATCGCTTCTACCTCATCGGGATTGATCTGCGGAAACTCGCGTTCTATACCATCCACGATAATCAGCGGTGAATTATTTCCCAGTGTATTATAGCCACGCACCATGAGCGAAGCACCATCGGACCCCGGCTGGCCGCTGCTTTGGCGAGTTACCAATCCAGGTAAACGCCCTTGCAGCATTGAAGAAAGATTGGCCGTCGGTGCTGTTTTCAATTCATCGCCGCTCATCTGGGCAATAGCTCCTGTAACACTCGCTTTTTTCATTTGCCCATACCCCACAATGATAACCTCATCCAATTTGGTATTATCTTCTTTCAGCAGAAACTCAATGGGTTTATTACCCACTGTGACTATAGTATCCTTTGAAACGTACCCAATTGCCGTTAGTAAAAGGCGTACCTTATTTCCTTCCACTGGTAACGAAAAGCGACCCGATAGGTCTGTCGCTACATTGAGCTTTGTTGCTGTTTCGCGTATGCTTACCCTTTCTAATGTCTGCCTGTTAGTGGCGTTTCGAACGACACCTTCAAGTCGTGACTGTTGTGCGTAGGATCTCGCGAAGGTACAAGACAAGAGACACAGCGCAAATAAGGAACGCGAGAATGTAAGATCACGCCTCTGCCCCTCTTTGCTTAATTGCTTTTGTTTAAATGGCTTCATAAAAGTTTTTGGTTAGTAGTTGTAGTGGTATCGCATAGTTATTAATAAATATATCTATAAAACTATACAATATTAAAATATTTTAAAATATAAAATAAACTGAATAAATTCCTTTAAGAAAAATTCACCTGAAATTAACAACGCTGCCGCACCACCCTTCCTAACGGATACGTTTGTCTTTTGACAGGCGATCTTTCATTGTTTTTTCCAGATAGCGCTGATATGCCGTAAAGAGATCTAATGTGCGCTCCTCACCGATGCGGATAGACATTTTAGGATCGTTAAATACACCTGGAAATTGATAACAAAGTATTTTTTCGAAGTTTTGGAAAAGATTAAGGTCGCGGACAATCTCTTCCATAGGACGCGGATAAAGGGATTGATCCTCATTAAACAAAAAGGTTTCCAAATCAAACCAAAGATGAGCTCCCGCTTGGTTGCATAGGGACTGCAATAGATCGGCAGCTTCTTTGCCCGTCAAGTCACCTTCGGGCATCCGAGCGAAGCCAAAGGGACAAAGAATGTCCAGATTCTGTAGCAGTGCTGGATAAGTATCTAGCCCCACGGGCACCTGCATGCTATTCGTGGCCAGCATGACCGGCTTTGCAGGCGCAATTTGGTTGCAATAGGCTTTGAATTCACGAAAGAAGTCAACAATCTCTTTTTTGCGCTGCATTCGCATCACTTCGCTATGCTCCCAATTATCTAAGTTACCACCACTTTCTTCCGAAACATAGAAACCATAGAACGATGGATGATGTCCATATTTTTCCCAAAGCTCTTGGGCCACTTTCTTATGCCAAAGCAGTGATTCTTTGGTAAAATCGAACCAAGCAAACATCCCCACACCTACAAAAACATGCATACCTTGCTTATCGGCTTCATCTAAAATGGCCTCCACGGGATCTTTTGCCGTGATCGGAACCCGCTCGGGATACAGTACAGATGGATAAAATGCCTTGCCTTTATAGGAATCTACCGTCGTCTCATGCTTGCCTACATATTCTTCATTTCGAAAAACTTCCTGAACAACAACAATATCCATTTTTAATTTGTGCATGGCGCGCACCATTTCACGCCACTGCTCATCGGTCATTTGTTTGATATCATTATTCCAGTGCTTACCTTCAGTTTCACTCCAATGATAGATGCCCGCCCATGCGCCATCAATAAGCCCGGTGGAACGTTGCTGGGAAGCGATAACTTCTATATCGCGAACTTTTCGGTATTTTTTATTACCGTACTTGACCACAAGGGTAATCTTTTGATTTCCCACCAAATTTTTTGTCGAGAGGATATGCTTGATTTCGTACGCTGTTTGGGGCATTACTTCTTTCTTTGAATAATGCAACAGGTTTTCGGGTCGTTCCTTCCCTAAGTAAACAGATAGTTCTACAATTTTAGCCGTTCCTTCCTCATTTCTTAAACCCGCACGGATGTCGAGATCAACCTGATTAGTAATCGTCGTCGGTGGAATTAACGTAAGGGATATACCTTCCTGTGCAATCACAGCAAATGGTACCATGATAAGGATTAGCATCCAGGACAGCAAAAGTTTTCTCAGCTTATTCATAGTCTAAATTTTAGTTTTTTTTCATGGCTTAGTTTTAACAGTAGCTCGGGTTCGTCAGTGGTAATCCAATCTACTTCGCTATCTAGAAACTTGCGCAGTTCGTCTACGGTATTGACTGTCCACACATTGGTCCATAGACCTGCTTCCTTTGCGCGCTTTATCAATGTAGGGTCGTTCCTATACTGGTAGAAATCATAATCGAGTCCGGCGAGCCTATCTACTTTAAGTTCATCGACAGTCTTGTTCCCGTATAAATAAGCCGTGCGAGCACTCGGATCACGTTTAATGATATGGCAGAGAACAGCATAATCAAAACTAATATATTCGATATAGCCCTGTGCTTTAAGGCGGTGCACGACAGCTAAAACCGAATCCGCAAGCTCCAGGCTTCTACCCGTTGGCGAAGATTTTATCTCCAGGATCATTTTCGTTTTGTTCTGCTGTTTTGCCAGCTTGATGAACTCGATTAGCGTGGGTACAGGATCGCCCCCTTTGAGCGTTGATGTATAAAGTTCTTGTGCCGTAGATTCTTCTACAGCGAGACCGCCGATATGTGGATCATGAGACAGCACAACCTGTCGGTCCTTAGACAACCATACATCAAACTCAGAACCGGCACAGCCTAGGGCGACGGCTTGTTGAAAAGAACGGATGGAGTTCTGCATGACACCTTCTGCACGCCATGCCCCACGATGTGCGATTACTTTGTTGCGCAGGAATTCATCCTTCACCAGTTCCACTTCGTACCTTTTTCTGTCAAATTCTACCGTTATACTATACGCGCGGATACCATCATTTGCGGGCACCAGCTTTGACTTTCGAAGATAAATTTTCCCGTTTTTGTCCAAAGTAAAAAGCTTTGCCGTATCACAGACAATCTTCATCCGCAGCTGGTTCAGCGGCAACGGAGCATGAATGGTTGCGACATAAGCTCCCTTGCTGTTAAGTGGGATTGTGTAATTGCTAAGCGAAATCAACGGTGTTTGAGCTAGCAGGATTGATGGGGATGCGATGCATAAAAGGATCACTAGGGCCATCAAGAACAAGCTATCTATCTTTTTTCTGTTGAACATATGTTTTGTATTTAATTCCAAATCTATCCTCTACCAAAATCATCATTTCTGAATCTGGATTCAGTGGTTTCGCTGCAAACAAATGGTCTGTTGTTGTCGTCCAAATCCAATCGTAAGCGTATTTATTTTTATTTTCGACGATTTTCTTTCTTGTCTGCGGATCATGTCCGATGAACTGCTGCATTTCCCCCGCATAAACACCGTCTTCATACCAAGAGACTCGCCAGACATTATCATAATTCCATACCAAAGCTGTGAGCTCATTCGGGCGCTCTGGATTTTCTCCTAGACCATATGCCCTGCTTTGGATATTGTCCGGCAATCCGAGCGATTTATATCTCCAAGTGAGGCTGTCGCCTTTAGCCACATAAACGGAATAACCAACTGGTGTTCCATCCGCACAGGAATTTTTCTCTTGCCAAAAGATGCCCGAAATCGAGGCTTGGTTATGCTCCATAATACGGGGCGCAGGCTGAAAATGGTCGTGTAAATGAGTATGTCCAGACAATATATGTACCTTATAGTCCTTCAACATCGTATACAGATGTTTAGCATTAACGACTTGTTGCTTTCGTTCTATTTTTCGAAAATCCTTACTAGCAGTCGGAATATGGAACATCATGACGATCGTATTACCTTTGGGCACTTTTTGAAGATCCAGCCTGAGCCAACGGAACTGTTCTTCACAGATATACCCTACATACTCGCCACCGCGCCCCAAATAGAAAACATCGTCAAGCACAATGTAATGCATGGAACCGCGATCAAATGCATAGTAACGTGGACCAAAATTTTCTTCGTATAACATACTTGCCGTCGTATTTGAACGTTGGTCTGTACGTAGATCATGGTTACCTTTGCTAAAGAAATAGTTCATATTTGCCAATTCAAATGCCTGTTTTACTCCAACAAAGAGGTCTGGCCTATCACCCACCATATCGCCCACCACCATTCCATGCACGGGAATATTGCGCAAAGCGCTATCCTTGTAGTTTTTTATATCCGCTGCAAACAGCGCACAACGTTGCACATCAGCAGCGTTATATACCTGCGGATCGCCCAATACGAAAAATGCATGCGTTGAATCAATTCCTATAGGTTCCAAAACGAAATTGAAAGCATCTGTGGTCCCCTCTTTGGGCAATGGGATATAAAAATTACCTCCGTTATTTTTTGCGGACATCTCAAAGCCAGCAGGAACCGTGATATAGACAAAACGGGCCAAAGGTGAAGGAATGATACGATAGTGTCCCCGATGGTCAGAAAAGACGATTTTATATCCATCAGTAACGGCCACTTTTGCTACCGGCTGGCCGTCGACCTGTCGCACCTGCCCCTGCACTTCCAATCCCCTTGCACAACATGCTGTTGATAGGCAGATCATCGACAGTAACGCCGTAAACAAAAGTGTTATTTTAATCATGATGGTATGGGATTAGCGTTTGCGGATGAGATGCATAAACCAAGTAGTCAGTGACGTAGAGCTGATACCCCGGTTCTTCCATCAATAGTTTTATTTCTACCCGATGCTTTTTATCGGGCATTTGATACCGCCAACATAATTCCGGACGACGCATATTCGCATTGGAAAAAAGACTTGCCGTTTCTACTAATTGATCATCGATATACAAGCCCAACTGTACCGCCCTATCGCTCACTGCATTATCCACTTTTTGCACGTATCCACTGAGCACCAGACCGCAACCTTCGAAATTAAATTGATAGCTTTGAGGAAAAGATTTCGCAACCTTTACACGCTCTTTTGGGTAATGCCCGGCGAAGTTTTCTTCGAAAGGTACTTGCACTATTTTTTGGTACGGGATGGTTACGCGATTTTTGCCCACTACACCACCTGCCTTAACGATGCTTGCCAGTGCAAGGTCCACATTGACACGATATACATCATTGAGGGAATAGTTACTATAACTAAAGGACACATCCTCTGCTTTTTTTAGTGGGCCTATCCAAGTGCTCGGTATTTGACTATATCCCAGCATGGTTCCGAGTATACCACAAGCTGTTGCAGGATTGCAGTCCGAATCTTGCCCCGCTCTGGTCGCAATGTCCATGGTATGAAAAAAATCACCATTTCCATAAAGTAATGCCATGACGACATAAGCGGCATTAAGTTTTGCATCGATATTCAGCGGGTGAAAAACAAAGTTTGGACAGCCGTGATCCTCCGACCATTTCTTCTGGATCTGCCACCAAGTCTCTTTCCAATCAGACGGTTCCTGGGCGTACCATGCTAACACATCACGTATACATTGGTAGAATTTACTTTGCGGCGGCAACACCTGCAACGCCTCTTCGATCAGGGGTTTCACTTCATTCATCCGAAATGCTTGGGCATATAGATGTGCAACGAAGAGCCCGCCATAATACCCATCACCGGAGGCTATCATTTTACCGGTCTTTTCACAGATGGCTGTAACAGCCTCCGGCATAGCCGGGTTGATCAGGCCTGCAAAATCAGCTTCAATCTGAAAATCGATATCGTCAGCATGTGGATTGTTCAACCAATGTCCGGATTTATCTGGCGGAATGCCGTTATTGAGATTATATCGTGCTACCTGGTTGGCATGCCAAAGTTCATACTCTTTCTTTGCGAAAGCATGTGCAAGGGAATCTACCGGAGCATCTAATCCCAATCGATGCAGTACTTCCATAAACGTAAGGTCCACATACACATCGTCAAATAATCCAGGAAACTCGCGCATGGCGCGATTTACATAATCATCTTCCCAGCGAATACGTTCGTAATCCTGAATTAACGTACCTTGATAGAGAAATTCTGTAGGCCACCCATAAGTTACACCTATTGTTTGACCTGCCCATCCGCCCTTTATTTTATCTTCCAATACCGCTTTTTCCAACGATAAGGCTAAAGGGTATTTTTTGGCTCTTTGTGCAAAAGTACATAAGGGTATAGCGCAAATGAGCGAAAGCCTGAATAAAAGTAACAAAACTGACTTCATCATAAATAGGTAAATTAACTATAAGAGAGGCCGGCCCCGAAGGGCGAAGGCCGGCTCCAAACTAAACAACTTGAACAAACAAATCTTTACAGGCAATATCTTCGAGTACTTTCCAGCATTGATAAAGGCCCCGCGGCACATGGAAACAACCTTTCCATTTACCACCTTTAAGTGGCAACAGCACCTCTCCCTGTCTGTTAAGATATCCGAACCATTCTGGATATTCTGTATCTTTAAAATGCGCCCATGTATAATCGTGGACACGTTCAAACCAAGCTAGACATTCCGGCGATCCGGTCAATTGATAGCCTTTAATAAGCGAAATCAAGGTTTCAATATGCACCCACCAGAGCTTTTGATCCCATTCCAACTGTTGCGGGGGATTGCCCGAACGATCCATGAAATAGAAAATTCCACCATGGTTATGATCCCATCCATATTCGACCATATTGAGCGTTATCTCTACGGCCTTCTGAATCAGGTCGTCGCGTTTTAGGCGTTTGCCGAGCTCCATGATAAACCACATTGCTTCGATCGCATGCCCAGGATTGATTAAGCGCCCGTCAAAGGTATCCGACAACTGCCCTTCCAAGGTGACATTTTCTACGACAATACCACCGAGTTCCGGTCTGTAAAAAACCGCCATCACTTCGTGCAAACAGTTATCAATAAAGCCATCCAACAGCTCCGCTGAAAGCAGGTGCTCAATTTCCAAAGCTAGGTTGCAGAGGATCATGGGAAGGGCAAAATTCTTGAGGCTACGGCTGCCAGGAACCGCTTTGTTCCACTTCCCCTTGGGATTGTCAAGCTTCGAACAGATCAGTCTAAAGGTTTCCTTCGCTACTTCAGCATAACGTGGATTGCCTGTTGCCAAGTGAAGTTGCCCAAATGCGATGGTCGCAAATGTATAGGAAAAAATGTTGTACGGCTCTACGAGCGGGTTACCTACCCGATCTATTGCAAAGTACCAATTGTAGTGACCATCATGGCCATGCTCCAGCAAAAAGGCGGCGCCATGTTCCGCTGCCTCAAGCCACTCCTGCTTTTTCTCCGTCTTGTTATACATGCTCGCAAACATATAAACCTCACGCGCTTGCAACCAGATAAACTTATCGGTGTCAAAAACCTGCCCTTTCCTGTCCAAGCAACTGTAATATCCACCATATTCCCTATCCAACGAATTTTCCAACCAAAAGGGCAATACGTTCTCTAACAGTTCCGATTTGTACTGTTTACTAAGTTTTTTAAAATCCATCTATAATCTAATAATTCTTTATACTTTCATTTATAATAAGCAGGTTAATGAATCCAATGTCGTTCAATATCTTCCAAGGATCTGCCTGTTGTTTCCGGCACGAGTTTCCACACAATGAGCATATAGGGTACGCACATTGCTGCGAAAAGGAAAAAAGTTCCGCCGGGGCTTAAATTATCCAATAGCCATGGGGTAAGCTGTCCGATCAGGTAGGTCCCCAACCAAAGGGAAAGACCTGCTATGGACATGGCCAGTCCGCGAATGGAGTTTGGATACATTTCCGAGAGCAATACCCAGATTACCGCTGATATAGAAATGGCACAACAAAATACATAAGCTAAAAAGCAGCTTAACATAAACAAACTTGGGAGGCCAAGGACTTTGCCCCAAAAGAAATATACACCAATAAGCAAAAGAAAAACGATCATTCCTGAAACACCTAGGTATACCAGCTTCTTGCGCCCTATTTTATCAATGATAAAAACAGCCAGTACGGTCGTCAAGACATTGACCAATCCAACGATTACCTGATAGAAGAGTGAGTCGCCACCAGAAATGCCACTACTTTCAAAAATGGTAGGACCGTAGTAAAGTACGGCATTTACCCCCATGAACTGCCCGAGGATGGCTATTGCAGCTCCGATCCACACAGCTTTACGTACACCGGGTTGAGCCAACAGCTTCCAATCGACTTTTTTTTCTTTGGAACTTGCATCCTGAATTTTATTGAGTTCTGTTCTGGCCTCACTCTCCGAGCCATAGATCCGCCGGAATATATCATGTGCTTTTTCTGATCGACCATGTCTCACCAGCCAACGTGGACTTTCCGGAATGAAGAAGATAATGAGAAAGAAAAAAACAGCCGGCAATCCAGATATCCCAAGCATGCCACGCCATACTTCCTGATAGAATATGAGCCGAAGCCAATCACCTTGTAAATTTTGTGCATCACCGATCGCGTATTGCATAAGTAAATAGTTCACGATATAAGCACCCAGAAACCCGATCGTAACCGCCAGTTGATAGAGAGACACTAATCTGCCTCGATATTGGGGTACGGCAAGCTCTGAAATATACATAGGCGATATGATCGAAACCACCCCAATACCTATCCCTCCGATGATACGTGCATAAATAAGCTGTTGAAAACCAGAAGAAAGCATACAGTAAAGCGCCGAAGCAGAAAACAGAACAGCACTGATAAACAACATTTTACGACGGCCAAAGCGATCACCAAGGTAACCTCCACAGGTGACACCCAGTATGGAACCTACCAATGCGCAGCCTACGTACCATCCCTGAGAAACGTTATCCAAGCCGTATTGTGTCGTTACCTGTGCGATCGTTCCAGATATAACCGCTGTATCGTATCCGAATAGAAATCCGCCTATAGCTGCCACGACCGAGAGGAAGCTGATATAATTTAAGTTAATTTGGTTATTGTTCATATCGATGATATTATTCATTAGGTAACTAGGTATTTATTGTTATCGACGGTTAAAGAATTGCATATAACGGTCGTAAAGATTCGCCGCCTGACGATAAGCAGATTGCGGACTCATAAAGTGGGAGAACTCAAAGGTAATCGCTTTTTCGTAGCTGGCCCGCTTGGCTGCCTCCAACTTCAAGCGCAACTTATCGAATTTTATTGGCATAAACTTAATGGGCATATCACGATCGAATGTTTCGGCATTTGTCCAACAGGCGATGCCATAACGATCCGCAAGTTGCTTATTTACTGTAAAAAAAGCATCGAGTTCATTGTAATCTATGTGTCCATCTTGAAATGCGCAGGCATCTATAACGCCCCGTATACCATCAAATATCTCCGACCAATCTTCTTCATGTTGCCTAACGCTAACGGTATCTGACTTGGAAAGACCTGCGGAAGCTGACATTACCGCTTTTTTGCCATCAATCCAAGGAGAGATAAAGGTCGGTAAACCATCTGATATTGATTTACACATGATCCCCAAATCGCGGAATGCGCGGATGGACCCTTTGGTTTTTCTACTGATCTCGCCACTGATATACCAACCGGCGAAGCTTTTATGCTTTACCCCATATTTCGACCACACCTCATCCACCACGTACTTGTTGTGCTCTACCTCCTTATACAAATCCCCTGTATCCCAATATGCACCAGAATCATACAGGCCAAAATAAAACAACATGTTGTATTTGTCCGCCAACCGTAAAAACATATCAAGCAAATCAGTGCTAGGTTTATAGCAGCCTTGCGCAAGTAAATAATTCGAAGGATAGGTAATGAATTTGCGATAGCCAGATCGGATCAAAATAACGGTATTTATCCCCATTTTTTTCATATGTCTAAAATCTAAGTCCCATTCTGGCTCGCCCCAATTCTGATGTGGAATATCATGCGATATTTCATCAAGAAAAGTTGCCGTTATTGGAAGAGCATCGTTGGAATTTACCAAGTAAGTATCTCGAATCTCTGTATTGATCGTGGGGATTTTTTCCAAATCAGCCCCATCTTCTATACCGCAACGCTGCAACAGAATCGAGCTTCCCACTCCGGCAAGGCCGGTACGAAATGATTGTTTTAAAAATTTTCTACGATTCTGCTTATCCATAATGTTATTAGTTGGCATTTTTGCGAATTTCTGAACTAGGTTATAAGGCTTACCCAGCAGAAGACAATGCTAAATTAAAAATAAATTTTAATAATGCAATGTATTTAATAAAATAATTTAATAAATAGCTTCTATATAAAAATAAATAATGTTATTTAAGCCTTAAAGACAGTTAAGATTCAATATATACATTTAAATTTGTTAGATTTGTTTTTTACAATTTATATCCGATGACATTTTTTGAGCATATCGAAAACGAGAATATTTCTGGCGTTGCCTACAAAAACAATTCCATCAAGAAGCATATTATTGTGATCCTTTCTATGAATGGCAACAGTACGATCGCAGATTTAAGTAAGGAACTGAAGCTTAGCGTACCAAAAATCACGAATGTAATCAATGAACTAATCGAAGAAGGACTGGTAAAAGATTATGGAAAGTCGACATCTGTCAGTGGAAGGAAACCAAATATCTACGGACTACTTCCCACTTCAGGCTTCTTTGTTGGAGTTGATGTCAAGCACAACCATGTGAATATAGGGCTTATTGATCTTAACAAAAATGTAATATCTATTGCCGAGCACCTTCCCTATAAGTTGGCCAATAATCAAGCTTCTTTGGATCATCTCTGTAAGATCATTCAGGATTTCATAAAGAAATCCACTGTTCCGAAAGAAAAGATTTTAGCCTTGGGCATGAATCTAAGTGGCCGGATTAACTACAAGACAGGGTATAGTTATAGTTTCTTTTATTTCAGTGAGACACCGCTAAGCAAATACCTTGAAGAAACTTTAAAAATAAAGACTTTCATTGAGAACGATTCACGAGCAATGGCATATGGAGAGTTTATGTCAGGGGTAGTGAAACAGGAAAAAAATGTACTTTTTTTAAATCTCGATTATGGTATTGGGATGGGCACGCTTATCAATGGACAGATTTATTACGGTCAATCTGGATTTGCGGGTGAGTTTGGCCATATCCCAATGTTTGACAATGAAATCATCTGTCACTGTGGCAAGAAAGGTTGTCTTGAGACTGAGGCTTCTGGCCGCGCTTTAAAGGATCTTTT
Organism: Sphingobacterium sp. UBA3549; assembly: GCF_002376635.1. Lineage (NCBI taxonomy): Bacteria > Pseudomonadati > Bacteroidota > Sphingobacteriia > Sphingobacteriales > Sphingobacteriaceae > Sphingobacterium > Sphingobacterium sp. UBA3549. The sequence continues at coordinate 109,233 of NZ_DFOE01000034.1, read as the reverse complement.
TATACAAAAAGTTGCTGAAGGCTATGCCACCACCTTAACACAAACCGTTCAGATCGAAGATATCAATTTAAACCACATTATTTCGGCAATTCACTCGGATGATGTGCTAGCCATTGAATTACTGGCGAAAATTGGTGAAAAACTCGGCAGAGCTATAGCAATTCTGATAAACCTATACAATCCAGAATTGATTGTTCTCGGAGGTCCTTTGGCACAAACTAACGATTATATCCTACTCCCTATAAAGAGTGCAATCAACAAATATTCATTAAATCTTGTAAGTACAGACACCAAAATAAAATTATCACAGCTACAAGAAAAGGCAGGGGTGATCGGAGCATGCCTACTTGTAAGAGACAGACTTCTAGATATTAACCCATAACCGTTTTATACTAATTAATTCAAAAAATTTAAACATCGCCGCGCAGGAGATAGAAGATGAAGCCAGCCGATTTTTCATGAATAAAAAATCTTGACAAATTGTATCTAGGTGCCATTATGAAAATCAGCTCCCTTCATAAGGATAATTATGAATTTATTGAAGCTTCGAATCTTCCAACCGTGAACGTTAATTCAAAGACAGCTGACGCGGTAATCATGCCCAGTAAAGCTGCAATGGTTAATTTCATTCTCAAAAATATTGAAGGCGATGACCTAGCAGGCATAGTCAGCGAATCAATACCCAAAGTTCAAAGGGTTGCATCTTACGAAAAATTAGGAGCAGTTTTTGGTCAAAAGATCAACTCGGAGGTCATGCTTGCTGTTAACCCACAATCTAAAGGTTCTAAATACCTCTATGCTGTAAGTTTCACCAATCTGATCTATAGTTTGACGTGTATGACGGATATTGCCAAAGCAAAAGCACATTCCGCTCTAGCGAAGCTCGACCCTAAAGATTTAATGTATGTCAATGAAATCACCTTCGGGCGAGCAGCATCAATTTTCATTGAATCCGACGCAGATTATGAAACTATGAAAAATCTGGTAGATAGAAAATATTTTAAAAGAAAACTAATGGAAGAGGACGAGGCTATCCTTGCAAACTCAACAATACATTTTCAAATATCGGATACAAAAGAGGTAGACCTTTTTGATGGAGACCCTTTTCAGATTATACGTAGTTATATGACTGCCCCTATCACAAAAGAAGATTTTCTAAGACCAATATGGATCAGCGGCATTAATTTAAACGATGGCGATATGGTAATTACACCTTAGCACCATCTGTGGACCGCCATCTATAGACAACGTCCATAAAGCCGATAAAATTAAGAGGATAAGATTTTCTGCAAATAGTTTAGTGTTTATTAATATTCAATTGGGGGATGCTTCGCAATTTGTTCCCCCGCCGCCTTACCATATTATCTACAGGCAAGCTATAGGGGGCAATCCGAAGATGGTACGATCCAAGGGCGAGACAAGGCATACAAAAGCATGAGGCACATAATGTAGAATCAAGTTACTCCTTCACTTCATTGTCAATAATATTCTTCTCTATCGGATTGAGCGTCTCAAATAAATCCTTATATACTTCATCTTTGCTATCTTCTTCTCCCAGTAAAAATCCCCAGGGCTTAAGCTCTCTAATGCGATCCATCACAATCTTAACTATTGCCAAAATAGGAATGGCTAAAAACATCCCGGAAATACCCCATATCATCTCACCAATAATGATAGACAACATCGCAAACAATGAATTTACTTTAACTTTAGACCCCACAATTTTGGGGACGATAAAGTTACTATCAATCATGTGTACAATAATCAACGCTAAGATGACCAAAACCACATGGGTCAACGATGATGTCGCGAAAGTAAGAATGGAAATAATAAGTATAGAGGAAAAAATACCGACATAGGGTAGCACATTGAACACCCCTGTAATCAATGCTAAAAGCAAACTATATTTGACACCAATCAATGACAAAACAATAAAGACCAAAAGCGACACTAAGCTCATCTGGATCAATAGACCAATGAGATACTTTTTGACCACATACTGTACCTGCTGTACTACATCGACCACAATGGGCCGGTCTTCGACGCGATTGACAAATAGAAGAAACTTCACGATATGCCCTCTATAGATGAGGAGGAAAAACGTATAAAGGAAAGTAAAGACAAATAATATAAACATGGATGAAAGAGAAACCAATGCCGTTCCTAGAAATAGCGTGCCAGAATCCACAGACTTCGAAGCCGTCTTATTGATGAATTCCATTTGCTCTTTGTGCCTTATGCCAAATTGTTCACTGACCCAGCTTTGCAGTTTGCTCGCACCATCCATTATCTGCTCCTTAAATGCTGGAAAATCTTCCTTCAGGAGTGTGAGTTGGGAAGCTAATAGAAAAAGCCCGTACCCCAAAACTCCGAAGAATAATATTACACTTAAAATGCCCGCTAATGTTCTCGGGAAGCGTAGTTTACGTTCCATGAAATTGCTCAACGGTATTAAAAGTAGGGAGAATAGTAATCCCAGGATCATCGGGACCAGAATGGTATCGCCAATTTTTGCTAAATAACCTAACAGGAGAATACAAATAAGTACACTGGCCAACTTCACATAGAATGGTAAAGTAAGAAATCTTTTCATACAGCTATCTTTTGCATAAAAATAACAATTTAGGTCGATTTAAGTTTAATCCATTAAAAAAGTCCCCACAACTGCAGGGACTCTTTCCTCATAATAAGTTTAAGTACTTATATTTCTTAAAGTCCGAAACCGATACCAACGGACCAAACTCTGTTTTTAGCCGAACCACCATTTGGCGCTAAATTTGTCAAACCCAAACCATAACCAGCATTAATTTGAAAGCCATTGGTTAATTGATAACCCGCCAAGAAATTAACACCAAAATCGGTACGCTTTAATTGATCGTTGTCGCCACTTCCAAATTTCACGTCAGTTTCGCCCTCTGCCCCCCAATTTCCAACATTACCTTTAACTTTGTTTTTACCACTCAGTCCGAAGCCAACATATGGTCCAGCACCAACAATGAAATTACCAGATGCACCCGTAGGCAATTTAGCTACTAAATTCACAGGGATGTCTAACGACATGATACTCTGTTTAAATTCACCAGAACTTGATCCCTCACTTATTGTTCTCTTGCCACCTTTATTTTGCAAAGACAATCCAGGCAGGATGGAGAAGTATGGAGACACAGGGGCATCCAAATAACCGGTCACAAAGAAGCCGGTATTTGATTCTGAACTTCCATTCTCGTACGAATATTTAGGGATATTTACACCCGCACGTAATCCATAACCCAATCCTCCTTGTGCAAATGCGCCCATTGATCCAAATAAAATTGCTGCAGATAATAATAATTTTTTCATGTTTCCCAATTTAATTACTTTGTTCTTTATCTTTTATTCTCATATATTTCCTGTATGAGATTTCTGACAACGTGATTTGCAATATCTATTCCAAAATATATAATACGTTCATTTTCAAATCAAAAAAATATTAAAATTCAAAAATACTATACTTACTAATGTCCTTTAAAAAAGACAATTGGTGCAGTAAATTCCACCTTACTATTTTGGTAATAATCATCTAAAAAAGCCTTCATAAATAGCTGGATACTTTTTTGAAGTAAAGCGGCTAAAATTTCGCTTTCAATTGCTAAACACATTTTCATAAACATGTGTTAAAGGCTATGCATTGAAAATACAAGCTTGGTTTTCAGAGTAATGCTTAAAAACTCAAAAGTTTTATCATAAAGATTTTTTAATTCCAATTATAAGTTTTATTTTTGCAGACCTTCAAAAGGAAAAAATAGGGTCGGATGGCCGAGTGGCTAGGCTGAGGTCTGCAAAACCTCCTACAGCGGTTCGAATCCGCTTCCGACCTCGTTTTATTTTAAACAATAAAAATATTATCAAAATGGGAGTTACACGTTTAAAAAGAAAAGATAGAAGAAATAAAACTGTTTCACGTGTTGAAGTTCAGTTTTTGAAATTAGGAACTAACGTAGAGTTGGGTTCTAGATCAAAAATGAAAGCTAGCAACCAAATCGTTAAAAACGATGCTATCTTAAATCAATTAGCTTCAGAAGCTAAATAAGTAAGAAGAATCTAATAGCCTTTAAAGTATAACTTTAAAGGCTTTTTAATAGGTCCACCATTTGGTGGACTTTTTCTTTTGAGCTCATCCACTGTGCTTCATCCATTCCATTGACTTGAGCCTGCTTAAATCTCATTTTCGAAACATGCAGCTCCTTTGCCGAACTGTGTATCGCAACTGCACCCGTTTCTTTTAAAATGTGAACGATATTAGATGCATCGACACCTGCACCAGGCATAATTACAATACGGCCACTGGCTTGTTGAACCAACTCTTTGAGTAATGAAACTCCAGCGAGTGCAGAATTTCTTAAACCGGATGTCAAAATACGATCTATCCCCATATCAATAACGTCTTCCAACGCACGGAAAGGATTTTCTACGCGATCAAAGGCGCGATGGAACGTAACATGCATGGGGCGTGCAGCTTCAACCAACCGCAAGGTATTGACTTTATCGACCGTACCATCTGCATTCAGCATACCGATTACAACGCCATCCATCCCCAACTGCTTACATATTTCAATATCTGCGATCATTTCCAAAATCTCAGTCTCGGTATAAAGGAAGTCGCCTCCACGTGGCCTGATAAGCACATGAATTCCAATGTTAACCAATTTTCGTACTAACTGTAGCTGGCCAAACGAAGGTGTAGTTCCCCCGTTTTCTAAATTTTGACAAAACTCTACGCGGGTTGCTCCCCCCTTTTCGGCCTCTATAGCAGACGCCACAGAATTTGAACAGATTTCTAATTGGTAATTCCCAATCGCCTTTTCCTTCATTTGATTTTATTAAGCTATTTTTTGTTTACGCGAATAACGTAAAAAAACAGCAAATAACCTATTCTCTTCCCTGTATTGGACTAATACTAAGGTTAAAAAGAGTAAAACTAATAGTTACGCATACAAATTAAAACATTAAAAACATTCTGCTTACCTATTTGTATTTACCTTACATATTTTTATTTAAACAGCTAAAAATCAATTGTATATCATTTTAAGTAAATTATCATGGCAATTGTATCGAAGAATATGGAGACGCAGGAGAAAATTATCAGCACTTTTGAAGAGCTCCAACAAGCTATTTATGACCTTAAGCATCAAGTCGTTGAATTTGAGCTACTTTTCAATCAGGCGTGCAACAGACATATTGATTCCAATTTCCAAAAGGAATGGTTGCTGGATAGAATTTCTTCGCGCTACGATATGATAACACTTCGCCACGATGTGATGCTGCTGGTTCGCGACACAATTTCTGGATTCCGGGATTTTGACGGTTATTTTCTTGATGTCAAGCAGTTACTACAGTCGATCGAATCATTGATGCTCAGCCATGCCGATGAGGAAGAATATGAAATTGCAGCTATTATCAAAAAATGGCATGAAAAATTTGCCCAAGCGATTTATTTCGTAAACGACTTCACCTATTAAGTCGCCGTTTTGTTATACTTTTGCAGCATTGTAAAATATTGAGAAATGCGCAAACCTTCAGCTATTGTTGACTTACATACCGATGCCTTCCTTGATGATTGGGAAGATTATTCACCAGAGGAACTCTTACAGGAATCCATTGATTTTATGCGATCTAATCTAGACGCAGCTATTTATTGGGAAATGAACGAAATAAAGTTTATTCATGGCAAGGGAAAAGGAATGCTCAAAAAAATGGTTTTTGAAGAACTGAAGGAATACAAGGATAATGGATCTATTGAACGTTATTATACATCCTACCAGAATGAAGATATTGTGGTCGTTGTCATAGGAATTTAAAAAGGCTACCTATTCTCAGGCAGCCTTAGCGTGATGTGCTGTTACTTAATTGCTGGTGTAATAATCACCTTACGGAATTCAACCGGACCATGATCCCCCTGGAAATAGATCGGTCCCGGCTCTGCCTCTTTGCTATCCAACGCACCGCCAGTTATGCCTGGGATTTCTTGATTACAGATCACAGTCTTACCATTTGCCACTACCGTCACGAGACGGCCAATAAGTGTAATGTCGAATGTTTGCCATTGTCCGGCTCCTTTATTGACCATTTCATTGGCAGCTAAAAAGCCATATACCCCTGCGAAAAGCACGGCATTTGGATGGGCATCCTTGGGACTATCCTCTATCTGAACCTCATAACGACCTCTCAGGTAGACTCCACTGTTGCTCCCTGCTGGAATTTTAAACTCGACGTGCAATTTGAAATCTTCAAATTTTTGTTCAGAAACTAAATTAGATCCGGACTGCGGACTGGTCAAAATACCATTTTTTACCAACCATTGATTTGTCTTACCTGTGGCTTTCCATCCGGATAGATCTTTTCCATTAAATAGTTGAATAGGTTTACCCCATTTGACAGCAGCGGTGCGCTTTAGTTCTGGAGCGCGTGTACCTTTAAAACGATATGTTTTGCCATCCGGCTCTGTTATCGTTCCTTCCAAAACACCATTGACAAGTTCGCCCTCCACACTCAAATTCATCTTTCCACTCTCCCATTGAGGAGGGATAGAAAACTTAAATTTTCCTTTTTCGTAAAACACATGAGAAACCGGTCGGGCACTCCCAGAAGTACTCACATAGTGACCGACTAACGTTCTATAGCCTGACAATTTCACCTCTAACCAGGATGGTGCTGGTGTACCGTTGACATCCACTTCGATATCCCATCGCCCTATCAGCTCTTTACCCTCTACATCTTGTTGATAATGGAAAGACTCTCCAACTGAATGTGTAGCAAAGGTTACTTGCGGTAATGCACAAGAGGCCAAAATTCCTAAAAGAAATGCCGCTTTTCTGTTCATATTATTTATGTTTATATTCGAATTGACAGTAAATTTAAAGCAATTTAACTGTTTAACAGCGGGTTTACAAGGATATTATGTTAAAAATAGATATAAAAAAAGCCCTAACTTTCGTTAGAGCTCTCTTAGTCGGGGTGGCAGGATTCGAACCTACGACCTCCACATCCCAAATGTGGCGCGATACCGGGCTACGCTACACCCCGAAAAAGGTATCACCTTTGTTTTGTGTGGCACAAAAGTACATTAAATATAGCTATCTTTCAAGAATATTCTTCATAAAACACTTAACAAACTGATTTATTGTAAAATAATTTATAAAAGATTTAATGCCTCAATCAATTTCGGTATAAAAACTAATATAACACCCCCCTAATTTGTAGAATAAATACACAAGCAAACGATTAAATAGTGGTAGCTTAAACGGCAGGACCGGCTAAATGTTCTAAAGATTGAGCAATAGCGTATCTGAAAAACCCGATATCTTCACTCTGTCCCGAAACAAAAAAAAGCCCTAACTTTCGTTAGAGCTTTTTCTAGTCGGGGTGGCAGGATTCGAACCTACGACCTCCACATCCCAAATGTGGCGCGATACCGGGCTACGCTACACCCCGAAAAGGTATCACCTTTGTTTTGTGTGCACAAATATACGCTTCTTACAATTTATTTGCAAATGAAATGCACAAAATAAAACTAACCTGTTGTTTCATTGCGACATATTCTTCTCACAACCGTCTTTTCCATTTACAGCACCTCTCCGATAACTCGCTTTTATTTCAGCACTTAACATGTTCGGATATGAACATCAGGTGTTCATATCCAAACACTTAAATCATTAAAAAAAATGTAATTCATTAACTACTAGATATTTATTGATTTGGCAGTTTTTTTGAAACTGACCTAAATTAATATTTTTAAGAGTCTGTAGATTAAGATATTATTCAAAGCTATTGATTATCAGAAGATCAAAATGAACACATATAACGAAAAGTATGATAAAGAATTATTTACAAATCGCATGGCGGAACCTGATGAAAAACAAGGTCTTCTCCTTTATCAATATTCTTGGTTTAACGATAGGGATCACGGTCTGTGCTATGATATTCCTATTTATTGCCAATCAGTTTAGTTTTGACAAATTTCACAGCCAGGGTGACCGCATTTATCGCCTCATGCGCGGTTTCGACAATAGCAAAGATCGTGCACCTTATTTATCTGCCCCATATGCTCCTGCCCTATTAACCGATTATCCGGATGAAATCAAAAAGGCTGTACGAGTCATGCCCGCCAATGGACTATTCGCTTTTGATAGCATTACGTTCAATGAAAAAAAACTCTTTATTGCTGATGCTGATTTCTTTGAACTCTTTAGCTTTCCCCTGCTCAAAGGAAATCCAACGACTGTTTTGAAAAACCCAACAAGTGTAGTATTAACAGAAAAAACAGCGAGAAAATATTTTGGAAATGACAATCCAATTGGCAAAATACTCCAGTTGGATAAAAGCAAACAACTCACCGTTACAGGGATTGCAAAAGATCTTCCGGTCAACTCTCACTTAGATTTTGATTTGGTCATTCCATTATCCAACTATATCAATACCGAACCGTTCAAAGCATGGGAAAACAACAACTTATTTACTTATATCCTACTCAACGAAAATAAAAACGCCCAAAAACTTGAAAATCAGCTCCCCTCTTTTATGGACAGGCATATGAAAGCGGTTTCCACAAATATGGGAATTCATTTTGATCTAGCGCTCACCCCGCTGAAAGACGTATATCTTGAGTCACACAGCGCATTTGACAGTGCAAAACATGGTGATAAAAAAGTCATTTACATCTTTTTATCGATCGCCATACTCATATTGGTTATCGCCTGCATCAACTTCATGAATCTTTCAACGATACGTGCGGTTGACCGATCAAAAGAAGTCGGCTTACGGAAGGTGCTCGGAGCACAACGTATTCAATTAATGGGACAGTTTATCGGAGAGTCTATTTTACTAACTGCAATATCCTGTTTGCTCGCCATCTGCCTGCTACAACTATTAATGCCCATATACAATCAGCTCTTGGGATACACGCTGACAGTTCCCTGGAATTGGTGGCCCATCTATATTTTTCTACTGGCGCTTATCGTTATTGTAGGCTTATTAGCAGGCAGCTATCCTGCATTATACCTTTCGACCTTTTCCCCTACACAAGCATTAAAAGGCAAATTACGCATAGGTAAAGGTGGAACGGTGTTTCGCCATACGTTAGTTGTGGTGCAGTTCAGCATCTCCATTCTGCTTATCATAGGTACAATGATTATTACCAAGCAGATGAAATATGTAAAAGAAATGGGGCTTGGATACGACGACCAACAGACCGTCGTTATCCCTATTGACAATGAAGAACTATATAACAACCTACGTACATTCAAAAATGAACTATCTGCGAGCAGAGACATTGCATCGGTCTCCTTTATGTCTGGCGAACCAGGCGGCTTTTTCGATAGCCACACATTTGAAGTAGAGAGAAAAATCGGTGAGAAGTGGAAATCCAGAACTGAATTCACTGATTTTGATTACGTAAGCACCTTAAAACTTAAAATAATTGCCGGCCGTAACTTCTCGGCGCAATATCCAACAGACTCCGCTAGCGCCGTACTAGTTAATCGTACTGCAGCATCAATGCTCGGATATACTCCAGAACAGGCCGTTGGAAAATGGATAAAAAATACGATCCGTGACCAATCTCCACGAACAATCATCGGCGTAGTGGACGACTTCAACTTTCTATCCCTAAAAGAAAACATGGATGCACTCGTGATTTCTCCTTCCGATGACCTAAGGGTAGCGCTTCTGAGATTGAACACAAAGGATTTCCCTGCGGCGCTAAATACTATTAAAAAGGCATTTGCTAAATCAGCTCCCTTATACCCTTTTGAATATAGCTTTTTGGACCAAAAGTTTGACACCCTCTACAAAACCGACCTCAGGCAACAGCGCATTCTTAGTCTTTTTGCGGGATTAGCCATATTTATAGCCTGTCTCGGCCTGTACGGCCTAGCTTCATTTACGGCTACCAAAAGAAATAAAGAGATTGGAATACGTAAGGTGCTTGGCGCCTCGGTATCCGGCGTTACAGCATTGTTGTCAAAAGATTTTCTGAAACCCGTACTAATTGCTTTACTTATCGCGGCACCAACGGCCTGGCTGATCATGAATAAATGGCTGGAGGACTTTGCTTACCGCATTACTATTCCATGGTGGCTCTTTTTGCTCGCTGGAGCTGTGACGATAGCTATCGCTCTGATGACGGTAGGATGGCAAGCCATCCGAATAGCGATAGCCAATCCTGTAAATAGTTTACGAGACGAATAATAGACAAAACAAAAAAAGCTCGACGAATGTCGAGCTTTTAAGTCGGGGTGGCAGGATTCGAACCTACGACCTCCACATCCCAAATGTGGCGCGATACCGGGCTACGCTACACCCCGAAAAGGTATCACCTTTGTTTTGTGTGGCACAAATATCTAATCATTTTTTGACTTTGTCAACAGTCGACCAAAAAATAATCACTAACCAACTGATTAATTGCATACTATTTTTACAGGAATAATATATTCTCTAGCCTTTCCTTGTCGAAAACCCCGCCTAAATAACTGCCAAAGGAATATTCAAAATATCTTTAAATTATCCAATTCATTTTCATATCTTTGCATCCGATTTGAATATCAGTCAATAGTTTTTTAAAAAAGTATTTTTATATTCAGAAAATAAGTCGTAATATTGCATTCCGATTTTTACAGGATATAAATCGTTAATAATTACTCGAAATCATGGATTTAGTAAAATTTGTAGAAGAACAAGCGGTAGTAAAGAATGAAATTCCCGCTTTCAAAGCTGGAGATACCATCAGCGTTCATTATAAAATTCGCGAAGGAAATAAAGAGCGTGTACAGGTGTACCAAGGTGTAGTAATTCAATTAAACAGCGAAGGTGCTAACGCTACTTTTACCGTTCGTAAAATCTCAAACGGTGTAGGTGTTGAACGTATTTTCCCTGTAAACTCACCAAACATTGAAAAAATTGTAGTAAACAGCTACGGTAAAGTTCGTCGCGCGAAATTATTCTATTTACGCGGCCTTACTGGTAAAGCTGCTCGTATTAAATCGAAAAGAATCTAATTACGACTACCACGGCATAAAAAAAGGCTTTGAAATCAATCATTCAAAGCCTTTTTTTATGGACTATAGATTTCCTTTTTACCCCCCAATACATATTACCAACTTCCTTCTGTAATAAATTTAGGATAATTATATCTTGCTCTTTAAAATAGTCCCCTCTTTTTGCCTCACTAAAACATTTTACTTACTTTTAATACCGTATTATCTTCACTTTATTTTTGGCTCGAATAATTAAACTATATATCGATGAGAACTATCGCTTTTATCCTTATTTTTATTATCTATCCGAACTTTGCTTTCGCACAGCGGAATATGAAAGAATTTCTTCAACTACAGCCGCAGCCTCAAGTGTATTATGTGCAGCCAATAACAGATGCTATTATTATAGATGGCAAAGACAGTGAAGATTCGTGGTCTAAAGCCGTATGGACAGATTCTTTTAAGGATATTGAAGGAGCACAAAAACCTCATCCCATATTTGACACAAAAGTCAAGATGCTTTGGGACAAGGAAAACCTATACTTATTTGCTAAGCTTGAAGAGCCTCATATTAAAGGATATTTAAAACAAAAGGACACCATCATTTATCACGACAATGACTTTGAGGTTTTTCTTAAGCCAAATTTACTATCTCCGGAATATATAGAGATTGAAGTAAATGCTTTAAATACGGTCATGGATCTTTTGATGACTAAACCGTATCGCTTTGGCGGCAGGGCTAATCTAAATTGGGACACAAAAGATATTGAAAGCGCCGTTTATCATTCAGGAACAATCAACAACCCAAAAGATAAAGATGAATATTGGACAGTGGAAATGAAAATACCGGTTAAGAGTCTGAAATACTTTGGCGAAGGAGATCAGATTAAGGCCAATGAGATCTGGAAGATAAATTTCTCCCGCGTTCAATGGCTTTATGAGAATACGGGAACAACTTATAGCAAGAAAAAAGACGATACTGGAAAGACTCTTGCCGAGGAGAACTGGGTATGGTCTCCTATTGGTCTTGTTAATATGCATTATCCTGAACGATGGGGACATATCAAATTTATCGATAGTTCCAATCAGCTATTTATCGATGAGCAATTCTTATCTCTTGAAAAAATGGCCTGGAATATTTCTTATTTACAACAAATCTTTAGAAACGATAAAAAACGCTATGCGACGTCTATTTTGGAATTGAGCAAACTATATCCTGAAATTTTGAATGAGCGGAAAAAATATGACATCATATTTTCAAATAGTAATAATTTCTATCGTGTTGAAATCAAGTCAAAAACAAAGCGTACATTAAAGACAACTATAGATAGCCGGGGTAATATTTATTTTTAATTTAATTATTAGAGCAATCTTCAATGCTAATTTTTAATAATAATTGCTACCTTTGTATCCCGTACATAAAGCAACTATTATTGGTCATTTTGACCACATAAAATTGAAAATCCTTTAATTGTTATGACTAAATATATTTTTGTTACGGGCGGCGTTACTTCGTCGTTGGGGAAAGGTATTATTGCTGCCTCCCTTGCTAAACTTCTCCAAGCGCGTGGCTATAAAGTTACCATTCAAAAATTTGACCCTTACATTAACATTGATCCAGGAACACTAAATCCATATGAACATGGCGAATGTTATGTGACTGAAGATGGCGCCGAAACTGACCTTGATTTGGGTCATTACGAGCGTTTCTTGAATGTCCCTACCTCACAAGCAAACAATGTCACAACAGGCCGCATCTATCAACACGTTATCCAACAGGAACGTGAAGGTGCATATTTAGGAAAAACCGTTCAAGTAATTCCGCATATCACAGATGAGATAAAACGCAGAATGCAATTGCTGGGAGAGTCTGGTCAATATGATATTGTGATCACCGAATTAGGAGGAACTGTTGGTGATATTGAATCTTTACCCTTCGTGGAAGCAGTAAGACAACTCCGTTGGGAATTGGGAGCCAATAATTCGTTGGTTATCCATTTGACTTTGGTTCCATATTTGGCTGCTGCTGGCGAGCTGAAAACAAAACCTACTCAACATTCTGTTAAAACATTATTGGAATATGGGGTACAACCTGATATTCTTGTTTGTCGTACAGAACATAAATTATCTCAGGAAATCCGTAAAAAATTAGCGCAATTCTGTAATGTCAATATCAATGCAGTAGTCGAATCCATCGATGCTTCTACAATTTATGATGTGCCTTTACTGATGCTGAAGGAGAACTTGGATAAAACGGCATTAACAAAACTGAAACTTTCCAACAAAAATGAGCCTGATCTGGAAAACTGGAAAAACTTTTTAGGTAAGCTAAAAAACCCGACAAATGAAATTAATATTGCATTGATTGGGAAATATGTTGAACTTCCAGATGCGTATAAATCCATTACTGAAGGATTTATCCATGCGGGTGCTACAAATGAGTGTAAAGTAAAAGTGAGTTACATTGCCGCCGAAAGTGTTACAAAAGAAAATGTTGCTGAAAAGCTAAAAGGAATGGACGGCGTGTTGGTTGCTCCAGGATTCGGTGAACGCGGTTTGGATGGTAAGTTAAATGCTATCCAATACGTTCGTGAAAATAATATTCCTTTCTTTGGGATCTGTTTAGGTATGCAATGTTCGGTAATTGAATTCGGAAGAAACGTATTGGGACTGAAAGATGCCAACAGTTTTGAGATGGATGCCAACACGACTAATCCGGTTATCAATCTGATGGAGGAGCAAAAAACCATTACCAATATGGGTGGTACCATGCGTTTGGGCGCTTACGATTGTGAAATTAAAAAAGGAACTAAAGCCTTTGCAATCTATGGCAAAACAAAAATTTCTGAAAGACACCGTCACCGTTATGAATTTAACAACGACTATTTGAAGCAATATGAAGCGGCCGGAATGATTGCTTCAGGCTTCAATCCAGAGACTGGATTGGTAGAAATTGTGGAACTGAAAAACCATCCATTTTTCGTTGCCGGACAATTTCATCCAGAATTAAAGTCAACAGTTGCAAATCCTCACCCACTTTTTGTTAGCTTTGTAGCCGCTGCTTTGGCCAACAAGAAATCAAAGTAGTAATAGAAGGATACAATTAATTAAGTTTAATTATTAAAAATGGATAGAAATACCCTAATTGGTTTGGTCCTGATGTTTGCTATCATCACTGGTTCATTTTACCTGATGAAGCCTTCAGAATCAGAAATCAAACAAGAACAAGCGCGACAAGAGGCTAAAGCGCGTACAGAAAAAGGACTTCCTGCTGAAAGTGACTCTACCGCGAAAGCCAAAACAGCACAAACAGCAGTGATTGCTGATTCGGCGGAACTGAAAAAGCCTTTTGGTGCCACGAAATTTGGAACCGAGAAAGTCATCACGATTGAAAATGAAAAAATCATTGCCAAGATCAGCACGAAAGGCGGTAAAGTTAAATCTGTCGAACTAAAAGGTGAAAAGAATTTCAATGGAAAACCGTTGATGCTTTTTGAAGGTGAGGACAATAAATTTGGTTTTCTGTTTAATGCAGCGGGTCAAAACGTGGCAACAAACGATTTGTACTTCAATACAGAATCTTCGGATATCCAAGTTTCTGGTGAAGGAAAACAATCGGTAAAATTCAGACTAAATTACAGTGCCGACCAATACATTGAATATATATACTCTATTGCCGGCAAAGGTTATAATGTAGCGCTGGACATCCATACAAAAGGGATACAGAATTTAGTTCCACAAAGTCAAAAAACGTTGACCCTTAACTGGAATACCACGTTAAGACAGAAGGAACAAAATATAGAGTCTGAAAGACAAAAATCTACTCTTTACTATAAAGAAGACAATAAGGTAGATCATCTTTCAGAATCAAAAGACGCTGATGAAGCATTGGAGAAAAAAGTGGAATGGATTGCTTTTAAGCAACATTACTTTTCTAGTATCTTGAACGCGAAAGATGGTTTTGTGAATGCTAAAGTGGATGTAAAACATGCGACTGAATCGGATGTCATCAAGTTTTACAATACGAACGCGGAATTAGCATTTGACAACCATAAGGACAATAGCTATTCGTTGAACTTCTTCTTTGGTCCCAACCAATACAATGTGCTGAAAGCGGAGGGTAATGATTATCAATCGATCATCAATATGGGCTGGGGCCCTATGCGTTGGATCAACCAATGGATTACAGTACCGGTATTCAACTTCCTGGATGGTTTCCATATGAGCTACGGTATCGTTATACTCTTATTGACACTGATGTTGAAATTGATCCTTTCGCCAATGACCTACAAATCTTATGTTTCTATGGCCAAAATGCGCGTATTAAAACCGCAGCTGGACGAGATCAAAGCAAAAGTCGGCGAAGACAACCAAATGTTGATGCAACAGGAGCAAATGAAATTGTACAAACAGGTCGGTGTCAATCCTCTTGGTGGATGCCTTCCCCTCGTATTACAAATGCCTTTTACAATTGCATTCTTCTATTTCTTCCCAAATTTGTTTGAATTGAGAGGACAGAGTTTCTTGTTTATGAAGGACATGTCAACCTATGATACCCTATTCACATTTGCTCCCATCTTTGGATCGTTTAACCACATTTCTTTGATGTGTATCCTGATGACGTTAACAACGTTGTTGACCACTTGGTATAACAATGCTACATCAGGCGCTACAGGTCAGATGAAATACATGGGCTATATCATGCCGTTGATTTTCTTCTTTGTGTTGAACAGCTTCCCGGCTGGTTTGAACTACTATTACTTCTTGAGTGCTTTATTTACATTCTTGACGCAATTGGTAATCCGCACCATGGTGAATGATGAGAAAATATTAGCTAAATTGGAGGAGAACAAAAAGAATCCAAAAGCAGAAAAAAAATCAAGCTTCCAGGCTAAAATGGAAGAAATGATGCGTGCTCAACAGCAGGCACAACAAAATAAAAATAAATAGTAACATTTATTCGATTGATAAATAAGGCTTCCAGATTGGAAGCCTTATTTGTTTGTAAACTTTTGTAGCACTTTGCCAAACCAAACGTTAAAAGGGATGTTAATAGGTTAAAATTTAAAATATGAACTTTAAAAACTTCGCAATATTGGCCATCTTAAGTATTGGTCTTGGTAGTTGTTCTGTCGTCAATAAGAAGTCGACTGATCAAAGTGAAAACAGTTCGACATCAGCTGTCATTGGAAAAAAGTGGCAATTAATTGAAATCAATGGGCATGCCGTAGCGGATCAAATCAATGGTAAAATGCCCTATCTGCAACTGGAGGAAAAACGCTACAGTGCAAGTGGGGGCTGCAATGGCATCGGAGGAGATTTAATACTATCCAAAAATGGAAAAATTAAATTTGGTCAGGGAATGTCAACTATGATGGCCTGTCCGGACATGTCTATCGAACAAGCGCTATCAAAAAACTTGATCGCTGCAGATAATTACACTGTCAACAATGGTATTCTTAGCCTGAACAAAGCTAAAATGGCTCCATTGGCAAAATTTAAGTTGATCCAGGACGATAAGCAGCAACTTTCTGGAACTTGGGAGCTTGATTATATATCGGGCGCACGCATTGCTTTCGATGGTCTATATCCCGACCGTAAACCAACAATGATATTTGACGCGGTCAGCGGAAAGGTAAATGGCAATAGTAGCTGTAACAACTATAATATGACGTTCAAAACCAATGGAAATAGTATTAATTTCGGCCCAATTATGTCAACAAAAATGGCTTGCGAAGGGAATGGCGAAGCAACTTTTTTCTCTACCTTAGAAAAGGTAAACACATACAGTATCAGCGAGAATACCCTAACATTTATCATGGGCGATATCGCCATGATGCGGTTTAAACGCAAATAGTCAAGTTCGGTTTGCGTTTAATTCAGCTAAAAAGGGCTTTGTTGTTTAACAAAGTCCTTTTTAGTAATTCTCGACATCAAGAAACGAAAAGTTAGCCGGAAAGCAGCTACACGAAAGCACTAAATCCAGTTATACTTCGACCAACAATGAGGGAATTAATCTCCTTTGTACCCTCATAGGAATAAATTGCTTCTGCATCCGCCAGAAATCGCGCGACATTATACTCTAACAAAATGCCATTGCCCCCCATCACTTCACGGGCTTTGGAAACAATATCTCTCGTACGCAAAGAGCAGAACACTTTTGCCAGCGAAGCATGTTCATCTCTTAACTCACCTCTATCCTGAAGTTCAGATAGCCTAAAGACTAGCGTTTGCATAGCGGTCAAATTGGACAACATTTCAACCAGGTGATTCTGAATAAGCTGAAAAGAGGCGATTGGCTTACCAAACTGCTTCCTTTTTCGGGTATAATCCAATGCATTTTCATAGGCTCCTCTAGCACAGCCCACAGCCATCCAGGCGACCCCGGCCCGCGTCATCTGAAGAACCTTACCTGTATCTTTAAAGGAGTCTGCCTTTTGTAAACGGTCACTTTCAGGAATGATACAATGATTTAAAGTAATGAGGCCATTCTGCACAATACGCAATGCCATCTTATCTTTGATCTTTTCGACAGAAAAACCTGGGTTATCCTTCCTTACAATAAAACCTTTGACTTCTCCATCATCGAGATCCCTAGCCCATAAAATTGTGATATCGGAAAACGTAGAATTTCCGATCCATTTTTTCTGACCATTCAAAACCCAACCATCGGTTGTTTTTTTACAAGTTGTCGTCAATCCGCCTGCAGCCCCCGAGCCCACTTCAGGTTCTGTTAATCCAAACGCACCTATCACCTGCATCTGTTGCATCTTGGGCAACCACTCTTGCTTTTGTTCTTCAGATCCGCAAAGATAAATTGACCCCATTGCCAAACCACTCTGTACGCCAAAGAATGTTGCTACAGAAGCATCCACACGTGCTATCTCAGCCGCTATAATTCCTTCCATCAAAGAACTTCCGCCCATACATCCATACCCATTGTATGTATAGCCACAAATATTTAATGCCGCCAGTTTGGGTACGATTTCAAAAGGAAATTCATCTCTCAACCAATATTTATTAACTATTGGTTTGACTTCGGTCTCCATAAATTCTCTCACCTTCAATTGTAAAGCGCGGTCTGTATCGTTTAATTTACTATCCATCGCATAGAAATCACCATTAATAGGAGGCAATTCTCGCTTTTCCTTTCCGGAATTCAGCATTTTCATTAAACCATGCAGCTGTTTATCATCCATTTTTGATACAGCATCCATAACTGCTCCCAAATCCACTTTTTTTGCTATTTCTTCCAATTTGCCAAAGTCTATCGATTTTGCCAAATCCATTATATTCTTAACTTTATCAAACATATGTGTATTTTTTTTAAAAGTGCGTACTTCTCAAAATAAGAAAAATAACCGAAAATTGTTTGCTATTTAATAACAGTTGGACCGATACATTTGTCGAGTTAGAGGCTGCACACAACTTATGCACAACAAATAGACAAGATCCACCCAGCGATTGCCTTAATTAACCTTTGTAACGCTAAAGGATAGCGCAGTCGAAAGCCTAAGATACACGTCTTGCTAAAAAAAAATAAAACTTTGATAAACAACCTTTTATATAAATTTTTAAAAAAAATATATTTTTTGGGTTACCTTTTTTGGTTACGTGTATTAACAGATGAAAAAGAAAATTATTTCAATTTAAATTAGAAAATTAGAAAATGAAAAACGCATTAAAATTCGGTTTCTTAGGTTTAGCTTTAACTGTAGCTTTCGCATCTTGTAACAATTCAGAGAAAAAAGCTGAAGGTGCTGCAGATTCAGCTTCTGCTTTAGTTGATTCAGCTGCTAACACTTTGGATTCAGCTGCTAACCACGTAGATTCAGCTGCTGTTAAAGTTGATTCTGCTGCTGCTAAAGTTGATTCAGCTGCTACTAAAAAATAATTTAGGACTGAATAAAGCTTTTGGAAGGCCTTTTTTAACAAAAGGTCTTTCTTTTTTCAAAAAGAGAAAAATCTGGGGTTACCTTTTTAATTTATCGGTATTAACCCCTAAATAACAAGATTTAAAAATATTTAATTTTAATAAAATGAAAAACGCATTCAAATTCGGTTTTTTAGGTTTAGCTTTAACATTAGCTTTCGCATCATGTGGTGAAACTGGTAAAACAACTGACGCTGCTACTGATTCAGCTAATGTTGCTTTAGATTCAGCTAACACACAATTGGATTCAGCAAAATCAGCTGTAGATTCAGCTGAGGCTAAAGTTGATTCAACTAAAGCTGCTCACTAATTTTCTGAAATAGAATTTAGACTTGATAAAAAAGCTTCCTTCACCAAGGAGGCTTTTTTTATATCTGCGCCAATTAAATTGCTAAGCTCCAAGCATTTTTTTACCTTTGCCAAAAAATCATTCAATCTATGGCTTTATCATCTTTAACAGCAGTTACTCCTATCGACGGACGCTATTACAATAACACTCATGAACTTTCAGCATTTTTTTCTGAATTTGCTTTAATAAAATATCGCGTACGCGTGGAAGTGGAATATTTTATTGCATTAGGTGAATCAGGTATTGCCCAATTGCAACAATTTGACAAAAGTCTAAATGAGAAATTGCGTGATATTTATAGAAATTTTTCTGAGGAAGATGCCATTTGGATCAAAGACACAGAGAAAGTTACGAACCATGATGTTAAAGCGGTTGAATATTTTCTAAAAGATCAATTTGAAAAATTAGGGCTACAGGACTACCTTGAATTCATTCATTTTGGTTTAACATCCCAAGATATCAATAATACAGCTATTCCGCTTTCTTGGAAAGAAGCCATTAAAGAAAGTTACTCGCCAGCGATTGACGAGTTGCTTCATGAATTAAAATCATTAGCGACGTCATGGTCAGGCATTCCGATGTTGGCCCGTACACATGGACAGCCTGCGTCTCCAACTCGATTGGGCAAAGAGTTCTATGTTTTTATCGAACGAATAGAGCGACAGTTACAACTACTCAATCAAGTTCCATATTCCGCCAAATTTGGTGGTGCAACGGGTAATTTCAATGCACATCAGGTTGCTTATCCGGAAACCAATTGGATCAATTTTGGAAATAATTTTGTCAACAATATCTTGGGTTTAGACCGTTCTCAAACCACAACGCAAATTGAACATTACGATAACTTTGCGGCGAGCTGTGATGCTTTAAAACGCATAAACAATATCCTAATCGATTTATGCCGCGATATCTGGACTTATATTTCGATGGATTATTTTAAACAAAAAATCACTGCCGGACAGATCGGTTCATCCGCTATGCCCCATAAGGTCAATCCAATTGACTTTGAAAATGCAGAAGGAAATTTGGGCATTGCAAATGCTATTTTCGAGCATCTCTCCGCTAAATTACCGATTTCACGTCTTCAGCGTGATTTAACAGATTCGACGGTTTTACGTAATATTGGTGTTCCATTTGCGCACACGCTAATTGCCGTTAAATCGACATTAAGAGGTTTACGTAAATTGATTTTAAACGAACAGGCATTGGCTGATGATCTTGAAAATAACTGGGCTGTAGTTGCCGAAGCATTACAAACCATATTAAGAAGAGAAGGCTATCCAAAACCGTACGAAGCGCTGAAAGATCTTACACGTACAAACACGCGGGTAACGAAAGAGACAATCGCAGCGTTTGTCGATCAGCTACATGTTTCCGATAAAGTCAAAGCAGAACTCAAAGCGATCAGTCCTGCTAACTACACGGGTGTCACTTTATAAGCTTTTACTTATAAATGACCTTAATAAAGCTCCTTTTGATATATATTTGCTTGGAATAAAAAAATAGATAATACATGGCTACGATTAACGTATATACAGAATCTACACCCAACCCTTCTACCATGAAATTCTTGGTCAATAAGTTATTGATCAACGGTAGTGTGGATTTTCCAAATAAAGAAGCAGCACAAGATTCACCGTTTGCACTTGAATTGTTCAAATTTAATTTTGTAAATGGCGTATTTTTCGCGAGTAACTTCGTAACTATCACCAAAACGGAAGATGCGGAATGGGAAGACATCGAAGCTTTGTTGAAAGATTTTGTAAAAGGGGCTGTAGAGTCTGAACTTGCTGTAAAAACGGTACACCACGACACAGAAGTGAATTTTGAGGGCACCGAAACTGAAGTAAAGATACAACAAGTTTTACACGATTATGTACGACCTGCTGTTGAACAGGATGGGGGTGCCATACATTATAAATCATTTAATGAAGGTGTGGTAACGGTTGAACTAAAGGGTTCTTGTAGTGGTTGTCCATCATCGACAATTACTTTAAAAGCAGGCATTGAAGGATTGTTGAAGCGCATGGTTCCGGAAGTGACTGAAGTTGTTGCTGAAGCCATGTAATCTTAGCTTCACATTTATAATAAAAAGGATTCGGCAATTAGTAGTGCTGAATCCTTTTTTTATGTCCGGTAATGTAAAAGGTCTGAAAATATCCAGCGTATCAAAGTACTAGTCAGGTAGGCAAAACTCCTCGGCTTCACTAGCATTTTTTGATTGCTATCCTGCGAACCTTCTTCTGAAGCGGCTTGATATTCGGGCATAAGTCAATATAAATTCATTTTTTAACAAGCATCTAGCTTAAAAATAGTTAACTTTACGACCAATTGTGAAACCAACAAAAAAAATGAGTGCAGATATTATCAAACTAGAACAAATTGCATCACAGGTAAGACGTGATATCGTACGTATGGTACACGCTTGTCAATCAGGACACCCAGGTGGTTCGTTAGGTTGTACAGATTACTTTGTGGCGCTTTATTTCAATGCAATGAAACGCAATCCTTCCTTTGACATGGATGGAAAAGGAGAAGATCTATTCTTCCTGTCAAATGGACACATCTCTCCTGTATTTTATAGTACATTGGCACATGCGGGATATTTTGAAGTGAGCGAATTAGCAACGTTCAGAAAAATCAATTCCAGACTTCAGGGTCACCCTACAACACACGAGGGCCTTCCGGGCATTCGTATTGCTTCGGGATCTTTGGGCCAAGGATTATCTGTTGCAATTGGTGCCGCACAGGCAAAAAAACTGAATAAAGACAATAATCTAGTTTATGTATTAATGGGTGATGGTGAATTGCAGGAGGGCCAAGTTTGGGAAGCTGCAATGTATGCACCACACAACAAAATAGACAATCTGATCGCTACTGTTGACTACAACAAAGCGCAAATTGACGGATCTACGGATCAAGTATTATCTCTTGGTGATCTTCGTGCAAAATGGGAAGCGTTCGGCTGGGATGTGATGGAAATTGCGAAAGGCAATGATATGAACGCTGTGGTAGCTGGTTTGGCAGAAGCCAAGTCACGTACAGGAAAGGGTAAACCTGTCATCATCCTAATGCATACCGAAATGGGTAGTGGTGTTGATTTTATGATGGGCTCTCACAAATGGCATGGTGTTGCTCCAAGTGACGAACAATTGGCGTCGGCGTTGAATCAGCTTACAGAAACTTTAGGAGATTACTAGAATGAAAAAATATACTTATACAGAGTCAAAAGATACACGTTCAGGATTCGGAGCGGGCTTATTGGAAGCGGGAAAGCAAGATGAAAATGTGGTTGCATTATGTGCTGATTTGATCGGTTCGTTAAAAATGAACGATTTTATTAAAGAGTTTCCAGAGCGCTTTTTCCAAATCGGTATTGCGGAAGCAAATATGATGGGTATTGCAGCCGGGTTGACTATCGGCGGTAAAATCCCATTCACGGGTACGTTCGCGAATTTCTCTACTGGCCGTGTTTACGATCAAATTCGCCAATCGATTGCATACTCTGATAAAAATGTAAAAATTGCTGCATCGCACGCGGGTTTGACATTGGGTGAAGATGGTGCAACTCACCAAATCTTAGAAGATATTGGTTTGATGAAAATGCTACCAGGAATGACGGTGATCAATCCTTGCGATTTTAATCAAACAAAAGCGGCTACTATTGCAGTAGCTAAATATGAAGGTCCAGTTTATTTGCGTTTTGGCCGCCCTGTTGTTCCTAACTTTACCCCTGCTGATCAAGAATTTGTTATTGGTAAGGCGGTGTTATTAAATGAAGGAACAGATGTTTCCATTATTGCTACGGGTCACTTAGTGTGGGAAGCTATACAAGCTGGGGAAAAATTGGCAGAATTAGGTATTAACGCCGAGATTATCAATATCCATACAATCAAACCTTTGGATGAGGAGGCTATTTTGAAATCTGTTGCCAAAACGAAATGTGTGGTAACGGCAGAAGAGCATAATCGTCTTGGTGGTTTAGGTGATAGCGTGGCTCAGGTACTAACAAGAGAGTTACCTACTCCGCAAGAGTATGTTGCTGTCAATGATAGTTTTGGGGAATCAGGTACTCCTGCTCAGTTGATGGAGAAATACGGTTTGAATGCAGCAGCTATTGTTGCAGCGGCTCAAAAAGTAATCAAAAGAAAATAACAATACTACGCAGGTCAATATATGGATGACGCTTTAATTATAGCAAAGTTCGCTGAAGAAAGTACGCGAGAAGAAGCTTTCCGTTTATTGTTGAAGAAATATCAACAGAAGATTTATTGGCATGTGCGAAGAATGGTCATCGATCATGACGATGCGGACGATGTTGTGCAGGATATCTTTGTGAAAGTATGGAAGAATCTTGGAAACTTTCGAGAAGACTCACAACTATATACTTGGCTTTATCGCATTGCAACAAATGAATGTATCACCTTCTTAAATAAGAAAAAACAAAAGCAGAACGTGTCGTTGGATGACGACACGACTGCTTATTTGGCTGAAACACTTGCTGATGGCAACTACTTCAACGGCGACAAGGCTCAAATGAAATTACAACAGGCACTGTTGACCTTGCCGGAGAAACAGAAATTGGTTTTCAATATGAAGTATTTTGAAGACATGAAATATGAAGAGATTTCGGAAGTTCTCGGAACAAGTGTTGGAGCACTTAAAGCTTCCTATCATTTGGCCGTCAAAAAAATTGAAGCTTTTTTTAACAACAACGATTAAACCTTTTGGCTAAATTGGGCTCTAAAAGATACTATGAAGGAAAATGGCACATATCATGATGGGCTGGAGCCTAACAATCTTCCAGCATCGTTGCGTAAAAATCCATTTGGCTTACCAGAAAATTATTTCAATGATCTAGAATCAAAAATAATTACGCAAGTCAAATTGGTTGAAAGCAAAGACACCGTCTTTGAGGTTCCAGAGGGGTATTTTGACAACCTTCCGGAGACCATTATGTGTAAAATCGCGGAAGATAATTTAAAAAGTCATGTCATTGTGGACGGTTTCGAAATTCCTGAAAATTATAGTTCGGAACTATCAGCATCTATTCTCAGCCAAATTTCAGAAGAAAAATTGAAAGAAAAAGTTTCATCTGATGGTTTTGCTGTACCTTCTGATTTCAACCGCATCCTTGAAAATTCTATTTTCTCACGGATAGCTGAACACCAATTGAAGGATGCAGTTCTTACAGATGGATTCGTCGCACCAGTAGACTATGAGAAAACCTTAGAATTGACTATTTTATCGCGTATTGCTGAAGAAAAATTAAAAGAAACTGTTGGTACTACCAATTTTGATGTACCGCAACACTATTTTGAGAATCTGTCAGATCGAATTATTAACACTGTACAGGAAGTTGAAAAAGATTTTACACCTGTCCACCGCATAGGCAGGCCGAAAAAATGGTACGCGCGTTATGCTGTTGCTGCATCTTTTGCAGCCATGTTGAGTATCGGGGGATACTGGGGATATCAATATCTACAACAAGATGCTGTTGCTGCAGACGGTATCACAGAGGAGCAACTGAGCCAGCATTTATCTGAAATTCCTAAGCAAGAAATCATTAATTACCTTGCGGCGTCAGCGTCTGGTGATGATATGATATATATGTCCCAATATACTGATGAAGCTAATCTCCCTACTAAAGGATTTGGTAGCAATTTATCTAAACAAGAAATAGAAGATTATCTAAATTATACCTTATAATGATGTTCAAGAAAAAATACATATGGATAACATTGTTCTTTAGTATATTTTCTATTGCCTTGAGCTTTGCACAAGACAAAAATCGTTTTCAAGCTATAGAAAATGAAAAAATAGCTTACATTACTAAAGAACTAGGTTTAACGCCAAGAGAGGCTCAGCAATTCTTCCCACTCTATAATGAGTATAGTCAAACACTTTGGGATATCAGAAAAGAAAAGTTAAATGGTAGTCCTAAAAATAGCTTTAGAAATGGTTCGAGAGATATACTACAGTACGATGCGAAGGAAGTGGAGGTCAAAAAGGAATACCGGGCTAAATTTGCCAAAGTGATTGGCAACGCGCGGGCATCGCAATTTTTCGAAGTTGAGCAAGAATTTAGGGAACATCTTTACAAATCCCTGCAGAATAGAAGAAAATAATCTTAAAAATAGAAAAGAAGTCTTAAAGACTTCTTTTTTATTTTCGGACATTTGTAATATCATGTTAAGCAACAGAGAATTATTTTTAATGAATACTGCTCAAACATCTAGCTCTCCTAGATTGGTTGAAGTGGTAAAGGCTGAAGGTGTTTACCTTTATGGCCCCAATGGAGAAGAATATATGGATTTAGTCTCCGGGTTTAATGTCAGCAATATAGGCCATCGTCATCCAAAAGTGTTAGAGGCCATAAAATCACAATTGGATAAATACTTACATGTCACCGTTTATGGTGAATTTGTGCAGGTTCCTCAAGTGCAGTTTGCAACAGAATTACTCGCAGAGCTCCCTGCTCATTTTCAATCTGTTTACTTCACTAACAGCGGAACTGAAGCGGTAGAGGGTTCCATGAAAATAGCAAAGAAATATACTGGCCGTAGGCAGATTATAGCTGCAAAAAAAGCCTATCATGGCAGCACACAGGGTGCACTCAGTCTGATCGGAAACGACGAGTATCGTAAAGCGTATGCTCCTCTCCTACCCGAAATAGATTTTATCGAGTTTAATGAGCTGGAAGACCTAACAAAGATTACCAAACAAACTGCTGCAGTTATACTCGAAGCTATTCAGGGGGAAGCTGGTGTTCGGGTGCCAGACATCGCTTACATGCAAGCCGTCAGAAGACGCTGTGATGAAACTGGTACCTTACTCATCTTTGATGAGATCCAAACTGGCTTCGGCCGGACAGGCCGTCTTTTCGCTTTTGAACACTTTGGTATTGTTCCCGATATCTTGATGCTCGCCAAAGGTATAGGCGGCGGTATGCCCTTGGGGGCTTTTATTGCAGCAAAGGAAGTTATGGATGTTATTAAAGATAATCCTATGCTTGGGCACATCACGACTTTTGGTGGCCATCCTGTGAGTTGTGCAGCAGCTCTGGCTTCGTTAGCAGTCATCAAAACAGAAAATTTAGTTGAGCAGGTAGAAAGAAAAGCTCTTTTATTCAAAGAAAAGCTCAAACATCCTGCGATCAAAGAAATTCGCGGATTAGGTCTTATGATGTGTCTTCAATTGCACTCTTTTGATCAGGTTTACAATGTGAGCAGGTACTGTGCTGAGAATGGGGTAATGATTGATTGGTATCTGCATTGTGAAACAGCCCTGCGTGTAGCTCCGCCATTGACGATTACAGAACTTGAAATCGAAAAAGCGTGTAATATCCTTATAAAAGGTTTGGAAAAGTATGCTTAAAAGTATGTAACTTTAAGCATAATAAATCCTCATAATAAACAAAAACCTAATAATGAATACGAACCGCAGATCATTTATCAAGAAAAGTATCATTGGCACCGGTCTTTTGAGTGGCGCCAGTTTACTAGGAAACGAAGTTTTCGCCCATGAATCAACATCCAGTGCCTCAAAAATAAGTTTAAATAACGACGACATTATTTTATTCCAGGGCGACTCCATTACAGATGTGGGTCGGGATAGGAATAACAGAAATGCCAATGACACTGGTGCGCTGGGTCACGGTTACGCTTTATTGGCCGCTAGTCAACTTTTAAATAAATATCCAGCAAAGAACCTCAAAGTTTATAATACAGGTATCAGTGGCAACCGTGTACCGGACCTACAGAAGCGTTGGCAGGAAGATACATTGGCCATTAAACCAACAGTATTAAGCATTTTGATTGGTGTAAACGACTTTTGGCGCACGATTGATCGGGGCGCACAAACTACAGTTGATGAATATAAATCCCAATATCAACAATTATTGCAGGAGACGCTACAAAAGCTTCCCAATGTCAAACTGATCATTGGAGAACCCTTTGCGGTCAAAGGGGTGGGCCATATTACTGATGCTTGGTATCCAAAGTTCTTGGCTTATCAAGAATCTGCCCGTGAAATAGCAAAAGAATTTGGGGGAATCTTAATTCCCTATCAAAAAATATTTGATAATGCTCAAAAGAATGCTCCTGGTGCCTACTGGGCGGCAGATGGAGTTCACCCCACACTTGCTGGGGCACAGATGATGGCATCCGCCTGGATGGAATGCATTAAATAAAAATAGCGAGCGGATATCGTACTGGATATTCGCTCGCTATTTTTAAAAGACGACACAATTGCTATTGTTTATTTTCAAGTTTAAATCTCTTTGTATTGCGTTTTTTGTAGATCGGGAAGAAAATAAGCTACAATACCGATCAAAGGAAGATAAGAACATAAGTGATAAATAAACTCGATAGAAGTGTGATCTGCCTGCCAGCCTAGCACAGCTGATCCTATTCCGCCCATTCCAAATGCAAAGCCGTAAAATAAACCGGAAACCATGCCTAGTTTTTTCGGCAATAGCTCCTGTGCATAAACAATAATCGCTGGAAAAGCTGATGATAAAATTAATCCGATCATGACGATCAATATCCCCGTCATGGTAAGTCCTACGTAGGGTAAAGCCAATGCAAATGGTGCAACACCAAATACAGAAAACCAGATAACATATTTTCGGCCAAATCGATCGCCGAATGCTCCTCCTAATAGGGTTCCGACAGCAACTGCAATAAGAAAATAAAAGAGATAAACCTGGGCTTCTACTTCACTAATCCCAAATTTTTTAATGGTATAAAACTGAAAGTAATTTGTGATACTGGCGATATAGAAATATTTTGATACGATCAACAATAGGAGGATAATCACAGTCATGACGATCCGCCCATTGGGTAAATCTGGCACGCGTATCGCTCGCTTGGTAGATTTAGCTGTATTTCGAAGCCTTTCTTTATACCAACTTCCGATATAATAAGATATAAATTGGCCAATGATTGTGAATAGGCACATCCATGCGATTGCCTGCTGCCCTCTCGGTAAAATCAAAAAAGCGACAATAATTGGGGCCATAGCTGTCCCTGCATTTCCGCCGATCTGAAAAATAGATTGTGCCATACTCCTTCTTCCACCTGACGCCATGTAAGCGACGCGAGACGACTCGGGATGAAAAATTGAGGATCCAACCCCAACGAGAAAGACTGAACATAAGATCCATTCATAACTATTTGCTTTTGAAAATAAAAGCATACCAAGGAGAGAAAAAGACATTCCGATAATCTGCGAATATGGAACAGGATGTTTGTCTGTAAATGAGCCCACAACAGGCTGGAATATTGATGCTGCTATCTGATAAACCATTGTGATCATTCCAACCTGCGAAAAGCTCAGATGATGTTCTTCTTTGAGCAAGGGATATGTCGCTGGTATCACTCCCTGAATCATGTCATTCAAAAGGTGCACCATGCTTACGGCAAATAAAATAGAAAAGATAGGTCTACTCGATTTTTCTTGTATCATGACGTTGTTCAAAAATTAAAAAGGTTGGTTTTCGCAAACCAACCCAAATTATCTTCATGTAATAAATTATAATACGCGGACCAACAATCCTTTCAGATATTCTCCTTCGGGAAAAGAGGCTCGCACAGGATGGTCCTCAGGTTGATGAAACTGTCTGATAAACTGAATTTCCTTACCTGCATCCAACGCTGCCCAAGCAAGCACTTGTTTGAAGGTATCCATATCCATCGCGCCTGAACAAGAAAAGGTTGCTAATAAACCACCACTATTTAACAACATCAATCCACGGCGGTTAAGATCTTTGTAGGCTCGAGATGCTCTTTCCAAGGCTGATCGTGATGGTGCATACTTAGGCGGGTCCAAGACTATCATATCAAATTTTTCACCCGCATCAATGAATTTGCGTAATTGCTTGTTTACATCCGCCAATATTGCTTTATGTCGACTGGGTTCAAATTCATTTTCAACAATATTCTTTTCCAGGGTTTCAATAGCTAGTGCAGAGCTATCTACGGAAATGACTTCTGATGCCCCGTTTTTCAGGCTATTCAATGTAAAGCCACCAGAATAGCAAAAACAATCCAGGACTCGCTTATTAGAAACGTAGTTGGCTGTCAGCTGACGGTTTTCTCGTTGGTCGCAATAGAATCCGGATTTTTGTCCATCAATAATGTTCACCTTATAATGGATACCATTTTCGACAACGTCAACAAATTCTGGTGGAAGTTCTCCATACAAAAGCCCATTGGTGTCGGGTAGTCCCTCATGTTCACGGGATTTCAGATCGCTACGTTCATAAATTCCTTTTGGCTGTAGCAAAGCATTCAATTCGTCGATAATAATTGATTTAACTTTTTCAAGTCCAACTGCGTGAACCTGAATAGATATAAAATCTGCATATTTATCTGCAATAAGTCCAGGAAGAAAATCTGCTTCAGCAAAGATTAGACGAACAGTATTCGTCACGTCTTTCTGTAATAGGTGCTGTCGTGCCGCAACAGCCTTTTGGACGCGTGAACGCCACCACGCTGCATCAATCGGCACTTGAGGATTCCATTCTAACAAACGAATGGCCACGCGCGAGCTATTGTGAAATAGCCCATAGGCAATAAATTCACGTTCAGCATTGTAAACACCAACAACTTCGCCATCCTCAATTTTATCGGACAATGATTTAATTGCTCCAGAAAATACCCAAGGATGCAATTGCCACGCAGCTTTATCCTTACCCTTATTCAAATAAACTGATTTCATTACTGCAAAATTAACGTATTAATTCGACATCATGACGAAACTTTCTGGATAAAACCTCGCTCTTTGTCAACACGTCATACTTTTTTTAAATTATTCCTTCCGTGTAAAAGAACCGCTATTTGTGAATGAAAGCAAAAAGGGCTCCGAAAGGAGCCCCCAGCATTTAATTATGGTTGATTAGATATTTTTTGAATGCTTCAAAATCGACTTTTAAAGGTTCAGCTAACTTTTCCTTTCCTTGCAAAGCTTCTGCTCCTTTAGGCAGAACTATCTTTTCAAACACATCTACAGCGATTGCATCAGGGAATTTGCAGGGATGAGCAGTAGATAAGAAAACCGAAGCATAGTGACCAGGATACTCATTTGCATAGGCACGAGCGCCAAGCCATGCGATTGCTGTATGTGGACAGGCGATATAGTTCGATTCTTTAAATAACTTCTGCATTCCTCTTTCTGTTTCTTCGTCTGTAAAAGTATAAGAAGATAACATACTTTTTAATTCGTCCACATCTCCTCCAAAGATATCCTGTATACGAACCCAGTTGCTCGGGTTTCCGACATCCATTGCATTGCTCAATGTTTGTACTGAAGGCAGCGGTTCATATTTGCCTGATGAAAGAAATCTAGGTACGGTATCATTTACATTTGTTGCCGCAACAAAATGTTTGACAGGTAGCCCCATCTTATAAGCTAATAGGCCTGCCCCAATATTACCAAAATTACCACTCGGTACTGTAAATACGACCTCATTGATTCCTTGCGACTTTAATTGCGCATACGCATAAAAGTAATAGAATGTCTGCGGGATCAATCGTGCTATATTAATTGAATTAGCTGAAGTCAACCGTAAGACAGCATTCAGTTCGGGATCATTGAAAGCCTGTTTCACTAATGCCTGGCAATCGTCAAATGTACCTTCCACTTCAATTGCACGAATGTTTTGTCCATTCGTAGTCAATTGTAATTCCTGAACCTCGGACACTTTACCTTTGGGGTATAAGATGGTTACACGCGTTCCCTCAACACCCAAAAATCCCAAGGCAACAGCTCCACCAGTATCGCCAGATGTCGCAACAAGCACATCCAGTAATTTATCATCCGTCTTCGAAAAATAACCCATCACTCTGCTCATAAACCGGGCACCAAAATCCTTAAAGGCGTAAGAAGGTCCATGGAAAAGTTCGAGCACAGCTGTGCTGTCGGTCAAGAATTTTACGGGAGCATCAAAGTTAATCGCGTCGTTCACGATTTGTTTTAAATCTTCTTTGGGAATATCATCCCTCAAGAGCGTGTAAGCGACTTCAAATGCAATCTCCTGTAAAGAATGCTGCTGAATATTCTTAATAAATAATGGATCCAATTGAGGGATCGCTTCCGGCATATACAACCCTTTGTCTGCTGGTAGCGAATTGAAGACCGCATCTTTAAAGGAAACTTCTAATGTTTTATTATTTGTGCTATAAAATTTCATATGTAATATTCTTTTTTTTTTAAGGCCATATGAAACATCCCGTTTTAATTTGAATTGATATTTTCACATGGATATTTCACTTTGTTATCTTTTTAAGAGGTAAATATGAATTAACCTTAGATTTGATAGACCGCTATGCTGTAAATAACTTTTGATCTAATATTCGGGGGCCTTCTACATTGACACGGGAAACGTATCCAAAACTATCAATTTCATTTTCTTTGAGATGAGTTTGAATTTTGTCTGCGATATCCTCTGCTATTTTCTCGTCTCGTGTTATTGCCACAACTGATGGTCCAGAGCCAGAAATACCGAAACTTAAGGCACCGTGTTTTAGAGCAATCTCTTTCATTTCATAAAATTGAGGGATTAAAATAGCTCGCGTCGGTTCGATAAGAACGTCTTTCATGCTTCGCGCAAGGAGATCATAATCTTCTTTGAACAAAGCAGCTACCAATCCCGCGATATTACCCCACTGGGTGACAGCGTCTTTTAATAGTACTTTATCTTTAATAAGTTGTCTAGCGTCGCGTGTGGGAACATCGACCTGTGGAAAAACGACTGCAGCAACGAGTTCTTTAGGCGAAGGAATGGAAATCACATCCAAAGGTTCATTTCCCCGAATTAGCGTTATGCCTCCATAGAGTGCTGGTGCCACATTATCAGCATGTCCCGTACCACAGGCCAAGCGCTCGCCTTCGACACAGAATGGCAATAATTCTTCTTTTGTCAAGGGGTTACCCAGCATGGCATTGATGGCAAAAAGCCCTGCCACGGTGCTGGCTGCGCTAGAACCTAAACCCGATCCGATAGGCATATGTTTATGTAATTCAATTTCCACACCGACCTTTGAAGAAATATTCAGAGCCTGTAATAAATACTGAACGCAGGCAGAAACGGTATTTTTACCTGGATCAAGGGGCAATCTTCCATCGTCGCCTGTTATTTTACGAATAGTTACCCCGGGTTGTGTAGTGCGCCGCATGACCACCTCGTCGCCTGGCGCCTCAACCGCAAAGCCCAGTATGTCAAAACCACAGATCATATTGGCGACAGTTGCAGGTGCAAAGACACGAACTTCGGACAGCATGCTGTCTAAATTTACAATCTTATCTTTCAGATACTCTACATTTAAATTATTAGCCATCATGTAATTGTTATTTTCCTTGAATCGTTTTTATGCTCCAACATTGACTAAATCGGCAAATACACCCGCAGCTGTTACTTCAGCCCCAGCCCCCGGACCTTTTACTACTAAAGGACGTTCTTTATAGCGCTCTGTTGTAAATGATATAATATTGTCACTACCCGATAATGCATAGAAAGGGTGGTTTTCATCAACAAACTGAATCGCAATGGATACTTTTCCATTTTCCAATTTTCCGATGTAGCGTATTACTTTATTTTCATCTTCAGCTTTCTTCTTCATGCCTTCGAAATAGTCATTTTCGCGCTGCAATTCTGCGTAAAACGCATCTACGGATTCAGCTTTCAAACATGCCGGCGGAAGTATTGAACCCAGGTCTACGTCCTCGGCTTCCACAGGATATCCGGCATCCCTAGCTAATATGAGCATTTTACGCATAAAATCTATACCGCCTAAGTCGTCCCTTGGATCTGGTTCAGTATAGCCTAGTTCCTGTGCCTGTTTAACAACATCATAAAAAGAAGCATCAGCTTTAAAATTGTTGAAGATATACGAGATTGTTCCAGATAAAATAGCCTCTATCTTGACAATACGATCACCACTCAACATCAAGTCTTTGAGTACGCGGACGATAGGTAGTCCCGCGCCTACGTTTGTCTCATAAAAAAAGTCCACACCGTGTCGATGAGCGGTATCGCGTAGTGTTTTATATTGCTCATACTTACCTGAGTTCGCAATTTTATTGCAGGTGACGATCGAAATATTGGATTTAAAGATGTCTTCATAATAGGTAGCTGGTAATTTGCTCGCGGTATTATCTATAAAAACACAGTTTGGCAGATTGAGTGCCTTCATACGTTCAATAAACAAGGCCAAGTCTGATTCAGTTCCATTTCTGTCGAGTTCATTAGACCAATTATTTAAATCAACACCTTCGGTATTAAAAAGCATCTTACGGCTATTCGAAATTCCGACGACTTTAATTTCGATATCGTTTTTATCCAGTAGGAAATCATGTTGACTTTCCAGCTGTTTAAATAAAGTTGCGCCGATGTTGCCCGTACCAATATTAAACACATGAAGGGTTTTCTTTAGCTCGGCAAAAAAAGCGTCGTGTACAGCGTTAAGCGCCTTCGCCAGATCTTCCTTACCTATAATAACAGATATATTGTATTCAGATGAGCCCTGTGCTATAGCGCGAACGTTAATGCCATTCCTCCCTAGCGCGGCAAATAATCGACCGGACATACCAGGTGTCTTTTTCATATTTTCGCCAACGATGGCCAAGACTGAAAGGTTATCTTCAATCGCTGGAACGATGAGCTTATTGGCTTGGATCTCCAATTCAAACTCCACTTCGATTAATTGTATCGCGCGTTTGGCGTCAGATGGGTTTACAGCAAATGTGATGCTATGTTCGGAAGATGACTGCGTAATTAACACAACATTGATTTGCTCTCTAGCCAATAAAGTAAAAAGCCTTCCGCTAAAGCCCGACTTGCCGATCATGCCTGAACCACTTAGATTGATAACCGAAATATCCGATATAGAGGAAATTCCTTTTATTGGTAGCGCTGTTTTGCCGCTATCAAACTGAATGACGGTTCCGGAGAAATCAGGCTCAAAGGTATTTCTAATAACAATCGGAATTTTCTTCAAGAAAGCAGGGATCATGGTAGGAGGATAAATCACCTTAGCACCAAAGTAAGACAATTCCATGGCCTCGGTATATGATAAAACAGGTAAAGAAAAAGCTTTTTTTACAATGCGTGGATCCGCGGTCAACATGCCATTTACGTCTGTCCAAATTTCAATAGCTGCCGCGTTTAATATGGATCCGAAGATAGCTGCTGTATAATCTGAACCGCCTCTTCCTAGAGTGGTAATACGACCGTTTTCGTTACTACCGATAAAACCCGTCACAAATAATAATTTATCGCCATGTGATATGTATAGTGATTTCACCAATTGCTCGGTCAATGTTTCATTTAAATGCGCATTACCAAAGTTCGAATCAGTTTTCACATAGTGAGAAGCATCCACAAATAATGATTCTGGAACATATTGTTCCATCACTTTAGATACCATATAATTCGAACAACGCTCGCCGTAGCTTAATATCAAATCTTTGCTTTGATAGCTCAGCTCTTTTAGTGCAAAAATTCCTTGAAGAAGATCTTCTATTTCATTAAAAAATAATTTCAGCTTTGTAAATACAGGATTTTGATATTTCACAGCCAGAAGTTCTTTCACTACTGTAAAATGCCTATCTTCCAAGGATTTCAGTCCCTCTGAAAAGGATTTTCCTTCTGCAGCGTCCTCAGCTAACTGCGTAAGCAAATTTGTCACACCCGACATAGCTGACAACACAACCAACGGTTTTTCCTTTGCATCATAAGATTTTTTCACGATGCCCAGGACTGCCTTTAAGCTTTCTACTGTACCGACTGATGTGCCTCCAAATTTTAAAACTTTCATGCTACTTTATACTGTTTGTTTAGATTGATGATTTTACGATAAAAAAAGAAGCGCTTTCCTGTTTTGAGGAAAGCGCTTCTAAATATTGTGTCTACAATTATATACAACGAAACTACTTCCTCCTGAGTCTTATCCCGGTGGTAATAATAATCGACGTAATAATTGAAGTTGTGTTCATTGCTTTTAATTATGTTCTGTAAATATAGAACAAATATTATCACTTTACCAAAGAAAATTAATATTTTTTTTAAGATTCACAATAGTAACCTCATTGAGGTGGTATTTTATCATCACATAAGTACGCTAAAATAGCGTAGGTGCTATCCTTAATAAATACGGAAACGCACCAGATAAAATCGTTCTTAACAAGTATAAATACATCTTTGAAGATGTTAAAATTGTTAAAATTTCGTTAAATACGTGAAAATAAATTTGACCTTAAACTGTTATTGTATTATATTCGCAACAGTGCTGTCCAAAATAGATGACAGTATTCAATTTTTAAAAGTTAAATGTTGTACAAAAAAGCGATTTAATGAAAACAAAGAAATTTATAGCGTCAATGCTATTTATCGGCTTATGTCTAGTGTCGCAGGCACAAACCAACAGAAACTCCAAACCAGAATCAGATCCTGACAACTTAGCGAAGGAATACTTTTCACAAATCATGGGAGTTGCAGTATCAGCAACCACAAACACCAAACTTTATCAATTTGTTTATGAATGGCTAGGTACTCCTTACCGTTTAGGAGGAGATTCAAAGAGAGGCATTGATTGTTCAAAATTTTCTTACGAATTATACGACAAAGTGTTCAACACATCGCTGGGGTATAATAGCAGAAATCAGTACTCTCAAGTAAAAACTGTCGAAAAGAATGAACTTAAAGCTGGTGATTTGGTATTCTTCAAAATTAGAAGTAGAAGTATTACCCATGTAGGGGTTTATATCGGAGATAATAAATTTGCACATGCATCTTCTAGTAAAGGTGTCATGATCAGCAACCTAGATGAGCCATACTGGCGACGTTATTACTACAATGGAGGTCGTTTACCAGAAGATAATAGAACGCTTACTGCGGAGATAATCAAAGCAGAAAAAGATAATAAATTGAATTAATAGGATTAGATTCACTCTCTGAAAGTCCAAAGCGTTTAACTCGTTTTGGACTTTTTTTATACAATATAATATCCTATTTTTACCCAATAATCATTGGAAATACTATTATGTCTTCAAAGAAAACCCTCATCTTAAATAAAGAACAAATAAAACAAAAATCTATTCGGATTGCCTATCAAATATTGGAAGACAATTTTGAAGATGAAACGCTCGTATTGGTAGGTATTGCTGACCGGGGCTATGTATTTGCTCAACGTCTTCAAGCAATTTTGCAGGACATTTCAGACAAAGAGATTCTATTGATTAAGGTCACAATGAAGAAGACCAGCAGGTCATTAAGCGCAAACACAGACTTAGCTGTTGACATTGCAAAAGACAAGACGATTATCCTTGTTGACGATGTACTCAATAGTGGCAGGGCACTAGCTTATGGGCTGGGTGTATTTTTGAATGTACCGTTAAAAAAAATGAGAACTGCTGTATTAATTGATAGAAGTCACCATAAGTTCCCAATATTTAGCGATTACTATGGTACAAAGCTTTCTACGATATTACGGGAGCACGTAACTGTTACGCTCGAAGAATTTGACAATGAAGAGGATGCAGCATGGTTAATTTAAACCATGCTGTTATTTTTTTGAGACTTTCAATTTCATACCTGGTTTTATCCGGTTTCCGCTCAAATCGTTTTCACTTTTAAGCCGGCCCACTGAAGTACCATTTTTATCTGCAATCTCAGATAATGTATCGCCTTTCTTTACGACATAGTAAGCTGTACGTGTGGTGTTGGCTACATGCTGCTGGCTTTTCTTTGCAGATCGTTCTGTATTACGGGCTAATTTTGTATTTACAAAATCATCCTTCTTTTTTATTATTAGGTTTTGTCCAGGAACAATTTGATTGCCGCGCAGATTATTCCAGGATTTTATATCCTGAACTGTCACGTCAAACTTATCAGCAATGGAAGCGAATGTTTCGCCAACTTTCACTTTATACTTTCCATTGAGTAGGGTCTGCACTATGTTTTCATTTTGGATTGCATTTGACGGGGCGACTGGCGTATTAAGTGCTGCATACAACTCTTCTGTAGCAATTTTCTTGTCCACTACAGGTAACACTAACCGCAATGGGGCATCCTCGGTACCATTTAATACATTCTTCTTAAAACTAGGATTTAATGCGCGTAATGTTTCTTTAGACACCTGTAATGCATCTGCTATTTGGTTCAATGATATCCGCTTATTGATATCCAAGATCTGCGTTCTTAATGAAAGTTCGGTATCTGCCGCATTGATATTATTTTCATCTGCATACTTCATCGCATAGGTCATAGCGATAAATTTCGGGATATAGTTTTGAGTTTGTTGTGTCAAATAAGGTGCAACATCCCAAAAAGTTGCCTTCTCCTTTCCTGAGCGCTGAATTGCACGGCTAACAGCTCCTTTACCGCCGTTATAGGATGCTATCGCTAATAGCCAATCGCCGTATTCCTCATAAGCCTCTTTTAAAATCTTTGCGATTGCATAGCTGGAGGCGATCGGATCCATACGCTGGTCGGTATAACTGTCTACTGTAAGGTGATAAGTTTTGGCTTCGTAATACATTAACTGCCATAAACCTGTCGCTCCTGCACTGGAAATATCGCGCGGATTTAGGGATGATTCAACTACACTAAGGTATTTGAGTTCGCGTGGCACACCGACCTCATCCAAAATTTTATCAAACAATGGAAAATAGTATTGTCCTAATCCCATCATTCTACACATATAAGGATTATAATTGTCTGAGGTGTATTTCGCCACCAGCTCTTTCACTCGAGGCGAGTAGTCTAGTGGGACCTCTCGTTCTATTGCCTTCAATTTCCGAACCAGCTGTATATCTTCGTCTGTTATTTCCGAATGCTGCTGTCCGTTATTCCCCGTAGATTTTATACTATCTAGGTATTGGTAAATCTCCTGTTTTTCCTTTTCGATGCTTTTTTGAAAGAAGTTTTGAGCTGCTTCTTTCATACCTTCTACAGCGCTTTCTTGGGCCTTAAGTGGCAGCACAAAGCATACCCCTCCTAGTAATGAAATTAACGCCTGTTTTCCGATCATAAATTTACTGTTAAATCCGAGTTTGATTGATCTACTGAAAAATCAACAATAATCTAAACGCTTAGAAATGGGTTTTAGTATAAAAATGGTTTTCGCCCTATTCAGCTTTAGGTCGAGTATAAAACAAAATACGATTTTGCTCCTCGCAAAATCGTATCCATGCTATAATGGGATCTAAACTTCCCTTATTTATTATCTTCTACCTCAGTTTTTTTCTCTGTTGGAGAGTCCTCTTTTTGGCCATCTTTAAATTCCTTAACGCCCTTACCCAACCCGCGCATCAATTCGGGAATCTTCTTGCCACCAAATAATAGTAACAATATTACTACAATGACAATTAACTCTTGCCCCCCGATTCCCATGATTAATAATGATGTTGACATAACTATAATTTCTTGTTTTTCAATTCTTTTAAACTAAATTTCTCGCTCTCCTTACAAATGTAAGGATAATTATTAAATATAGTAATTATTTCTTATCTAGCCAACCATGACATCGGGTTAAGTGGTGTCGTTCCCTGTAACACAGAAAACTCTACCATCGGAACCCCAGTATCTGAGTCGACATCAGCTGTTCCTATGGTTTGTCCTGTGCTTATTTTTTGTCCTTTTGAAACATTTACACCTGCCAAATTCATATACACTGTAAAGTATTCCCCATGTTTAATCATGACAATACGCTGTCCCATCATTGAAACTATACTTAACACTTCTCCATTAAATACTGCTTTCACAGCTGCACCGCTCGACGTTTGAATTTTAACCGTCTCATGATCCCAATTGACGTTTCTACCAACACTTTCTGAACCAAACTCTTGCATGATCTTCGCATTGGAAACAGGCCAAGGTAAACTACCGCGATTAGATCTAAAATCATTCGAAAGTTTAACAGCTTCCGGTGTGCTGCGCAAGATCTCAGAATCTGATTTTCGCGCAGTATTGCTGCTTTTTGAACTTGCGGCATTTTTATTTTTTGTATTCGTTGTAGGCTCATTTGCTTTACGATTTCGCTCAGCTGCAGCTTCAGCCGCACGGCGCGCAGCCTCAGCCCGGCGACGTTCAGCCTCAATCTCCCTTCTAATGATTTCCTTAATGGCTGCATTGATACGACGCTCCTCTTTTTGTTTTTGCGTAATATCTTTTTTCACGCCACGCTCTGTAACGATCAATTCACTTAATTGCCCTGAATAAACGGATCTTTGTTGCGATATGGTTCTCTTCTCATTTTCCTGCTCTTTCATTAAAGCAACCTGTTTGTTGCGGTCAGCTTGCAACTGAGCAATTTTCTGTTCAATCTGCTTCTTGGTATTTTCGATGTCGGCAGCTTTCAGCTTTCTAGAATCGTTGAACTGTTGTAAATATTTTACTCTTCTAAACCCTTGATTGAAATCTTTCGATGCAAAAATAAACATCAATTTATTGTATGCATTCCGATTTCTGAAAGCAAACATAACCATTTTCTCATAGTCACGTTTCATCTTCTCCAATTCAGCCTTTAATTTACTCACTGCAGCCGTATTGGCATTAATATGTCTATTAATCACAGCTACTTCGGAAGTAATGGTATTTATCTTCTGCTCGCGCAAATTAATCTGCTTACTCAATGCTGTCACTTGTTGTTGGGTCAATGATTTTTCTTTTGCAATTTCTTTGACCGTATTTTGTAATTCAGCAATTTCACGATTGAGCTTCTCACGTTGCTTTTCAAGTTCAGCTCTAGTTTGCGCCGATGAAATCCCAATCATGAATAGGAAAACAGCTATACCAAGTATTGTCTTTTTAAAGTTCATTTACAGTACTATTTTTTTGTGTTTGCCATCTTTCTAACTTATCACTTCATATCCTACTTTAGCAAACTAATTGCGAAAGTAATAAATCTAAATCATATAGACATCCTGTCATCGGATTACCTTATATCGCGACGATACTGAAAAAGGCATTTCGACAGGTTCATTAAAAGTAACTTTGTTAAAATTAATTTCTGTCTTAATTTCTTGGCGGCCATCAGAAATGATCATTTTTAAAAGCATCGGAAATTCCTGTCCCGAAGCCATAGCATATTCGCCATAGTTAGCTTCCAATAATTGTTTCTTTGAAAGCTGGGCTAATCTAAATTGATAAGGCCTATTGTTATTATTCAACCTATACAAAAAATCCAACTCATTGAGTTTACCGTCCAACTGAACGGACATTGAATCCTGCTTAAAGTTTACCTGATCAATATCAGACAGGAGATCCACAGATAGGTTGGCCAGCAATAAGTCTTGTAAGTTTCCAAAGGTCAGATCGGAGCTGGCGAAACGGTATAGATAGTCAAAAGGCTTAACCATATATTCACTTTGGAACTTATTGAGGATCTGAACACTGTCTGGCGTTATTAGAACACGCGCCACTTCGATACCCAATGTAGCAGAAATGGAAATCCAGATTCGCTTGTCCTTTTCTATTCTAATCGTCGAATTGACGTCATAACTGTCCTTTCCCATATCAAGCCTCATTTTAGCTTTTCCCGAAAAAGTCGAATAATTCAAATTGGTCAAAAAAAGATTGCGTAAACTATTTTTCTTTGCCTCTCTGGTATTATCCTTTATAATCAATTCGTTTTGAGCCCTCAGCTCAGCTTCTTTCAGCATCCTCTTCTTCGAACTACAGGAAGAGAGCAACATCACTACAGCACAAGCCCAAACAATTTTATTCCACATAACTTTTTGTGTCAATCTTCTTTTTCAATTTCAGCTTATTATCATCCGAATCCACTCCTTTTTCCAAAGCCAAAGTCCATTGTTTAACAGCATCGTTTGTTTTTCCTAACTTAAACAGAATATCACCATAATGCTCCAGCAACACCGAAGTTTGTGGATTAGTATTTTTTAATGCCTTTTGAATCCAAACTAATGCTTCGTCATATTTTCCATCGGCAAATAGCACCCAAGCATAAGTATCCTCAAACGTACCATTATTAGGTTGCAAATCTGTTGCCTTAGCAGCGTATTTCGTAGCCTCATCAAGTCGCTCCTTTCTTAACGACAAATAGTAGGCTAAATTGTTCATTGCTGTCACATTTGTACTATCAAGTCGGATGGCTTCCATGTAAGCTGCGTCGGAAGCTTTATACATTTTAAGCGAGTTATAGATATCACCCAAGCCGCCATAGATATTTGCTTGTAAGAATGGAGATTCCTCCTGTGCATTATTGAGTGCTGCCTCCATAAACTTCCGACTATTTTCCATATCCTTCTTCATCAGATAAGCCATACTGGTAAAATAGAGTATTGTAGCGTTATTAGGCACATAATGCAAAGCCTCTCCGCCATGAGCGATTGCCTGATCGAATTCACCTTTATCCATATCCAAGCTCATTAACATTCGCCAGGCATCGATCTGATAAGGGTTCATACTAACCGCTACTGCCAAAGAGCTTTGCGCAGCAGTTTTATCATCTTTTAGCCATAGTACCTGCCCCTTTGCCATATGGCTTTCAGCAATCCGTGGATGAACCTCCACCAAGATATTAGCTAACTCCAGCAGCTGATCCGGTGTATAAGGCCCCTTTGGATTCAATAAGGTCATTATGATTCGATTTTTGTCTGCAAAGTCTATCTTTTTAGATAGAAACCCTTGTTTGAGTGCATCAAAGGATAACTTGAACTTTTTATCAAATCGGTATAGATCAGCTAAATCAAAATAAAGAAAGTCTTCTTTTGTGTTGAGAATTCCCTTATTGATATATTCAAGTGCTAGCTTCGAGTTTTTGGAAAGATTATAAGCTTGTGCCAGCTGACCATACACCTGGGCTAAAGAAGTCCCTTTATCCGCCCAGGGCTTCAAAAGCTCAATGACACTTTTATAATTGCCAGCATCATTGAACAACACACTACCGACCATATCCAACGTATCGGAAGCACCTGCAATTTCTTTGGTTTTATAAAAATACTCTAAGGCCACATCTTTATATCCGCCATTAAAAAGAAGCATGATGCGTTCGCGTTTAAGTGACGCGGTGTTATTATCATCCTGATCAATCAGCTTATCGAGATAAATCAATGCACTGTCAGCATCATTTTTACTTTTAAAAGCGTCGACTGCGAAACTCAGATATTCTGGCTTAGACTGGATATCCAGCGCTTGCTTAATGGCTTGAATCGCTCCATCCTGATTTCTCATCTGAGCAAGAAGAATCGCTTTAGTGAAATAGATATCGTCTGCCTGCGGAAAGTCTGCGATGATAGCGTCAAGAGAATCCATACCTGGTCCAATTTTGCCTTGCTTCAATATCTCTTGCACATTTTTAAATCGGGTATCATATGGTTTTGTTTTCCTATCCTGTGATTGCGCGTGCAATGAATTCACTACCAAAAGTAACACGCCAATAAAACTTAAAAATCGTTTATTCAAAAAATTAAATCTCATCTACTTCCGCTAAATAATTAAAAATTTGTTCCTGCAATATACTAACTAATGTAACAATATTCATTCGAGGTAGTTGTAAAAATATTGAGATTAGGGGGGAGTGTGGGAAATTCGACTCGTTTTCAGCAAAATAAGCAAAATAGATTTTAAAATATAGAATATTAGATGTACCTTTGCAGACCCTTGAGATAAGGGGAAGAAAAATTTTTTAATAAATTATTTAAACAAAAGCAAGTGAATACGTTAAGTTACAAAACTGTCTCTGCCAACAAGAACACCGTTAACAAAGAGTGGATCGTTGTTGACGCTGAAGGAGAGATTTTGGGGCGTTTGGCGAGCAACATCGCGAAAGTAATTCGTGGTAAGCACAAGCCTACATTCACCCCACACGTAGACTGTGGAGATAACGTGATTGTTATCAATGCAGACAAAATCAAATTGACAGGAAACAAATTAGGCGACAAAGTTTACGTACGCTACACTGGATATCCAGGTGGTCAGCGTTTCGTTTCTCCTAAAGAGTTAATGGCTAAATTCCCTGAGCGCAT
This sequence comes from Sphingobacterium sp. UBA3549, assembly GCF_002376635.1. Lineage (NCBI taxonomy): Bacteria > Pseudomonadati > Bacteroidota > Sphingobacteriia > Sphingobacteriales > Sphingobacteriaceae > Sphingobacterium > Sphingobacterium sp. UBA3549. Next base: position 65,954 of record NZ_DFOE01000034.1, on the reverse strand, counting down.
CATTGAAAAAGCTGTTCGTGGTATGCTTCCTAAAAACCGTTTAGGTCGTCAATTGTTTAAGAACCTTTACGTTTATGCTGGTACTGAGCACAAGCATGAAGCACAAAATCCAAAACCAGTTAAATTTTAAGGAGAATCGACATGTCAACAACTAATACTTCAGGAAGAAGAAAAACTGCTGTTGCCCGCATTTACTTAACTGCTGGTAGCGGAAACATAATCATAAACGGTAAAGACCACAAAGAGTATTTCCCAACATTACCTTTGCAATACATCGCTACTCAATCTTTGAACGTAGCTGGTGAATTAGCAAACTTTGATGTAAAAGTAAACGTTAACGGAGGTGGTGTTAAAGGTCAAGCAGAAGCTGTTCGCTTAGCGATCGCAAAAGCATTGGTTGAACTTAACCCAGAAGTTAAACCTGCATTACGTGCTAAAGGTTTAGTAACGCGTGACGACCGTATGGTTGAGCGTAAGAAACCAGGACGTCGTAAAGCTCGTAGAAGATTCCAATTCAGTAAACGTTAATCAAAGGAGGATCAAAAAATGGCAAGAACTACTTATCAAGATTTATTGGATGCAGGTGTGCACTTTGGTCACCTTACACGTAAATGGGATCCGAAAATGGCTAAGTACATTTTCATGGAGCGCAACGGTATCCACATCATTGACTTGAACAAAACACTTACGAAGTTAGAAGAAGCTGCATCAGCTATCAAACAAATCGTAAAATCAGGTCGCAAAGTTTTATTCGTAGCTACGAAAAAACAAGCAAAAGAGATCATCGCACAACAAGCTAAAGAGGTCAACATGCCTTTCGTGACTGAGCGTTGGTTAGGTGGTATGCTTACAAACTTCGCTACAGTTCGTAAGTCTATCAAAAAAATGTCTAACATTGACAAAATGCAAAAAGACGGTACTTACGATGTATTGTCTAAAAAAGAGAAGTTGATGATTCAACGTGAGCGTATCAAATTAGAAAATCTTTTAGGAGGTATCGCTGATTTGAACCGTTTGCCAGCTGCTTTATTCATCATCGATGTGAAAAAAGAACACATCGCTGTTTCTGAAGCAATGAAATTAAACATCCCTACTTTTGCAATGGTAGATACAAACTCTGATCCTTCAAACATTGATTTCCCAATCCCTGCAAATGATGACGCTAGCAAATCTATTAGCTTAATCGCAGGTATCATTGGTCAAGCAATCCAAGAAGGTTTGGACGAGCGCAAACGCGACAAAGAAGAAGAAGCTGAAAAAGATGCTGCTGCTGCTAAAGCAAAAGCTGATAATGGTGAAGCTTCAGAAGCTAAACGTCCTCGCAAAGCGAAAGACGGAGAATAATATTTTTATTCCAAACCGGATGGCGTAGCGTTAGTTTCTGGAAAAGTTTACTTTTCTTGAACTAGCCTATCTGTCCGGTTTTTTGTTTAACAGAACCCGTTTAGCAAGGAATGTTAAACTTCATATTAGCTTAACCTTTTTTAAGTTAATATTGTACAAATTTCAGTCGTAAATAATAATAAAAAGAAATAAACATGTCAGTACAAATTTCTGCATCAGATGTAAACAAATTGCGTCAACAAACTGGCGCTGGTATGATGGATTGTAAAAAAGCTTTGGTTGAGTCTAATGGTGACTTCGAAGCTGCTGTAGATTACTTACGTAAAAAAGGCGCTAAGGTAGCTGCTAGCCGTCAGGATCGCGACTCTAACGAAGGTGTTATCATCGCTAAAGCTACTGCTGATGGCAAATCAGGTATTGTAGTTGAAGTTAACTGTGAAACTGACTTCGTAGCTAAAAACGCAGACTTCGTAGCCTTCGCTGAAAAAATTGCAGATATTGCATTAAACCATAAGCCTGCTTCTTTAGAAGAATTAAAAGGTTTGGAACTTGATGGCAAAAATATCGCTGATTCTTTAATCGAGCAAACTGGTGTAATTGGTGAGAAAATCGACGTTTCTAAATACGAAACGATCACTGCTGAAAAAGTTATCGCTTATATTCACGGTAACTACCGTTTAGGTGTATTGGTAGGTCTTTCTGCTGACGCTGCTGGTGCTGAAGAAGCTGGTAAAGATGTTGCAATGCAAATTGCTGCAATGAATCCTATTGCAATTGATAAAGATGGTGTCGATCAAAACACAATTGAGCGTGAAATCGCTATTGCAAAAGAGCAAATCATCGCTGAAGGAAAACCAGCTGAAATGGCTGAAAAAATTGCTCAAGGTAAATTGAACAAATTCTTCAAAGATACAACCTTGTTAAACCAAGAGTTCGTAAAAGATTCTTCTAAAAATATTGCACAATTCTTAGATTCAGTTTCTAAAGGATTGACTGTTACTGCTTTCAAACGCGTACAACTAGGCGCGTAAACCTACCTCCATTCTATTCGTAGAAATGGATCTAACTAAAACAGGAGCTATTCAATGAATAGCTCCTGTTTTAGTTAGATCTTTTTTCCTCACTATACAATCTTCCCCGCCCCGCCCTTTTATTTTATATCAAATTTTATGTAACTTAAGGATACATAAAACTGGACGATATATGGGCATGTTAAAAGAAAATGCACTAAAAGGAAAACGAATTCTGATCACTGGTGGTGGTACGGGGCTAGGCAAAGCAATGACAGATTACTTTCTCGAGCTTGGGGCCTCTTGCTTGATTACAAGTCGCAAAGATGATATTATACAACAGACAGCAAAAGAATTATCAGAAAAACATCAGGCTAAATGTCTTGCTGTGGCGGGGGATGTTCGCAATTATGATGATGTTGAACACGTCGTTTCATTTGGATATGAACATTTCGGTGGAATAGATATTCTCATAAATAATGCCGCTGGAAATTTTATCTCCCCTACTGAACGTTTAAGCCATAGAGCCTTTGAATCTGTCATTGGAATTGTCCTTCAAGGGAGTATAAATTATACCCTCGAGCTAGGAAAAAGGTGGATCGCGCAAAATGAACAAAATAAAGCTGTACTCAGTATTGTCACAACCTATGCGTGGACGGGATCTGGATATGTCGTACCATCTGCAACAGCCAAGGCTGGAGTTCTAGCGCTAACCCGTTCGTTGGCTGTGGAATGGGGGAAAAAAGGGATACGACTAAACGCTATAGCACCAGGTCCATTTCAAACCTCCGGAGCCATGGAACGCTTGTTGCCTGGAGAATTAGGCGAACTTCTCTCCCCAACCAAACGTATCCCTTTGGGTCGCCTGGGTGAACTACAGGAACTTGCTAACCTCGCTGCTTATTTAGTATCTGACTATGCAAGTTATATCAACGGTGATATCATCACGATAGATGGTGGAGAGTGGCTTAAAGGAGCCGGCGAATTTAATGGTTTGGATGTTATTCCGCAGGACCAGTGGGATAATATTGAAAAAATGACTAGGAATGCAAAAAGCACCTAACAATTCATTGGGATCAAAAATTATTTATATTTTATCATGAATGTAAATCCATAATTGTTCCATTACAACAAGAGGAAAAATTAAGTGTTTATTCTATTTTTCTTAGGTTTGTAGTTGGTATTTATTCAATAGAATCGTACATATGACGAATTTATCTTTCTCTTCTCAAAAAATCAAGCAGAAACAAAAAATAGAACTAAATAAAACAGGCTTTGATTTTGCTTTAGTATATATATTGGAAGGATCGATCCTATCTAAAGAAAATAAGTTGAAATTTTCGAAAGGAAACTTACTCTTTTTGAATAAGACATTTGAAACACTTGACACTAAGAAAGATGCAATAGTATTTGTACTTTATTTTTCCGGTTCCTATTTTAAAGATCTTCATTTTATACAGCAAAATTTCAGACTTTCTTTCAGCCCGGTGGATATTTTCAATTCGAAGACATTTTTAAATAGGAGCCTATCCCTTAAGAAAGAAAATAAAAAATTGACAGAGCAGGTATTCGAACTGATACATCAATATGACCGTGAGGACGCAACGACTTCTATTTTCATATTCCACCAAATTATGTCTCTTTTCGCCTTAGTGGAAAATATTGTAAAGGACCTGGGCCTGCCTATTCATGCATCTTATGAAATGTCTCAAGAGATCGAGCAATATATTCATCAAAACATTTATTTTCCTGACAAATTACAAATTAAATCGATTGCCGATCAGTTTCAAATTTCCGCTAATTATTTTGGTGCATTTTTTAAAAAGCGATATGCTGTGAGTTATAAAACATATATCGATGATATTCGTATTAAACTTATTGAAGATAGGTTAGCTTCCAATACATATAGCATGAAACAAATTGTAGAAGAACTTGGATTTAACGATGAGAGTCACTTGACTAATTTTTATAAGAAGAAACGAAATATTACACCAAGCTCTTATAAAAGAGCTAAAAATAGCGCCTGATTAGTTGTCGAGCTGAATTCTACCATGGACACTATAATTTAGACAAAGCTGAATGGCTTCTCCTAAAACTAACATGTTCTGCCCTTTTTAAAATGAAATTTTATCTTTTTGGTATTCGATTGGTATTCCAATAGCACTTGAGCCCCATTTTGTCTAGTAAAATCCAAACTTTTTTTTATATGAACTGTTTTAATGATGAATAAAAATTAGCAGAATTATGTCAAAAAAAGAATATAGAAACGGGAAAGTTGAAGAAGACTATCCAGATAAAGATCAGGACCTTACTTTTAACAAAGAGCTTGACAGTTATGAAATGGATGTCGAAGGTAACGATCCAGATTATGCTCATCCAGCTGATTACGATACTATTGCAGAGGGTGCTGTTGATGATGATTCAACCTATGACAATTCAAATCCATTTGTGGGAGATGAATATGCTTCGAAAGATGAACTTCAGGATGAAGATTTGGATCAGGCGAACATGCGAATTGAGACTTTTGATCATGAACGGTTATCTCCTTTAGACAAGAAATTAGCAGAGAATGAAGAAGATTTGAGAGATGATCTTGATGAAGAAGGATACCCTAAAAATGACAGATAGTTTCCGAAAATAAAACCATTGTAAGGGACCAAAGGGTCCCTTTTTCTATTTTTTGAAATAAGAATCTTCTATTTAAAAAATACAGTCTATACCGATCTCAACAGTAACCATAACTCCCAATTTTTACGTAAGTTTACTTTGAAGATTGTTATCATATGCAAAGTATATTACCGCTCATCCGGATCGTTGACCTCAAAAAATCGTACGGAACCAAGGAAATTTTGAAAGGAATCAACCTCGACATATTCCCAGGCCAAGTTATCGGATATATTGGCCCAAATGGGGCAGGCAAATCCACCACCGTTAAAATATTGACGGGACTAATTGAAGATTTCACAGGCACTGTAGAAATTAATGGTATCAACATTCAAGAAGATCCATTGGCCGTGAAAACATTGTTAGGATATGTTCCCGAGAATGCAGAATTATATGAAGTACTGACTCCAATTGAATATCTAGATTTTGTAGGTAAACTCTATGGAATGGAAAGTAATATTATTCTGGAGCGTTCCTTAAAGTTATTGGCTGCTTTTGGTCTTGAATCAAATGCAAATAATAGAATGGACACCTTCTCAAAAGGAATGCGTCAAAAAGTACTACTGATTTCTGGAATTATTCACAACCCTCAAATTATTGTTCTGGATGAACCCTTATCTGGACTTGATGCCAATGCTGTTATTTTTGTTAAGGAGCTTATTTCCTTGCTTGCAAAAGAAGGAAAAACAATTTTCTACTGCTCCCATATGATGGATGTTGTCGAAAAAGTATCCGATCGAATTTTACTTATAAACCAGGGGAGCATTATTGCGGATGGTACTATTGAGGAGCTAAAGACAGAAGCTAACGAATCTTTGGAGCATATATTTGCAAAATTAACAAATAGTGGCAGCAATACATTGGATGTCTCCAATATCATTAGAGCAATTCAATAACATGGAAAAACTCATCTTCAAGTTTATTCTTCTGTTTCCTGGGGTTTGGAAAAGCTTAGGTATTAATTTTGAACAGTTTAAGATCATCTTACAAACAAAAATCATTTTAGAAAACCGAAAACCTATTAGTTTTCGGAGACGTAGAACGGAGAAATCGTCCTCATCGTCTTCGATTTTACAATTTGTGTTATACCTGATTATTGGCTTGGTATTCATGGCCATACTTTTGTCGATTCCAGATAGATATTTAGCTGTTTCTATCATGCTGCTCACCTTTATCAGTATGCTTAGTATTACATTGGTTACTGATTTTTCACCTATATTATTAGATACCCGGGACCAGTATATCATTATGCCGCGTCCAGTTAACGACAGGACCCTATCGATTGCGCGAATAACTTTTATTGCAATAAAGCTGTTTAACCAAATAATTGCACTAACCGCACCAGTACTTGTTTATGTATTGTTTAATTGGGATATTACTTCAGTCCTTGTTCTATGTTTACAGCTTATGTTCAGCACCTTAATCGCTCTCATCGGTGTCAACGGATTTTACCTGATCTGTATTAAATACCTGCCCATCCAAAAGTTTAAAGATGTTATTACTTATATACAGATAGGCCTCTCACTGGTTCTTTTCCTGTCCTATTATGTTGGTCCAAATCTGATTCAATCTATTGTAGAATCTCATTTGACGATGGAACAGCTCCGATTTCTTTGGATATTTCCGAGTACATGGATTGCATCTTTTCAACCCTTAATCTTTGGAGACCAAAATTTACCCATTATCATGCTATCCATATTGGGGGCACTCACTCCCCTTGCAGGTGTCTATGCCTGTATCAAGTTATTTTCACGTGGATTTAATGCAAAAATAGCTGCATTGGCAAGCGCAGACAGCTTCCCCAATGAAAATTTACCTTTGAAGCAGAATCATGGATCTAAACTGCCTGTTTATAAATGGATATCCGCGAAAGTATGTTCATCCGCAGTTGAAGAGGCAGGATTTGGCATTGTATGGCTGATAAGTGCTAAAACAAGAGAATTTAAACAACAGCTCTACCCTTCGTTGGCTTATTTGCCTATTTACTTTACTTTTTTATTTATACGTACTGGAGAAGAGCCCCCAATGGCAGACAAGATATTAAAAATTCGGGATTCAGGCCTGTATATCATTATGTTCTATCTATCATTACTCACTATTTTAACCGTTTTCCAGCTTATTACTCAAAGCAACAAGTATAAAGCAGCTTGGATCTATCATACCGCTCCCATACACAAGCCGGGACAGTTGATGACCGGCGTTCTTAAGGCTTGTCTCATTAAGTATGTTTTACCTTTCAACGTCGTGTTTTTATGTATCTGTATACCCCTATTTGGTCTCAATTCAATTAATGATCTACTATTATCTTCTGCAGTTGGCGGCATTGAAAGTATTTTGATTATGCTTTTTATGGTCAAAAGCTACCCGTTTTCAAAAGCAAACCAATCCAATTCTAAAGCAATAACCAATTTATTCATCTTAGGCCTTTTGGGGATATTGGGCTTCTTACATAAAACAATCTTTCACTTCGAAACGCTAATTTGGATCTTAGCCGGACTCGGATGGATCATATTCTTTTTGATGTTAAAGTATTTACAGAAAGAAGATTGGAAAAGCCTTGCTTATGACGACAATTGATGAAACATACAGATTGTCTACCACCAACGAATAACATTTGAACAGGCATTTTGCTAAAAACGCTTAATCTCTTTAGCCGAATATCTAAAGAGGCAAGCAGTATTCAGAGGGGGTAAAAAAATAACTATTCTCCATAAGGCAATAAAAGGGCTATACTTTCCTCTAGCCACCAAAATAAGGTATTTTGTAAAACAAGATATTTTACATAAAAAAAGCATCAACCTAAAGAGATTGATGCTTTTAGTAGCGGGGAGCAGAATCGAACNNTAACCATCTGAGCTACCCCGCCGTTTCGGTATGCAAATATACCACTTCATGTGTCAATTCAAAAGATTTTTTTATTTTTTTACCAATTATCTAGTATTAAAACCGTCTATTAAGCGCAACAAACTCATTTTTAACCAAGTAAATTTATTATCTAAAAAAAGCACATAACTTTTAAAAATTTGATCGTATTAAAAACGTAATATTTATCAAAATAAGGACTCAACTTTTCATAAAAAAACTTGCAATAACAAAATAAATATGTATTATTACAAATAATAAGTTTATGCAATAAAAAGCAATTTTGGAAGAGATTTGTAGCGGGGAGCAGAATCGAACNNTAACCATCTGAGCTACCCCGCCATTTTGGGAATGCAAATATAGCTTATTTTTGATTTAAACAAACTAATATTTAAAAAAACATTTATATGGCAGATAAAATAAAATTCCAACTAGAATATATCATCAACTCTTCACCTAGAATTTTATTTCCGTATTTGCAAGAACCAAACGAATTGGCACAATGGTTTGCAGATGATGTAAACTATAAAGACACCGTTTATACTTTCATTTGGGATGATGAACCACACCGAGCAAAAATTGTAGCATCGAAAGAAAATAAATCCGTACGCTTTAAATGGCTCGATGATGATCCCTATTATTTCGATCTGGAGATCGACCAAGATGAACTAACAAATGATGTTGCTCTTAAAATAACTGATTTCGCTAAAGAAGAAGATCTTGAAAACAGAAAATTAATTTGGAAAAATTCAATAGTCTACCTTCAGAGTGTTATAGGTGCATAAAAAAGCCTATCTTTGCAATATAATCCACCAAGAACTCCTAGGGGAGTTCTTTGGTGTAGAGATGCCTTAATGCAAAGGCATCAATTTGCTTAGCGTCACGGATGAAAAAAGTTCATTTACTTATTCTTCAAGCTTTCATAAAACCATTTATTGTCACATTTTTTATTGTGATGTTTGTGCTATTGATGCTTTTTCTATTCAAGTATATAGATGATTTGATTGGAAAAGGCTTCGAATGGTACACAATCATGGAGTTAATTGGCTATCAATGCGTTGTTCAAATTCAAATGGCAATGCCCTTATCCATGTTACTCTCCTCCATTATGACATTTGGAAATTTGGGTGAAAGCTATGAATTGGTTGCAATTAAGGCTGCCGGCGTATCTTTGCGCAAAGCGATGACTCCGCTATTCGTACTCGTCGCAATTTTCGCAACAAGTTCTTTTCTTTTCTCCGACTATATCCTTCCTGTAGTTAATCTGAAAATGGGGACATTACTTACAGATGTACGTAATAAAAAGGCCGATTTCCTTATTAAACCCGGAATATTTAACAATACGATCCCAGGCTACTCCATCCGCGCCCGAGGAAAAAACAAAGCGGGAACAATTCTCTACGACTTGATGATCTACGATCACCGCGGTGGCAATACGGCCAATAATGTACTTATGGCAAAAGAAGGCTATATCTACAATTCTCCCGACAACAATTATATGATTCTTAAACTTAAGGATGGTATACGTTACGAGGAGGCCCGAACTAAAAACTCCAAAACCTACGATCCACGTCAGCAATTTACGCGATTTAAATTCAAAGAAACTGAGCAAAAGTTTGATATGGGAAGCTTTCAACAGGGTAAAACAGATGAAAACCTCTTCAAGAGCCACCATGCCATGTTAAATTTGAAACAGTTGGACATGTATATCGACTCGAATCATATTAAGTTAGATAGTATGGGAAAAGCAATTTCCCGGACATTAGATACGCGATATAATATCTACTCGAAATATTTTAGTGCCAATCAACCTGGACAGCCCAAGGTCAAAGAAGCTAAAATCAAGCCTTTTAAAAATCTGATTACCGATCTTGTACCTCAAGAACAACGTTCACAGGTTACTATGAATGCACTAAACCAGTTGAATTATCTGAAGGAAGATCTGAATGGCCGTACGCTTGAGTTTAAAGATTATAAATCGAAAGATATCCGCTATCGCATTGAGTGGCATCGCAAGTTTACCCTTGCTGTCTCCTGTCTTTTGTTGTTTGCCATCGGAGCTCCGCTTGGGGCCATTATCAGAAAGGGAGGGCTTGGTCTTCCTGTAGTTATGGCCATTATATTCTTTCTGATTTATCATATTATTTCTACGGTAGCTGAAAAAACGGCTAAAGACGGCGCGATATCATCGGGTGTGGGGATGTGGATGGCAATCATTGTCTTAACACCACTTGCTGCTTTTCTAACGTATAAATCGACAACAGACTCCGCTTTATTTGATATTGATCAATATAAGTTAAAAGTAGAAGCCGCATGGAAATGGGTGAAAGAAAAGTTTTTAAAAAAGAATAATTTAAAAGAATCACATTAGATTGTGACAGGGCTATTATAAATAAATTTAGATTCTACACTAACTTTGTACCAATTACAATATATCAATAAATGGATTTCAAATTAAACACGATCGAAGAAGCGATCGCTGATATACAAGCAGGAAAAGTAGTAATCGTAGTGGATGACGAAGACCGCGAGAATGAAGGAGACTTTGTCACTGCTGCTCGCAATGCCACTCCTGAAATCATAAACTTTATGGCCACTCACGGGCGTGGTTTGGTATGTGCTCCGATAACGAAAGAAAGAGCAGATGCATTACACCTTGATCTCATGGTGGGGCAGAATACAGCGGTATATGAAACGAACTTTACTGTTTCCATTGACCTTCAGGGATATGGCTGTACAACAGGAATTTCTGCGTCAGACCGTTCGAAAACAATTAAAGCAATGATTGATCCTAATATTCACTACGAAGAATTAGGTAGACCAGGTCATATTTTCCCTTTAATAGCAAAAGATGGCGGCGTGCTACGTCGTACTGGTCATACTGAGGCTACAGTTGACCTGGCTCGATTAGCAGGATTTGAACCTGCAGGTGTATTGGTTGAGATTTTAAAAGAGGACGGCGAAATGGCTAGGCTTCCCGAACTCATGGATGTTGCTAAAAAATTCGATTTAAAGATCGTAAGTATTGAAGATCTGATCGAGTACCGCCTTAAACACGACTCTTTAATCAATGAAGAAGTCACCGTTAATATGCCAACACAATATGGTGATTTTAAAATGAAAGCTTTTACGCAGAAAGATACTGGCGAACAGCATTTAGCTCTTTACAAAGGTGACTGGAATGAAGACGAGCCTATTTTAGTTCGTGTGCATAGTTCTTGTGTTACAGGAGATATTTTTGGGTCTTGCCGATGCGATTGTGGCCCTCAGCTGCACAAGGCAATGGAAATGATCCAGCAGGAAGGTAAAGGTGTCATCGTGTACATGAATCAAGAAGGACGAGGTATTGGACTGATCAATAAACTACACGCATACAAGTTGCAAGAAAATGGATTAGACACAGTAGATGCCAATGTACAATTAGGATTTAAGGCAGATTTAAGAGACTATGGCGTAGGTGCACAGATCCTAAGAAATCTGGGGGTCACAAAAATGCGCCTCATGTCAAACAATCCTACAAAACGTGCTGGTTTGGTGGGCTATGGTCTTGAAATTGTAGAAAATGTACCTATTGAAATAACAGCAAATCCATTTAACGAAGAATATCTAAAAACCAAACGGGATCGTATGGGTCATACGATCATGAAAAATTTATAAGGACGATTTCGAAAAAGCGGTGTCTCAAAAAGCGCCGCTTTTTTCACTCATATGCCCCCCGCCATAGTAATTCCTTCCTTTTTTATGATCCTTTCATGGCAGTACTCTCAATAAATAGCAGTAACTTCAGCGTATGGAACAACAAGGAAAACATATCATTTTTTTTGATGGGGATTGCTTGATTTGTAATCGGTTTGTTCAAAAACTATTAAGAATAGATCGTAAGAAAAAATTCTTATTTAGTTCCCTGCAGTCCGAATTTAGTAGGGCCACGCTGAAAAATATTCCCAAAAACATTGATTCAATCGTTTATTTATCTCCTGAAGGCAGCTTTATCAAAAGTGAAGCTGTGCTCAAAATCATTAAGCAATTGGGTTTTCCCTACACCATATGTTATTTACTGAAGATTTTACCCATTGCATGGAGAGATGCGCTTTATGACTATTTTGCTAAAAACCGTTATCAATGGTTTGGAAAAAATGAGTCTTGTAAGATACCTTCAAAAGCTGAAAGAGAGAGGTTCATTTGAACGAGAAATAAATTATTGAACAGAATTTCAATTTGAGGTGTTTAAACTATACTTGTAACAATAAAATTTACATCGATGAAAAATAAACTTTTAATTGAGAGTGCTTATATCAATGGGAAATTTATTACATCAAAACACACTTTTGACGTCATAAATCCTGCTACAGGAAAAGTTATCGCTTCATTACCTGATTTGAAAGTGGCCGATTGCAGTAAAGCGATAGATTTTGCTGACAAAGCGTGGAAAAGCTGGAAAAACACAACTGTAGTGGAACGTTCCGATATCCTCCGTAAATGGTACAATCTTATTCAAGAGCATAAGGACGATCTTGCAGAAATCATGACTTTGGAAAGTGGGAAACCACTAAGTGAATCTATGGTAGAAGTGGATTATGGTAGTTCTTTTGTAGCGTGGTTTTCAGAAGAAGGAAAAAGAGCCTATGGTGAAACGATACCTTCCCAGAATAAAGGTAGCAGGATGATGACAATTAAACAAGGTGTAGGTGTCGTCGCGGCAATTACACCCTGGAATTTTCCCATAGCGATGGTGACCCGAAAAGTAGCTCCTGCATTGGCCGCTGGTTGTACAGTGGTACTCAAACCAGCTTCACAGACCCCGTTTTCAGCGATCGCACTAGCGAAACTTGCTGAAGAGGCAGGCGTTCCCAAGGGGGTGCTCAATGTCATTACAGGAAGAGATAGCAGCGGAATAGGAAGAGAGTTAGCGACGAACGATCTGGTGAGAAAGCTTTCTTTCACAGGATCTACCGAAGTAGGAAAAACACTTATAGAACAATCAGCCTCGAACATCAAAAAAGTATCAATGGAGCTTGGCGGTAATGCCCCATTCCTAGTTTTTAACGATGCCGATATTGATGCAGCTGTAGAAGGTGCTATCGCTGGTAAATTTAGAAATTCCGGGCAGACATGTGTATCAATTAATAGATTTCTTGTTCAAGAAGATGTTTACGATGAGTTTTCAATGAAACTTACCCAAGCCGTTAGTAAACTAAAGGTTGGCAATGGGCTTGATAAAGGTGTCCAGGTCGGCCCACTTATTAATACAAAAGGCTTAGAAAAAGTACAACATCATGTGCAAGATGCCTTAAATCACGGTGCCGAATTGGCTGCTGGAGGTAACGTAATCAAAGGCCTATTTTTCCAGCCTACTGTTCTGACGAACATTCCAAAAGAAGCACTTATATTTAGGGAGGAGACCTTTGGCCCAATCTGCGCCCTTTTCAGCTTTAAAACAGAAGAAGATGGCATAGCGATGGCCAACAATACTGAATTTGGTCTCGCCTCCTATTTTTATAGTACAAATATCAATCGCTGTTTCCGGGTAGCTGAGCAACTTGAAGCCGGCATGGTCGGTGTCAATACCGGTCTTATTTCAAATGCAGCCGCACCTTTTGGTGGGGTAAAACAATCAGGAGTTGGTCGAGAAGGATCAAAACATGGCTTAGATGAATATATGGAATTAAAATATATCTGCTTCGGCGGAGAATAAAAAAGGAGCAAATTGCTCCTTTTTTATTTCTTTAGAAAATCCAAAAGCTTTTCCCGGGTTGAGCTAAATGATAAGGCATCCCCTACTTTCTCATAATTCTGTTTGTCCACACAAGTTGGATAAGCATATTTAGCAAAGGTGAGCTTATTATCATCCCGTATAAACAATTCCATTAAATCGGCAATTTCAGAAACACGAAGTTGCATATTTTGTAACTCCTGAGCAGCTAACGCGAGTTTATCCTGATCATTTTCTTTCTGATTCAACAGGTCATTCAATCGGTTAGAATCTGTTTTAAGGAATACTTCTTTATCCAGTTGACCATTTCCTTCATCTTTAGCATTTCCATGAGGACGATCTACACCATTACGATAAATTTCGGATTCCTCCGGCTGCCTGTGTTGATTATTGTTCCTGTCATGATCATAGCCATTCCGATTATAGGCCGGTGAATCGCCACGACTTTCCAATTGGCTATATGGCTCATCATACTGTTCATCCCTATATATATCCTGATTATCATAAAGTAAGTCGTTACGATAATTACCATTGCCATAACGATCAATAGGATTTATGGATTCTAAAATAATCCCCTTATTTCCTCTTCTGTTACTAACAGAAAACACAACGTCCATGAATTGCCCATTTCTATCGACAAGTTGTATTCCGGAACCATTTAATGTGCGGTGCTGACGATCGGCAAACACGATACGCAAATCATAACGCCTATTCTTCAAATGAGATACTTTGACACCCCTTGAAGCTCTATTATTATACAAAATGTCATTAATATAAAGAAAAAAAGGTACATCTGTAGAGTAGATATTTAATGTACCACCCAAAGGTCTGTATCGTTGCGCAAAACCAGCTGCTGCTACAGTCAGCAACAAGAACATACTTAGAATTTTTCTATACATAATCCTATTCTATTTATAATCTTTCGACTATAAAGAATCACAAAGGATTAAGAAAGCATAGAATTTAACGCTTTCGCCCAACACTCTTGTTCCGATATTTTTTATAAAGCTTTACAGCCATCATCAGCGCAATCGATAAAATTAACAGTCCCAAAACGCCAAATATCCAATTCAAGGCCGATTTTAAAACTACTGTAAAAACAATCGCGAATAGTAAAACTGTAGCGAGTTCGTTCCATAGCCTCAATTTTGTCGAAGACCAATTGGAAGACTCACTTTGTAATTGAAACATAATCCGCTGGCAGGAGAAATGATAAAGTATCAATCCTAAAACGAAGGTGAGTTTAACATGCATCCAGCCCATCTTCAGCAAACCCGGATTCATATAAAGCATAACTAGTGCTGCGACTACAGCGAGGTACATTGCTGGAGTGGTTATAATCCACCACAATTTGCTTTCCATTACAGTAAACTGCCTATGCAAAATGCCATATTCTTCTGCAGGCCTAGATTTAGCTTCCGTATGGTAGATAAATAGTCGGACAATATAGAACAATCCAGCCATCCAACACACTACAAAGATAATGTGAACAGCTTTTGCATATAAATAGATCATAATTACAAAATTAAGAAAAGTTAGGAGCAATTGTCACCAGCAACTATGATTTGTATAAATCTTACATCCAATATACAAAAATCGAATATCATCAGTTTCCGACCTGGTAAAAAAAACGACTTGCTTTCGCAAGTCGTTCTGTATATTTTAAGAGACCACAATTAATAGCGAAATTCTTTCACTACTTCAATGGCATATTTTACATTGTCAAATGGAATATCTGGCATTATACCATGCCCCAAGTTAAAGATAAACCCATTTTCACCTCGCATACGTTCAAAGAGTTCTGTAATCTTCCTTTTGATTACAGCCTTATCAGCATACAAAACAAATGGATCTAAATTTCCTTGTACAGCGATCCCCTGTGGTAGGGATTGCTTTATATTTTTTAAATCTGCATTCCAATCAATAGATATCACATCAGGCTGCGCTTCAACCATCATCGGTGCAAAAACAGACGATCCCTTGCAAAATGAAATAACTGGAATGTCTTGACGGTTTAATCTTGAAATAATCTGTTTATTATAATAATGTGAGAAATCACGGTAATCATTCCATGATAAGGCTAAAGCCCAACTATCAAATAATTGAATCGCATTAACACCAGCTTCGATCTGCATGTTCAGATAGTCAACAGTAACATCGGCGATCTTTTGAAGAATCATATGGGCCAGCTCCGGCTGATTATTCAACATCAATTTTGTTAACTTAAAATCTTTTGAAGATCCACCTTCGACCAAATAACTTAAAATTGTGAACGGTGCTCCTGCAAATCCAATCAAAGGAATACGCCTATCAAGACGTTGCTGAATCACCTTTATGGCATCAGCTACATATTGCAATCTATCCAAACAGTTAACGGATAAAGCTTCGGCATCCTTTACAGAACGAATAGGATTAGAAAAACGAGGTCCTACACCTTGTTCAAAAGAAAGATCGCCGCCCATTGCTTCGGCGGTTACTAAAATATCGGAAAATAAAATAGCAGCATCAATACCCAATAAATCAACCGGAAGCATAGTGACATCAGCGGCGATTTCGGGTGTTTTGCACATTTCCAGAAAGGAATATTTATTCTTGATATCCCAATATTCTTTCATAAAGCGCCCAGCTTGGCGCATCATCCACACAGGAGGTCTCTCTGTCTGCTGCGAGAATGCAGCCCTAATCAATAAGTCGTTTTGTAAAGTAGTACTCACTATAAATGTTTTGAAATTTCGTTTTCTATTTTTGTAATAATACTGTTCTGTCTAGCCGTCAGATGCAATTTATTGGCCACATCTGCATACGCTCTGGCTCTTTGGTAATCAAACTTTCGAAGTGCTATGTTTGCTAGATTAATCATAACCATGCCCTTTTCATTATCTTTTTTCCAAGGCAGACGTGATGCTAACTGGAAATGATATTCCGCCTCATCGACACGTTCTTCTTTCAGCGCAATATTTCCCATCATAAATTCATAGAAATTACGTCTACCTTTCCGCAGCGCGTCGGGGTTCTTAATTTCAGCCAACAATTTTTTTGCTTTCTCATAATCTTGCCTATGAAAAGCCTGTGTAGCCAAAAAAACAGACCCTTCTCTGAAATGGCTCCAAATCAAATAGCCTATTCCACCAGCTATTAGTACAGCAGTCTGATAATGACCTTGATATATGCCATAGCCCAAAAATAACGCGGCGATAAAAATAACGGCTATCCTAGCCTTAATTGTCATCATCTCTTATTACCTAGGCATTATTGTCGGTAAACTTATAACCAACACCGCGGATAGAATGAAAGTAAATTGGGTGTTTTTGATCCGGCTCGAAATATTTCCGGAAGGTCAGGATAAAATTATCGATTGTCCGAGTAGATGGGTAAACATCATAGTTCCACACGGTTTCCAATATTTGCTCCCTCGATACCGCCTCATTACGTCTTTCAATCAACAGCTTTAACAACATCGTTTCCTTTTTTGTCAAAGAAGTTATCGTACCATCCGCATGATGCAGTTCGTACGAATTGAAATAGATCGTTTTATCTCCTATTTGATAAGAATTTAGTTCTTTGAGATCATCAGGCTTCATGCCACGGCGAACTAGATTTCCAACACGCAGAATCAACTCTTCTAAGTTGAAAGGTTTCACCAAATAGTCATCTGCTCCTTTCTTAAGGCCGGTAATCCGATCCTCACTGCTATTTTTGGCAGTTAAAAACATAATAGGAACTTCTGTATTTTGCAGTCGAATAGTTTCAGCAACTTGAAATCCATCAATTTCCGGAATCATCACATCCAAGACAACCAAGTTGAAACGCTCCTCCTTGAAGACTTTTAGTGCTTTTTTTCCATCGGTAGCCGTAGTGACACGGTAACCTTCCATTTCGAGATTCAACTTGATAGCTTCTAACAAGTGTTCTTCATCTTCGACAAGTAATATTCTTTGTTTACTTTGCATTTCTTTCAAATGTTACTTCAAAAATACTCCCTTTAGGAGTGTTATCTTTAACTTTAATGGTCGCGTCGTGTTTCTGCAACACGGTTTTCACGATATATAACCCCAAACCTGTGCCTTTGGTTTTCCGTGTAGCCTCACTGCCCACCCGATAAAACTTATTAAAGATAAGCTTTTTCTCTTCATCGCTGATACCAATACCATGGTCAGCAACAGAAAAAATTATTTTACTATTCTCCGTATATAATTTCACATCCACCATAGCACATGCGGGTGAATACTTAATAGCATTTTCAATCAGGTTAGTCACCACATTACTAATCGCAAACTTATCAGCATGAATAATAATATCCGCTTCCAAATAAGGTTTCAAAACTTGTGAACTACACGAATTCTTTTGCAGCCTGTCAACGATCTGTTCTACCAAAGAAGTAAAATTAAAATCCTCTTTCGGCATACTATAATTGCGGCTATCCAATTTGGTGGTCATTAGCACATTTTCCACTAAATCATCCAAACGCTCGATATCCTTTAGTGAATTACGCAAGAATGTCTGCTGTTGTTCCTTATCCAAATCGCGCCTCAAAATCGTTTGAATATACAGTTTGACAGAAGCCAAGGGTGATTTCAGTTCATGTGTAATGGCTAAAAGAAAGTTTTGCTGTTGCTGCAATAATTTCTGCTCTCTTTCCACCAGTCGTTTTAGTCGCCATGCTCCCCATAGGAAAATAATTAGGAAGAAAATCCCTTCTCCAATGATCATGTTCTGCTTACTGGGGTCAAATCGAACGAACATCACCCCCCACCAGATCAATTGCATAACCGCATAAAACAATAGAAAATAAAAGAGTAACAGCGCTTTCTTCATGTGACAAAAATAGGTATTCAACTAGGTATTCGGAAATATCCGAAGGATTATGACACAAAGAAGAAAATTAACGGAGTCGCAACATTAATAATTCATTACAATATCCCTGATATATCTTCACTGCAACATGCTTTCTACCAATTTAACAATCAAATAACGGATACTCTTTCGTATTTCAGACGATTTTATTTTAGTTTTGCATATGTTTAATCAGGGAAAAAAAGACATTTTCTTCGATCTGGATCATACGATTTGGGATTTTGATAAAAATGCCGAAGAAAGTCTTCACGAGTTATATTTTAAATACAAGTTTGATCGCTTGTTTAATCAAGAGTCGTCCACCCGTTTTATAGAAACTTATACGATCAACAATCATCGGCTTTGGGGACTTTATCATCACGGAAAGATCTCAAAACCGGAACTCAGGACAGCACGGTTTGCCGATACCTTTACAGAACTCGGTGTGGATCCCGAATTGTTTCCTGAGGAATTCGAATTAGAATATCTTGCCATCTGTCCCCAAAAAACAAATCTGTTCCCCAATGCTCATGAAACGCTGACCTATTTAGGTGACAGATATAATCTTCACTTAATATCCAATGGTTTTAAAGAAGCGTGTGAAACAAAATTGGAAAAAAGCGACTTAAGAAAATATTTCAAACATATTTTTATTTCAGAGGTAGTCGGCGTAAACAAACCGGATCCTAGAATATTTCAATTTGCCATGGCGACAGCCTTTGCGCAACCTCAGCTGTCATTGATGATTGGAGATAACCTTGATGCCGATATCCGTGGTGCGGTAAATGTTGGGATGGACGCCATTTTCTTTAACCCTACTAGCGCCGAAAAGCCGGAGGATGTCGCCCATATGATTATCGATTTAAAAGAATTACAATCGATACTATAATAAATAAAAAAAGCAGCTTAAAGCTGCTTTTTTTATTTTAATACCTTTACGGTAATATTCTTAAACCATACATCGTTTCCATGGTCTTGGAGACCAATAAGCCCTGACTTACTATCGCCACCAACATTGCTCAACAATTCAAAAGCCAAAGGCCACTTTTCTTCACTGAATTTACTCTTTTGCAATAAATCAATCCATGACTTATCCCACAATGTATATTCTACAACTTTTACACCATTCTGAAAATGCTCTACCTTTCCATTGTTGACCCTGATCTTAACCTTATTCCACTCGCCATATGGTTTACCATTCTGTGGTTTGGCCGGGATCATATCATATAGTGATGTCGATTTTCGGTTTCCGTCAACACCCATTTTTGCATCAGGATGGTTTTCATTGTCTAAAACCTGACATTCTGGAGACGATATATATATCGGTTGTCCCTCAACCTCCTTGGCTAAAAAGAAAATTCCCGAATTTGCTCCTTTGGCAACTTTCCATTCCATTTCTAATTCGAAATTTTTGAAATCATGAGCAAAAATTAAATCTCCCCCATCTTCCTTTCCAAGATTAGCTTGGCTATCAAATTTGATTGCACCTTCATTAATCACCCATCGTTTAGGAACGACAGTCTTATCATAGCCTCTCCAGCCGTCCATGGAAGTACCATCAAAAATAACATAAGCTCCAGCCTTATTTTTTTTAAATTTCTTGATATCTACACGTGGTAAATCTAAAATTTTGTAAGCAAGAACTTCTTTCTTTGTTTGCCCTATGGCAGTATTTAAGTGTGCTGAAAAAGCAATCACCGATACCGCAAGAACTGTTTTTAATACCTTCATTCTTTTTAGTTTTAGGTTTGTTTTAAAATTAAATTTAAGCATTTGGGATTACAAAGAGCAATATTTTTTAATATTCCTCTCCTTCCCCTACTTCATTTGTGTTTGACACCTTCTTCTTTGATTTGTTTAAATCTTGGCTACCAAACCGGTAGGAAAGCGACAAAGTAAACATTCTCTTCATCCAGCGGTGTTCAAAATTAGAACTCAATTGTGGTGTCTCAGTAAAGCCCTGCATTTTCCGTGTATTAAATACATCTCTAACATTGAACATAATAGATGCCTTCTTATTTAGCACATCTTTTTTCAATGCCACATCAACACCTTTCATAGCGTTCATCTTTCCTTGTGCCATCACCCGCGAAGAGTTATATTCACCACGAACTTGAGCGGAAAACGTTGGCGTAAAACGGTAATTAGCCGTTAAGTTGGTATTGTATGCAAAACCATTGGATGCTTTAACATTATAAGCCTCATTCGCCTTAAAATTGATATTGATCAGATTAAGATTGAATGTAAAATCAAAATCCTTAGTCGCATTGACTTTAGAGATAAATTCAAATCCGGAGAGATTTCTACTTGTCAAGTTCTCCCATCGGCTGTAGGTCACACTGCTCAAGGTGTCCACAAAATAAACATAAGGCTGCATCACCTCATTGGTATGATTGAAGTACGCAGAAGAAATCAAATTCACCTTACCGAAGGTTTTGGCAAAACTCAGCTCAAAGCCGTGAACATCTTCAGGCTTCAGATTGGGATTCCCCTGCCGTCTGTTCATGTCATCTGAAACATTCAAGAATGGATTGACTTGCCAACCTCTCGCTCGCTGAACTCTTCTAGAATAACTGAATTGAATTTTATCACCGTCATCACCAACATTGTATGTTAAAAATAAGGTTGGATATAGACGAAAGAAGTCTTGACTGGCCTTAGTTTCCTTGTCAATAACAGTTGGGTCTTTTGAAAAGTAAGTAGAATTTAGGTTAAATTGCTCAGCACGCAAACCTACTTGATAACCTATTCTATCCGATAGTTTCCCTTGGTAGTTGGCATATAAGGCATGAACAGTAGACGTAAAATCAAAATCATTGCTGATGCCATAGTCTGGCAGATAGCTACCATTAGCTACCGACAACGTATCCGAGAATTGAGTATCAAATGACTTTCTGATTTGCGAACGATAACCTGCCTCAAATTTACTCTCTTCTGAAAAAGGGAGCACATAATCCGCTTGTATATTGATATTTTTACCGTCTTCCGAACTGACATTATTTCGGCCTGTACTAGTTGTTCCAGAGGTAAACTCCTGTAAAAAAACATTTGTGCCATCTTCCTTATCGCGGCCATAGCTGGCATTAGCGGTCAGTTCTTCACCAGATCTCTTAAATTGATGTCTAAAATCCATTGTAAATTCATAGCCCAGATCATCCTCGAGTTGGCGAGAAGTTCTAGTGCTCGTGCCGGATAAGGTTGGGTGATTAAAATAACGGTACCATAAGTCCTCACCACGGTTATTATCCCTTATGCTCACATTACCAGAAAGGCTCAAGGAAGTTTTATCAGAAAGACTATAGTCCACTCCAGCTTTTATCGTATGACTATTACCTTTTCTTGATGATTCCGAATTATTTGATATCTGGCTATTGTTATTTTTAAAGATATTATCAACGGCACCGCTTCCAACCATATGGCGTTTGTTGAAATTATAAGATCCAAAATAATTAAACTTTTTATCCCTATAATTCAAGGTCAGTCCTGCCATGTAGTTATCATAAGACCCGGCAGAAGTATTGATAGAACCATTTAATCCGGTTCTGATATTCTTCTTTAAAACAATATTGATGATCCCAGTCTGTCCCTCAGCGTCGTATTTGGAAGAAGGATTGGTAATGACCTCAACTTTATCGATTGAATTAGCAGGTAGGCTTTGAAGCAACGAAGTCACATCGCTTCCGGCTAAAGCGGACTCTCGGCCATCGATTAAAATTTTCACGCTACTCGACCCACGCAAACTGACCGATCCGTCCTGATCAACCTGTAGGGTTGGGACATTAGCTAATACATCAGTTGCAGTTCCGCCAGCACTCACCAAACTCTCACCTACATTGAACGTTTTACGGTCTATACCAATTTGCATGGCTGGAACCCTACCTTCAACAACCACCTCATTCAAGATATTACCTATGGACTTCAAAGCAATTCGGCCTAAATCTTTACTCTTTCCTCCTAAGACCTCTACAGCATCAATAGATTTTGCTTCATAGCCGACATAGGAAAAACGTATATTGTATTTACCGGGTTTAATATCAGATAATAAAAGAAATCCTTGGTCTACAGACTGTCCACCTTTCACAACGGTATTATTTTTCGCATCCAGGAGTGTGGCACTCGCGGATAATATAGGCTTAGCGGTCGCGCTATCAACTAAAATAGCTTTAATTTGACCCGTTTGAGCAAAAAGAAAAACAGGTGAAAACAATAAAAATAAAAAAGATTTAAACGATTTAGCGTTAAACAACATGAGAGCTTCAGCTTAGTTTATAGTTATGATCTACAAAGAAAACTAAAACTTATAGACAAAACAGAAGCGTAACCAGATTATTACGGTAACAAAAGAATGGCAAGTTATTCTACAGAGACAGTTAATCCTTCGGCTTTCAAAATTTTGCGATAAATTTCCATCTCCGTATAACTCCCTTCCAATACAGCACATTTTCCTTCAGTATGTACTTTCCAGGCAATCTTCTCGGCTTGCTTTTCGGTATATTGCAAATGATAAATCAAGCAGTGAATCACATGTTCAAACGTATTGGTTTCATCATTCCATAAAATGAGTCGATTAGACTCTTTGACAGAGGCTAAAATCTCTTCTAACGTAAAGGTTTCTTCAGCAGTTTGGGTACCCATGCTGCAAAAATAGAATATTTTTTTCTAAATTAACGACATTATAAAAGGGAAGAATACAATCAATTAGCAGAATTTATTATGTTACAGTCAAAAATTGCCGGAATCGGCTATTACGTTCCAAAAAACGTCTATACCAATAATGATCTTACACGCTTTATGGATACCAGTGACGAATGGATTCAGGAACGAACAGGAATTAAAGAACGTAGATATGCTGACAGAATCGGTGAGACCACCACAACAATGGGAGTCGAAGCGGCTAAAATTGCTATAGAACGTGCCCAAATTACCGCTCAGGATGTTGATTTTATCATCTTCGCAACACTATCCCCAGATTATTATTTCCCGGGCTGTGCGGTTTTACTACAAAGGGAAATGGGGATGAATGAGGTTGGCGCACTGGATGTCAGAAACCAATGTTCGGGATTTATATATGCCCTCTCTATAGCCGACCAATTTGTAAAAACAGGTATGTATAAAAATGTGCTGGTCGTCGGCTCAGAAAAACATTCTTTTGCCCTCGACTTTTCAACCAGGGGACGAGCTGTTTCCGTAATTTTTGGCGATGGTGCAGGAGCGGTCGTCGTGCAACCAACAGCGGAAGATGGCAAAGGTATACTGAGTACACATTTACATTCAGACGGAGCAGAAGCCGAAAAGCTAGCTATGTATTACCCGGGGGCATCCAGCGGAATATGGCTGGATGAAATGCCCAAATGGCCCGAGCAGGAATTAGGAGGATTATTGATGACCAAAGAGATGCTCGAAGACGGGACTGCATTTCCAAATATGGATGGACAGGCTGTTTTCAAGAAAGCTGTTGTCAAATTTCCTGAAGTAATTCAAGAGGCATTGGAAAAAAATAATTTAAAAACCAATGATATCGATTTATTGATTCCGCATCAGGCCAATCTTCGTATTTCTCAATTTGTACAGAAAACACTTGGATTAAGGGAAGATCAGGTATTCAACAATATTCAGAAATATGGCAATACCACTGCAGCCTCTGTGCCGATAGCACTATGCGAGGCTTGGGAAGAAGGAAAAATTAAAAACGGTGATCTTATCTGTCTGGCCGCCTTTGGAGCAGGATTTACATGGGGATCAGCCTTAATTCGATGGTAATTTAGTTCAAAAAAAAGGTGCTGATCATAAGATCAGCACCTTTTTTTTGTTTTTACCCGAATAAAAACTATCCGTTTGATAAAGCAGCGGCCCCTGATACGATCTCTGTCAGTTCTGTTGTAATTGCTGCTTGACGTGCCTGGTTATACGATAGCTTCAATGATTTTAATAAATCACCTGCATTTTCTGTCGCTTTATCCATCGCTGTCATACGTGCTCCATGTTCAGAAGCATTTGAATCCAAAACAGCTTTGTATAATTGAATTTTGATTGCTTTAGGAATCAACTCTTCGATAATCTTCTCTTTGGAAGGCTCGATGATATAATCCACCTCAGCTTCTATTTTTGCTTTATGCGTATGTTGTTTGTCTTCCTGGGCTGGTGGTATTAAAGGTAAAATCTGTTCCGCTGTCAGCTCTTGAACTGCAGCATTTTTAAACTGGTTGTACACCACTTCAACACGGTCAAAATTACCTTCTTTAAATTGTTCCATGATAAATTCAGTCACCACGGATACCCCACCAAAATTTAAATCAGAAAACAAATCAGAGTGATTAGCTACCACATTAAAGTTACGCTTCGAAAAGAAATCATAACCCTTTTTACCAATACCAATGATACTCAAATTTCCTTTTGCATGTTGCTCGGCATATTTGTTAGCGATCAAGTTATTAGTTGCTTTGATAACATTTGCGTTGAATGCTCCAGCCAAACCTCTGTTAGAAGAAACAACAACGATCAACACCTTATTTGGCTCGCGATCTACAGTAAACGGAGAATTACTTCCCTCCACGCTTGCAGAAACATCCGCCAAAATATCTCTTAGTTTATTCGCATATGGGCGCAATTGTAAGATAGCGTTAGTAGCGCGCTTCAATTTAGCAGCCGAAACCATCTTCATAGCTTTTGTAATCTGCTGCGTTGATGATACGGAGGTAATCCGGTTTCTTACTTCTTTTAAATTTGCCATATTTGTTTTAAGTATTAAGTACCTAGTATTGAGTATCGAGCCTTGTCAATAGACTCAATACTAAATACTCATTACTATTAATATTTTGATGCTAAATCCTTAGCTACTGTTTCTAATACTGCAGTTAATTCATCAGAGAACTTACCAGCTTTAAATGCTGCCAACACTTCTGGATGACGTTGTTCCAATTGTGTTAAGAACTCCTCTTCAAATTCTCTAACCTTATTTACAGGAACATTACGCAATAAACCCTTAGTTCCGATGTATATGATCGCAACTTGTTTCTCTACGGAAACTGGAGAGTATTGACCTTGTTTTAAGATTTCAACATTACGAACCCCTTTGTCTAACACAGCTTTTGTAGCAGCATCTAAATCAGAACCAAACTTAGCAAAAGCTTCCAATTCACGGTACTGCGCTTGATCTAACTTTAAAGTACCCGATACTTTCTTCATCGGTTTGATCTGTGCGTTACCACCTACACGAGATACAGAGATACCTACGTTGATCGCTGGACGGATACCTGCGTTAAACAAGTTAGACTCCAAGAAGATCTGACCATCTGTAATTGAAATTACGTTGGTTGGGATATAAGCAGAAACGTCACCCGCTTGTGTTTCGATGATTGGAAGTGCAGTCAATGAACCACCACCTTTCACCAAATGTTTGATTGATTCTGGTAAATCGTTCATGTTGCGTGCGATATCATCCGAAGAGTTGATTTTCGCTGCACGCTCCAACAAACGGCTGTGTAGATAAAATACGTCACCAGGGTAGGCTTCGCGGCCCGGTGGACGACGCAACAATAATGAAACCTCACGGTAAGCTACAGCTTGTTTAGACAAATCATCATAAACGATCAATGCCGGACGGCCTGTATCACGGAAAAATTCGCCGATAGCAGCACCTGCCATTGGCGCATAGAATTGAAGTGGAGCAGGATCAGCAGCAGATGCAGCAACAACTACTGTATAAGCCATCGCACCTCTTTCCTCCAATGTCCGCACGATATTCGCAACGGTAGAATTCTTTTGACCTACGGCAACGTAGATACAGAATACAGGTTGCCCTGCATCATAAAATTCTTTCTGATTCAAGATTGTATCAATACAAACAGCTGTTTTACCTGTTTGACGGTCACCAATAACCAACTCACGTTGACCACGACCAACTGGAATCATCGCATCAATCGCTTTAATACCTGTTTGTAATGGTTCAGTTACTGGCTGACGGTAGATAACACCTGGAGCTTTACGCTCAATAGGCATTTCATACAAATCACCTTGAATAGGTCCTTTACCATCAATTGGTTGACCTAAAGTATTTACAACACGTCCCAACAAGCCTTCACCAACTTTGATGGATGCAATACGGTTAGTACGTTTAATAGTATCTCCTTCTTTGATTTCATCAGAAGGACCTAAAAGTACAACACCGACGTTGTCTTCTTCCAAGTTTAATACAATACCTTGTAATCCGTTATCAAATTCAACCAACTCACCGGACTGAACTTTAGTTAAGCCGTAAATACGAGCAATACCGTCACCTACAGCAAGTACGGTACCCACTTCCTCTAGTTCGGCTTCTGATTTAAAGCCCGACAATTGCTCTCTTAGAATTGCCGAAACTTCATCTGGTCTTACCTCTATCATTTTAATTATTATAAGGGGTTTTTTGATTTATTTTACTTCAAATCTCAGAAAAAAACTAATTATTCTGATTTAAATATCTTTCCAATTTATTCAACTTACCAGCAATACTTGCGTCAATCTGGCGATCGCCGATATTGACCACAAAACCACCGATCAAATGATGATCAACTTTATTGACCAATATCACTTGAGCATTGGTTTCCTTTGCAAGTACATCTTTCATCGCCGCCAAATTAGCTTCAGAAAGTGGTGCTGCAGATGTAACTGTAGCTTTCACAATTCCTTTTACCTCATTATACTCACGAATAAATTCTTGAGCAGTGGCATATACAATTTCGCCACGACCTTTATTGATCATGATCTTAAAGAACGCCAAGATATTTGGATTGATCTTATCTTTAAATAGCGCATCCAATATGTTTTTCTTTTTATCCAAAGGGACAATAGGATTGGCCAAAACAGCTTGCAATTCGGTACTGGATTTCAAAACCGCAATGAATGAATCCATATCGGTCTTGATTGTTTCCAGTGAGCCTTGCTCGCCTGCCAAGTCAATTAATGCCTTCGCATATCTCGATGCTACTTTAAATACTGACATAATTCTATTTCGTAATTTGAGTGACCGGATTAGTTCAATTTAACGTCATTAAGCAAATCTGCTACTAAAGCTTCTTGCTTTCCTTGGTCCTCAAATTCTTTGTTTAACACTTTACGAGCAATATCCAAAGACAAAGAAGAAACCTGAGACTTCACCTCAGCCAAAGCTTTGTTCTTTTGTTCATTGATCTCCTCTTTCGCTTGAGCAATCATTTTTGCCCCTTCAGCTTGCGCCTGAGTTTTTGCCTCAGCTACGATCTTATCTTTAAGCTCTTTTGCCTCCTTAAGGATAACGTCGCGTTCTGCGCGAGCTTCTTTCAGTAATTGTTCGTTTTCATTTGTTAAACGAGCCATTTCCAATTTAGCTTTTTCAGCTGCCTCCAAAGCACTTGCAATACCTTTTTCACGTTCGTCTAGGGCATCAACAATTGGTTTCCAAGCGTATTTACCTAATAAAAAGATAATAACTACAAGGACGATGACCATCCAAAAAAACAAACCGTACGAAAACGAATGTATTAATTTATCCATTGTTATACTATATAATGATAATTTTTATTTTTTAAGATTCAGGAATAATATAACCTGCAACCAACCGTTGCAGGTTATATCATAAAACCGTTGTGACTATTTACCTAATAATAAAGCACCGAATGCTAAACCTTCAAGTAAGGCACCAATGATAATCATTGCAGTTTGGATTTTAGATGCTGCTTCTGGTTGACGAGCGATAGCTTCCATTGCAGAACCACCAATTTTACCTAAACCTAAACCTGCACCGATAACGATTAAACCGGCTCCAATTAAATTGTACATAATGTATGATTTGAATAATTAAAAAATTTGCTAATTAATGATCGTGATGTTCTTCAACAGCCATACCGATAAACAAGGATGACAACATCGTAAAAATAAACGCTTGTAAGAAGGCAACCAATAATTCAATAACCATCAAGAAGATTGTTAAGAACATGGAAACACCGATACTACCCACCACTGTCAATTGGTGTTGCAATAAATATACAATTGCAATCAATCCCATCACAACCGTGTGACCAGCTGTAATATTTGCAAACAAACGAACCATCAATGAGAATGGCTTTGTAAACAACCCCAACACTTCAATTGGTGCCAAAACGAATTTAAATGGAACAGGAACACCTGGCATCCAGAAAATATGTTTCCAATAGTTTGCGTTTGCTTTGATATTTACAATTAAAAAAGTAAAGAGAGCCAAACATAATGTTACTGTAATGTTACCTGTCACGTTAAAGCCTAGTGGTGTCAAACCAACCAAGTTCAAAATCCAGATCAAGAAAAATACAGACAATAAATAGGGCATAAATTCTTTATAACGATGACCAATGTTTGGAATTGCCATCTCATCACGCACATAGATAACCAAAGGCTCTAATACACGTCCTACACCTTTAGGTAAGTTGTTAGCACCTTTTTTATAAGTTTTAGCCAAACTTATAAATGCCCAAAACATTAAAAACGCAGCCAAAAATAAACCTACAACACTCTTTGTGATCGAAAAATCTAAAGGCATGTCTACAGACGGATGAAAATCTGTAGCTTCATGAATTTCATGAGAACCGACAACATAAGAAGTTTCAAATTCCTTTTTCACTTCCTTTCCATTCTCGTTTACAGTCATAACATAACTACCATCGGCATTTTTGAGGTATTCATGACCAGCTAAATTACCAGTAGCATCGGTCTTATAAATTTTCCCATGGTATAATGCATAGTATTGACCATCAACCTCAGCAACCTTATTACCGTGATCAAATGCAGAAGCCATAAAAACTTTCAAGCCATTGTCAATCAAAATAACTGGCAACGAAAAGCCAAAATGCTTACCTGTCTCTTCGTCGGAAAAGAAGCTAAAATAATAATCATCTTGTAAGTGATGCTCAATATGGCTATTGATTTCCTCAGCCTGCGATTTTTCTCCGTGTGCATTCTCATTGGCCTTTGTTAAAAATGGCGCAACTGCAAACAGAATAACTGCTAAAAATTGAAGTGTTCTTTTAAGACTCACGATACTACTATTATGTTATTTAAAATTTTTGCGAAAATACTACATATAAAGCACAAAAGCTACTTTAATATTACATTTTTTTGAAAAAACTATCGTTTTCTCCCTTAGGATTTGTTTAAAGCCTTATAAGCAAATCCAACATCGTACAAAAGGAATAAAACGACAACGATCAAATAGTTATATTTTAAAATATCAGCATGTGGTTTTGCTAGCCCGCTATGGATATACAAATAATTTAGGACAAATTTTAACGTCAATAATCCTAAGAAAATAAAACCGACATATGGTGGGAATTGCTGCGAAAAGTAACGCACTCCTGCCATAATAATAATCGATAAAATCAATTGAAAAACATATATTTCATACAATGGAAAATGTAGATCGTCAAGATTTTGTATTCCATCAAAAGATTTTAACAAAAAGAAATGAAGGGCAAATACCAATACCGCAACAAAAAATAAAATAAGTGCCTGCTTTAAATATACTATCATCTATCGTTTAATCGATTCACTTGTCTAATGACCTGGTAGAGAGAAATCCCAATCCCAGCAAGGGTACAGATTTTCATCCATAATTGGTTATCACTATGAAACTTGCCGTCCAACCAATCTCCTAATAAATAAAATACGTAAATGGTAAAAACCATTTGAGTAGAAATAGTTGTCAACACAAGCCACTTGTTAGGATCTTTCTTGTCTTCCATAAGAAATCGTAAGGTTATCAATGGGCTCTCAACAAACTACATCACAATATTTGTTACAAATATACATCATAAATCCTTATTGCCTACAATCCCAAAACTTTTTGTCCAATTTTAATATCTGGGTAGTCTATATCTGTCCCCAAAAGCATTTTAAGTTCAGAAGACGATTTATCCGGGTTTGTCCGGATCACCTCTAGTATACGATCCAACTTCTCTTGCTCGATCAAGTCTGTAGCCTCCACTTCTGTACCTACAAAGGTAATCAAATGTCCGTAAATAGTGCCTGCAACCATCCCGCGCTTACCTGCTATATCAGCAATGCTCATTCCATCCTTAAACATTTCTAGAGAAATCTCTTTGGTATCTAATTTTCTAGGCCCTTCTTCCTCTGCAGTTTGTGCAGCCAAATCATCTTTCTCTTTGGTCTTCACACTGGCAGCTACATCCAACATGGCCGTTTGAAAATCTTCCCGCTTGGATAGTGTAGCAGCAATAAGCAGACAATGCTGCAACTGTTCGCGTTTTCGCTTGTAATCAAGCAATAGCGCTTTGAGCTCGTCAATATATTTCTTGGTACGTTTTCGTATCTGATATTCTTCAATATGTTTGTTCAACGCATCAATCAGATCGGTATCCATTTTTGGCAAAAACCAATTGACTGCCGCGGTAGAACGCTCACAGATAACATCGTAATCAATTGCATTTTTATCACGTAATAAATCATATAAAACAACGATAAACTTATGGGCAACTTTCTCTTGCATTTGCAGGTGCTTGACGAGTTGCTGAAAAAACAATACCGCTTGTTCCTTACCATCAATGTTACGTTCTTCGAGCGACTTCAATAAATCAGACGTCTCCGCCAATAAGCCATCCCACCGAAAACCGTGCATTAAAATCTGACCAAGGTAATTCCGTTGACACTGCTCCAGAATCGAATTGATATCAGGCTGCGCCTGCGCGCGCTGTGCAAACTCAACGACCTGATAATCGGTACGAATGGCATAAGAAGGAATGATAGACTTTAATACAAGTCCATCTAAACTCGTTAAACGGCTCAATGCAACATAAACCTGACCTGCTGCAAAAGAGGTACCCGCATCAATGATTGCTTTTTCAAATGTTAAGCCCTGACTTTTATGGATAGTGATCGCCCAGGCGAGCCGAAGCGGAAATTGTGAAAATGTACCTAAAATTTCCTCCTTGATCTGATCCTGCCCCTTATCATAATTATAACGGATATTCTCCCAGGTTTCCCTTTTAACGCTTACGGACTCCGATCCATCAGGAAAGGTAACCGTTACAGTTCCTTGCACAGTGTCTATGTCCTTTACCGTACCTATCTTACCATTATAATACTTACGTTCATCTCCCGAATCGTTGCGAATAAACATGACCTGTGCTCCTATTTTCAATGACAATGTTTCCTCTGCAGGATAGGAGCCCTGTGCAAAATCATCCTTTACTACCGCTTTAAGGTTTAACATTTTACCAGATAATGATGCCAATTTAGCACCGTTTATTTCATCGGCATTTCGATTATGAGAGGTCAATGTAATATATTGCTCTGCTTCATTTGGAACAAAGTCCTGCTGATAGTAACCATTTAGGGTCTTGAGCATATCACTTGTACATTGATTGTTTCGTATCGCATTCAAAATGGAAATAAAGCCCTCATCTTGCTGACGATAGATCTTATTAAGTTCTAACATCACCAAAGGATTATCTCTCAATATCTTGGCATTGAAGAAGAAAACAGAAGAGTAATGATCTTTTAACACATTCCACTCTGCATCTTTCACGACAGGCGGCAACTGGTACAAGTCTCCGATAAACAACACCTGCAATCCGCCAAAAGGCCGCATATCGCGACGAACAGATTGAAGGATAACATTAATCGCATCCAAGGTATCTGCGCGAACCATCGAGACCTCATCAATCACTAACAGTTCAAGTTCCTGCAAAATCGCCCGGCGTTGCTTCGTCAGTTTAATCGTGCTAAAAAGACGTGATTTATTGTAAATATGACTATCCTGCTCATCCCACCGCAACTCATAATCTTCTATAAAAGTTCCAAAAGGAAGCCAAAATAAAGAGTGCAAAGTCGTTCCGCCTGCGTTCATCGCCGCAACGCCAGTAGGTGCCGTAATCGCCATCTTCTTGTAACTATGCTCCTTTATATACTTCAAAAACGTCGTCTTTCCGGTACCTGCCTTCCCTGTAATAAATACGTTTTGATTCGTTTGGTTAACGAAAGCAACAGCCTGCATAAATGCAGTATTTTCCCGATCGACTTGAAAGTTTGACATATCCTGAAATTAGATTGATCACAAAATTAGCAATTTCATTTTTAACTTTACCCGGCACATGGCGATTGAACACGACCAAAGAAACGACTATAGTCGGCATGTAAATATTGCTAAAACGGTTAACTTAAATTATTAATAGATTTTTTTTTATATTTAGCTGCTAAATTAACGAATAACAAATTTTTAGAATTGTAATATGGCTATAGATAAAATTGCATTGTTTGAAAATGTACAGGAAATGCTGACTTCCAAAGGTTTTCGTATCGATAAATCAGATGCAGCGCGTCCTTGGGGCGGATTTTTCGTCATTGACGAATCGCAGGCGCAGGAATTTGCCGATGAATATTTCGGCGGAATGGATGTACAAGAATTAAGAATATCCGGAAAATTAAGTCCTAAAATTCTAATTGTTGCACCGGATAAAAGACTATCTTGGCAATATCACCACCGTCGGGCTGAAATCTGGCGGGTTATCCAAGGTAACGTAGGGGTTATGGTTTCTGACACAGATGAAGAATCTGTTGTATCTACATTGAAAGAAGGGGAAACAATCCGATTGCGCCAAGGACAACGTCACCGTTTAATTGGATTGGACGGATTCGGTATTTTAGCAGAAATTTGGCAACATACAGATGCCAACAACCCTTCTGACGAAGACGATATCGTTCGCGTACAGGATGATTTTGGCAGATAATATTCAATAACCGCCATGAACAAAAGAGCGATAACCAATTATTGATGGGCTATCGCTCTTTTTTTAGCCGTCTACAATGCCCGTAGAGCTAATTCAGTCCCTAAAATAGAATTTCATCTTTTCATGTCAGCCTATAGCTCTTCCCATCCATTATAGATTTTCTATCGGTCAATCCAGTAGAGAATAGTAATTTTTATTATTTTAGTAAAGATATAAGCAACTATGACATGATGAGCAACGACGACACTAAAAGAGGATCTGGTATATTAAACAGTCTGAAGAAATTAATTTTTGAAGATGATCAACCTCAACAAAACCAGCACCCACAAACGCCATCGGCGCCTGCACCAAATGCTATTCCAAACACCCCTTATAAGGAACCATCCTATTCTCCAGCTCCGCCAACAACTGGAAAAACACCTCCCCCAATACCCATAACGGCCAACGATGGAACTACCGACCTTAAAGAGATGAAATTAAAGGTCT
The DNA here is from genome assembly GCF_002376635.1 of Sphingobacterium sp. UBA3549. Classification (NCBI taxonomy): domain Bacteria; kingdom Pseudomonadati; phylum Bacteroidota; class Sphingobacteriia; order Sphingobacteriales; family Sphingobacteriaceae; genus Sphingobacterium; species Sphingobacterium sp. UBA3549. The sequence continues at coordinate 32,310 of NZ_DFOE01000034.1, read as the reverse complement.
ATGCTATCCTGGAAAAACTAAATGAACAAGGGGTAGACTTTTTTGAGGTATGGAATGCAGCAGCAGCAATGGGTAAAGTCGAGGAAAACACCCTCAAAGCAGCTTATACCTCGCTTAAATTTGTAGACAGTTCGTTGTCCAGAGAAAAATTGATAGCAACTGGCACAAATTATGCTAATAAACTCAAAGAAACCATTGCCAAAGAATCGGAACAGAAACAGGCTGAAAAGAAAAAGACTGAACAGGACCGAACCTTGGAGATTGCAAATCTGAATGCTGAAATCAAAACAATAACGGAAAATATTGCAAAATTGCAAGATGATTTACAGAAAAAACAGCTCGCTTTGGGGCAAATTAATGAAAAGTACGAACCCAAAATTAAAGACATTGAACAAAAAATAAACATCGGCAGTGCAGCCGTTGATGAGGTCGTTACCGAAATCAATACGGCATTGCGTATGATTAATCAATCAATAACATAAAAATAAATCAATGGAAAGAAAAGATCAATATGTTAACATTCCCGCTGAGATAAAGACGCAACTTCCGATATTTCAAGTATTGGGCGATCATCTGCCTGCACAGCTACAATCCCCAGAAGCAAAAAAAACTGCGTCAAAGGTTTTCTTTTGGGCAATTTTACTCGGTGGCGCATTTGCATTTTTCAAATATTTACCGATTATGTTGGAGTATGCTGGAAAAAGCATACTTTTTGTCATATTTAGTATTATCCTGATTACCTTATTGTTGTTAGCCCCCAAAATCATCGCACTACTGCATCGCCTTGGCACCGTTTTACTCTTTAAAGGAGAAAAATCAATCATTAGAAATAACCCAATAGAGACCCTACAATTGCTATCAAGAGATGCAAAAGACACGCTGAAACGAGTAAAGGAAAAAATTAGCAATGTCGATGGAGTTCGCATTGATATGATTCAAAGTGGCGAAACAGCACAGAAAACTGCGGAAGAAAAATATACGTATGCCAAACGTTTTACAGCAGAGGCAGCTAATCTCGACGAAAAATCAAAAGAAGAAGCGAGTAAAAATAACGCAGAAAAAGCAAATGCTTATGCCAGAGATGCTAAAGAAACCCGTACTAAAGCCTTTTTATTAGGAAAAGAAGGAGAATCAGAAGAGCAAAATGCGCGCAGCTACGTCCAATATGCCAATCAGTTTGCTAAAGTGTTGGAAGTACTCAAAGACAATGAAAGTGCCGCCCGAATTTATGTTAGCACCTTAGATAGCAGCATTTCTATTATTTCCAAGAAGCTAGAAGCGACCCAAAAAATGAAAAATGCCACCGACGGCCTTGCAGATGTATTCAATATCAAAGATGGCTGGGCTTTTCAGGAAGCGATGAATGCCGCAACAGGTGCCATTAGTCAAAATATAGCATCTATTCGGTCCAATTTGGATTTCTTGGATCAAAACAACAACATCACTGTCGGCGGAGCGCCAACGCAGGGTGAACTGGAAGAATTCATCCGCAAAGTAGACGAACGTAATCTGAAGGTGTTGAATGTAACGCAGATGACAGACGCCAGCTACGAGCTCAAGCCCGAAGAGAAAGTGGATAAAGGATTTACACTACTTGATTAACTATAAAATTATATTACTTCAACATTATGGAAGAAAAATCAACATGGGCAAGATTAAGATGGCCTATAAAAGCAATTATTATTGCCTTACCTATTCTGGCAATCGGTTACTGGGCAATGCAATCGGGCAAATTTGATGCTAACCCTACTGTACAAACAGACTCAACCAGTCACAAAAATGCGGATTCAAACCACTCATCGGGCTCGAAAGACACTCGTTCATTCAACTATCAACCTGAAAAGCCTGTTGACGGTGAATACAAAGGAGTGGTTGAAGTGGGCGCCTCTGGTTTCAATTCCTTCGTCGTGAATATGGATAAAGAGAATCGTTGGGAAATCGTTTCCAAAGATTTTGGAAAGTCTTTTGCTTATGAAGGATTGGCAAATACCGAGGATATTCGCAAAGGATTAAAAGACTATATCGGCATGATGCTGGATAAAGGTGTTAAATCGAAAAACATACATTTCGTCATTAGCTCTGGAGCGCAAAAGGAACCCAAAACAACTATCATTAGTAGTGAACTTAGAAAAATGGGCTTTGTGGTCAACTTGGTTACAGCAGAGCAAGAAGGAAAGCTTGCATTAAAATCGGTCCTTCCAAAAGCATATGAAGACAATGCATTTGTTGTTGACATCGGGTCTGGTAACACAAAAATTTCATGGATCGATGGCGATACAAAATCTGTCGAAGCACCTGGAGCAAAGTACTATGAGAAAGATCTCAAAGATGATGCTGTCTATGCAGAAGTAAAAAAATTAGGTGAAAAGATTCCTGAAAATAAAAGAGAAGTTTGTTTTATTATAGGGGGCGTTCCTTTTGAACTTGCCTCACAAACGCGCCAAGGTGAAGAACGTTTTACCGTTCTGAACGACCCAGCTTCCTACAACGCAGATAAAATAAAAACAAAAAGCGGCGTTAACATTTATAAAGCAATTAAAGATGCGACCAACTGCGATACCTTTGTTTTTGACTGGGATGCCAACTTTACCATTGGATTCCTACTATCGTTGAACAAATAGGCACCTTTTAGCATACAAAAAAGCGCTGTTCTCTTCGTTTGAGGACAGCGCTTTCTTTTACTAACCTATTTGTTATCCCATAAAGCTTAATAAATACAGAACAATAAGGATCGCAAATACCAAAAAAGCTATTTTCCAAAAGCTATAAGGCCGTTGCCCGTAAACTTTACCGTTAAATGCATTAACCATGATCTGATAACTCTTTCCCTTGTATTGATAAGCAGATAACCAAATGGGCAAAAGAATGTATTTCAATTTAATGGATTTAAAATCACTGTCAATGGAATCGATATCCTGCGTATCGCCACCGATGTCGTTCTCAACCTGTCGCTCGATTTCCCGGTCCATAATCGCTCGTGCAGTTGTTGCTGCTTTCACATGATCTACACTGAAAGTTTCCGCGATAAAACCACTCAAATACTGCTCATTGAAAGGTCTTAGATAACCTAAATTCCACGGCCCGATCTTTTCGGAAAACTTTTCCGGAAGGGAGGTTGATCCAGAAATAACAATATCCTTGAATTGGCTATAAACAGTACCCGAAGTTGGATACCAATTGGTTCGTCTTTCTTCGTATTCTTCTGTTTCGCCATCCGAATTACGCCGCGTCCTTGTCACATAATAATACTCACCTCGGGATCCAACGTAATCAGAATTCACATCTGCATCATAAGACCAAAAAGGAATATATACCCCCTTTAGACGGTCATTCCTAGCGTTAAAAATCCGCTTAAAGTCATTCGGTGCAAACCATACCTTCCCGGCCCATTGCGTCAATAGCCCAAAGGCACTTTTATAGTCAACACCGAAAGGAACAACACCATGCGGTTTTACAATACGTTTTTGCTGATGGTCAATGACCAATGGTGAAGCACAAAAAGCACATAAATCCGCTGTGACGTGCGCATTTAACCTTGAATTTGCACCACAGTTTCCGCAATGCACAACCTCAGCTAAATAACTATATCGGTCATCTTCGAGTTCTTCCATCGCGGCTCCAAAGACCTTATAATCCGTTGATTCAATACGCCCATTTTCTGGCAACTGATCAGCTATTTCATTTCTGGTTCCACAATAGGAACATGCTAAATAGGAAGTACCGGGCTGATAAGTCAAAATTGCACCACAACCCTGACATTTCAGTCCTTGTTCTATCTCGGAGGTTTTTTCTTCAAAACTCATACAATACAGTCATGCGTTTCTTTCCTAAACTCCCGGTATTGGAGGCGGAATCTGTGAAAAAAGTCCTTTCAAATCGCTCACCTTATCAGCTTCAATCCAGTTCTCAAGTCCTTCTCTCCACACTAGGGTAGCTGTATTCAGCGTGCCATCCTTGACAAGGCTACTCAATTGCTCATGATCAAATGGTCCTTCCTGTTTTCCTTTAATCGCGAGATAATAAGCTACGCTGTTAGGTAGCGGCGGTGGACCCGCGGGTGTAGAAGAAGCACCTGCGCCCGCTACTCCAGTTGGATTGTTTCCATCAAAACTATTTTGTTGAAAGATATTTCCCATCTGACCAACCATTCCTGCCCCCAATCCAGCGCCAAAACCCGCGCCGACGATACCTCCACTAGCTGGATTCTCTGCAGCTTTCTCCATCGAATTAGCAGCTTGAAATTGAGCATATGCCCCAAGATTACCAACAACTCCCATGCTACTTCGCTTATCAAGTGCCTTTTCAACTTCCTCTGGGAAAGAAATATTCTCAATTAAAAACTTCGTTAAACTTAACCCCAACTCATCAAAATCGGATGCAATTTTCTGCTGTATTAAGGCCGACACTTCATCGTAGTTGGATGCAAGATCCAAAGCAGGAATTTTGGACTCCGCAATAGCATCCATCCCTCTCGATACCGCAATGTTTCGAAGCTGCTCTGTGATATCTTCAACCGTAAATACCGGCGTCGTTGAAACAAGCTGTTTCATAAAAACAGTAACATCTTTCACTTGAAAGGAGAAATTACCAAAAGCTCGGAGTCGAATGGGGCCAAATTCAGGATCCCGCAACATGATTGGATTTTTGGTACCCCATTTCTGATTAACAAATTGACGAAGATTCACAAAATAAACATCCGCTTTAAAAGGACTATTGAATCCATACTTCCAGCCCCTAATGGTTGTCATGATCGGCATGTTTTGAGTCGCCAATTCGTAACGACCAGGCTGAAAGAAGACATCAGCCACCACACCTTCGTTTAAAAATACAGCAGCTTGTCCTTCCCTTACGGTCAATTGTGCGCCCATTTTTATTTCATTCTGATACCTTGGAAATTTCCACACAATTGTATCTGTACTATTATCGACCCATTCGATAATATCGACAAACTCATTCCTGATTTTATCAAATAATCCCATATTATTCGCTTTAAATTCGCTTTAAAATTACTTACACTAAATGTAAACATTTCCCGGCAAACCAGCAATTTTCACCATCTGGACATAAACTGCAGATATCTAAAAAATTTAGCCTTTTAAACTACTTATCGTAGTTTATTTTTTTTACTTTTGTTAGCTAAGTTCTACATAAATTTATGAGTACATATAACGAAGACAGCATTAGGTCCCTGGATTGGAAAGAGCATATTCGCCTTCGTCCGGGAATGTACATTGGAAAGTTGGGGGACGGTTCGGCCTATGATGATGGTATTTATGTTTTATTGAAAGAGGTCGTTGACAACTCCATCGATGAGTTTGTTATGGGAGCTGGTAAAACAATTGATATCACGGTAAACGAGAATAAAGTTTCCGTACGCGATTATGGACGTGGTATTCCAATTGGTTCTGTAGTTGATGTTGTTTCTAAAATCAATACAGGTGGTAAATATGATAGTAAGGCTTTCCAAAAGTCCGTCGGTTTAAATGGGGTCGGTACAAAAGCAGTGAACGCTTTGTCCAGTCAGTTCACCGTACAGTCCTATCGACAAAATATTACCCGCATCGCTCAATTCTCTAAGGGAGAGTTAGTCCATGATGAACAAAAAGAAACAACGCAACGAAATGGCACAGCGGTAACGTTCTATCCGGACGACTCCATTTTCCGGAATTATAAATACAGACTTGAATTTGTTGAAAACATGATCTGGAATTATGTGTTCCTGAATTCTGGTCTTACCATTAATTTCAATAATCAGAAATTTATTTCCGAGCATGGTCTAAAAGATTTATTGGAACGTAATATTGATGCCGAATCCATGCGCTATCCAATTATTCACCTACGTGGTGAAGACATTGAAATTGCCATGACGCATGGGCAACAATATGGAGAGGAATATTATTCCTTCGTAAACGGACAACATACAACCCAAGGAGGAACACATCAGGCAGCATTTCGTGAAGCACTCGTCAAAACAATCCGCGAATTCTACAAAAAAGAATTTGATGCATCGGATATTCGGTCGTCAATCATCGGAGCAATAGCCATCAAAGTACAAGAGCCTGTTTTCGAATCTCAAACTAAAACAAAATTGGGCTCCCAAAGTGTCGGTCCTGAAGGCCCTACTGTAAGGGGCTTCATTAATGACTTTGTAAAAAAGGCACTGGATGATTACCTGCATAAAAATCCAGCCACGGCAGATGCCCTTCAGAAACGAATACTGCAATCCGAACGTGAGCGTAAGGACATCGCGGGTATTAAAAAACTGGCCAACGAAAGGGCAAAAAAAGCCTCTCTTCATAACCGTAAACTACGCGACTGTAAAGTGCATTTTAGCGATAAAAATGAACGTAACCAAGAAACAACACTGTTTATTACCGAGGGGGATTCTGCTTCTGGTTCGATCACCAAATCACGCGACGTACAGACTCAAGCCGTATTTAGCCTAAAAGGAAAACCGCTTAACTCTTATGGAATGTCCAAAAAGATTGTTTATGAAAACGAAGAATTCAATCTTTTGCAACATGCACTCAATATTGAAGATGGTCTAGATGGATTACGTTACAACAATATCGTTATCGCTACCGATGCCGACGTGGACGGAATGCACATCCGTTTGCTATTATTAACGTTTTTCTTACAGTTCTTCCCAGACCTCGTTAAAGCGGGCCACGTTTCCATTTTGCAGACCCCACTTTTCCGTGTCCGCAATAAAAAGGAAACAATTTATTGTTATTCAGACGAAGAACGGCAAAAAGCAATCGCAAAATTAGGCGCTAAACCCGAAATCACCCGATTCAAAGGTCTGGGTGAAATATCACCTTCCGAGTTTGGTTTATTTATCGGAAAAGATATCCGCCTCGATCCTGTTATCTTGTCCAAAGACAATAAAATTCAACAATTATTAGAATATTACATGGGTAAAAACACGCCAGATAGACAAAAACATATCGTCGAAAATCTACGTGTTGAAGTTGACCTTGAAGAAGAACTAACAAAAAAAGCGGGTTAAGATAGCCCGCTTTTTTCAATAACCTACAACCAAATTTCATGCACAACCAAACCTTAATTCTGATCCAATGTCAAGATGCCGTTGGATTAGTCGCTAACATCTCAAACACGCTTGCAAAATATCAGCTCAATATTGTCACCATGCGCGAATATGTAGATGAAGAAGCCAATAAATTCTTCGTGCGTGTGGTCTGTAACGGTCTAGTAATTGAGCAAAAACAACTTTCCGACTCCTTGGCTGAGGTTCTTCCTGCCTCTGCTCAAATACAGATCAACCCCAATACCCGAAAAAAGATTGTCGTCTTGGTGACCAAAGAGCATCACTGCCTTGCAGACATACTCGTACGACAGCATTTCGAAACTTGGGGAGCCGAAGTGCAGGCTGTCATTGGCAATTATGAATCGCTACGCTCTTTTACAGAAAAGTTCGACATTCCTTTTCACTGTATCTCACATGAAAACCTGACAAAGGAAACGTTCGAAAAACAACTGATAGCAAAAATCAAACAATATAATTTCGATTATATTATTTTAGCTAAATTCATGCGGATCTTATCACCAGAGTTTGTTGGCACCTTTGAGAATAAATTGGTTAACATCCACCATTCCTTCCTACCGGCATTTATCGGCGCCAACCCCTATAAACAGGCACATGCAAGAGGTGTTAAGATTATTGGAGCCACAGCCCATTTCGTGACCGACCAACTTGATGAAGGCCCAATCATCGTCCAGGACATACGGCATGTCAACCACACCTACACTGTAAAAGATATGGTTACTGCCGGAAAGGAAATAGAAAAAGCCGTTTTAAGCCGGGCAATTCGCTTGCTTAGCGAGGATCGTGTCATGCGCAACGACTACAAAACAATTGTATTTGAATAGTGATTACAATCATCTCCCCATAAAACAATCATTACTTTTTTTTAGCGTTATTCTCCATTATTTCGTAAAAGAAATATTTAAGAATGACGCATACTTTTCATATCCCCGTATTAGGCTTAGCTTTCTCCATCGATTCCGCAATTAAGGTTGCACAGTACGGAATCTCCTCCGTGATGTCTATCGTTGACGATGAACTAATCGAGCGCATGCGCTGCTATTACTGTGGAGAATATCAAATCCCCTATCAACCGATCCTCACATCTGAAGAAGACTATCGGGCAAATAGAATCACCGCATACCTCAATATGGTACAATTTGTGGTCAATAAACAAATTACAGCCTTAAAACATCAACCCTTTACAGAAGGTTCCGAATTGGCAAAATACTTTCAGCTTCTACCAGATTCACATCCATCCAAGCCACTGTATCACGCTATGGAAATTGAAACGAATCTGGCCATTAAGACCGAACTCCAAGACTTATTGATCACTTATCTAAAACCGGGTGACATTGATGTTAATATCATGTCCAAAGTTGACAAGATAAATTATAAAGATGGCAAGGTATTGGACGAGCGCTTTTCTGATGCACTAGCAGCCTTACGTGGCTTTGCAAATTCCAATCTTCATTCTTCGCTTATCCTTTCTGCCGGAATGAATCCACACTTATATGCTTACCTTGCTGAATTGCCAGCTTTCTTCCCCGATAATGAAAGTATGTTCGACAAAAAGGTCACATTAAAAGTAAGTGATTTCCGATCGGCACTCATTCAGGCAAAATATCTCGCCAAACGAGGGGTTTGGGTATCTGAATTCAGAATAGAATCCGGTTTGAACTGTGGTGGACATGCTTTCGCAACGGATGGCTTTCTTCTAGGTCCAATCCTTCAAGAATTTAAAGAAAAGAAAGAAAGTTTAAAAGCCGAACTTTTCGAGATATACCAAGATTATTGGACTGCTCAAAAGCGCTTTCTAACCATACCTCCCGTTATCAAATATACGGTTCAAGGCGGGGTGGGTACCGCTTCAGAACATCAATTTTTATTAGATTATTATGGATTTGATGCTGTGGGCTGGGGATCTCCATTTCTAATGGTACCCGAAGCAACCACGGTAGATCAAGAAACGTTGAAAGCATTGGAACTTGCCGAAAAAGAAGACTTCTACTGCAGTGGAGCATCTCCATTAGGGATTCCTTTCAACAACTTCAGAAAAAGTGGCGCTGAGCACTTACGAGTGGAACGAATTAAAAAAGGCCGTCCTGGTAGCCCCTGCAAAAAAGAATATCTTATTTCGAACACAGAGTTCAGTGACAAGCCCATATGTACCGCATCACGCGTATATCAACATCAAAAGATACAGGAACTAAAACAACAGAACCTGCCTGCTGTTGAATACGAAAAAGCTTTTGAGGCCATTACCGAAAAAACCTGCCTTTGTGAAGGGCTCGCAGCGCCTGCCTATCTCAAATACAATATCCAGAAGACTAAAGAACAGACTGCCGTAGCCATTTGCCCGGGTCCAAATCTCGTCTGGTTTAAAAAACAATATACTTTACGGGAAATGATAGACCATATCTATGGCCGTATCTCAGTCTTTGAAAATAACAATCGGCCATTTGTCCTGATCAACGAGCTCAACCTTTATATTGATCATATTCAAAAATATGTAACAGACAATCAAAACATCATTAATGATAAAAAGATAAAGTACGTAGCCAAGTTTAAAGCGCAGTTACAAGCTGGAATTGCTTACTATGATGAGCTAGCTCAACACTTATCACATATCCCACAGAACATCATTACAGCTATTCCAAAGCAGTTGGAACTAGCATCGTTACGGTTGAAGGATATCCATATGTAATGCCTAATGCATATTAAAACAATTGTATCTTATAACAAACACGGGGCGCTNNAGCGCCCCGTGTTTGTTATAAGCAATCTTTTGACCGTCTTACTTCGCTATCTTACGGAATTTACCAAATACGCCAAGTGGAAGTTTCGGCCCTGCAGTTGCTTGTAAAAATAGCTCGCCTATTTCTAAGTTTTCAACCTTCGGAAAAGCAGTCTTAATTAAATTTTCCACAATAACCGAAGAGAAACCTAAAGAATACGTATTTAAAATCAAAAAATGTTCTTTAGGATCCAATAGCTGAACAACCTCTGTCATCATTTCCATAATGTGGTCTTCTAATTTCCATTTCTCGCCTTTCGGTCCATGTCCATAAGCTGGTGGATCCAAAATAATCCCATTATAGGTATTACCTCTTTTCAGTTCACGCTTTACAAACTTCAACGCATCCTCAACAACCCAACGAATGTTATCCAAGTTGGAAATTTCCATATTTTCATTCGCCCAGGTAACAACCTGTTTAATCGAATCCACGTGCGTTGTATCCGCGCCAGCAGCTTTCGCTATTAGAGATGCTCCTCCCGTATATGCAAAAAGATTGAGAACCTTCGGTTTTTCCGTTTTAAACGAACGAACAGATTCCGAAATATAGTCCCAATTTACAGCCTGCTCCGGAAATATCCCCACGTGCTTAAAAGATGTCAGGCCCAATCTAAATTTGATGGCCACGTCGCTATTTTTATATTCGATATGCCAACGATCCTGAACCTTCGGATTTTTCTTCAACCATTCTCCAGAAGTAGCCGACCGACCTTTGAATTTGATATGATAACTCTTGTTCCACTCTGCTTCACTCAACGCCTTAGGCCATACAGCCTGAGGCTCTGGTCTGATCAGAATTAAATCACCAAAGCGTTCCAATTTTTCAAAATCACCACAATCAATGAGTTCATAGTCCCTCCAATGCTGTGGAGTCAATAGTTGTATATTTGTTGCTGCCAAAATCAAAATTTTCCGACAAAACTAAGCTAAATTTCAATATAAAAGAAATCTGCATGATCCTAACCCTGATCAACGCCTAAAATCGGGCGCACTAAAACAATCATCTTACCCACTATTACCCCATTGAGGCCTTAGCACTTTTCATCAATGGACTTGCAAAGACAAAGTTGTTTAATTCTTTCACATCCGAGCGCATCATATCCTTATTGGAACCTTCCCAAAATTTCGCCCCTTGGTAAAGAAACAAAATATATTCCCCTATTCCCATCACAGAATTCATATCATGCGTAACAACAACTGTTGTACATTTTAATTCTTGGGTAATCTTCAAAACCAACTCATCGATAACAATAGAAGTTTCAGGGTCCAGACCCGAATTAGGCTCATCACAAAAAAGGTATTTGGGATTCATACTGATTGCACGCGCAATACCTACCCGCTTTTTCATCCCACCAGAGAGCTCGGCAGGAAATAGCTTATTCCTTCCCTCCAGATTAACCTGTTCTAGACAATGGTTTGCCCGGTCTAATTTCTCCGCTTTCGACATGTCCGTAAACATATCCAAAGAAAACATAATATTTTGTTCAACAGTCATTGAGTCAAATAATGCTGAATTCTGAAAAAGCATACCTATTTCTTTACGAATGGGAACACGTTCTTCAAAATTCATCCGTGTAAAATCTTTGCCGTCAAAAATGACCTTTCCTTTTTCCGGTTGATGTAACCCCACGATACACTTCAGTAAGGTGCTCTTTCCCGACCCCGAACCACCAATAATCAAACTTACTTTACCGGGTTCAAAATTCGCGCTGATACCTTTCAGCACATGATTATCACCAAACGACTTGTTAATATCTTCGATTTGAATCATAAAATCTTTTTAAAGCATTAGTGCCGTAATTACATAATCCGCCGCTAGAATGGTAATACAGCCTACCACAACAGCTTCCGTGCTCGCCTGCCCAACTTCCAAAGCCCCGCCCTTCACATGATATCCTTTATAAGCAGAAACCGATGTAATAATAAATCCAAAGACCACTGCCTTCACAAGCGCCACCGTTACGGTAAAACCATTAAAGCCATCTTGAATCCCCAAAATATAATCGGCCTGCGTAACCGCTCCCGAAAGGGATCCCCCCAACAAGCCGCCCACCAGGGCGCACACGATGGAAATAATAACCAACATTGGAATCATGGTGACACCAGCCAAAATTTTGGGCAAAATCAGATAGCCAGGAGCATTGATCCCCATAATTTCCAAGGCATCAATCTGCTCTGTAACACGCATAGATCCAATCTGTGAAGATATGGACGAACCAATTTTCCCCATTAAAACCAATCCAGAGATCGTTGGCCCCAATTCCAAGATATTTGAATCCCGATTGATAGAACCTATAATCGAATTAGGGATCAAGTCCGAAACCATCTGAAAGGCTATTTGCATGGTCATAACAGCACCAATAAACGTGGAGATAATGACGATCAGGCCGAGCGAGCCAATACCAATATCGGTCATTGCCAATACGGTTTCCTTCCAATAAATCCGGCTCTTCTCCGGTCTTTTAAATACTGATTTAAGGAGTATAAGATATGCACCAATGTGATGAAAGATCATGTTATCTATTTAATTTCAATGTATTACGTCAATTATAGGACTATATTAAGCCGAGATATCCATTAAAGGTAATTAATTCCCGCTAATATATAAACAAGCGAAAAGCCAAAAAGTAAAGGAAAAACGAAATTACTTACCGATCAATTAGTCACATTTACCGATTTTTTATGTATAATAGCCTAAACATTCATACGGTATCTCTCAAATCAAATTACTTTTGAGATATATTAACAAACAGAATTAGTTATGAATACACGAAGAATAACAACTGGTATCACCATTCTCTTTATAGGCGTTGTCTTATTATTGTCACAGCTTGACACAATTTCATTCAATTGGGCCGGTATTTTTAGATATTGGCCGCTGTTCATCGTTCTTGCCGGAATTCGTATGCTGGTACCCAAAGATCAACAGATTGGACAATTTGTTACCATTGGCTCTACCGTGGTCATTTTAGGTTTTCTGACATACATCGGCCTATCTACACCCAAAGAACCACTTTTAACACAGCTATTAAAAAGTAAAACCCTTGGCGTCAAATATAACGATGATCCAAATGATAAAACGAATTATACGACAGAAAAGCTAAACGTACCACTGGACGATAAAATCCATAGTGCTACCTTAAATCTTGATTTGGGCGCCACCTCATTAAGAAATGATAGCAGCACGACGTCACATATCTTCTCGGCATATAATACCTCAAAAGAATATTTACTGGGCGTAACAGTAAATGGAGAGTCTACCGAAAAAGTTGACATCAACTTAAAAGGGAAATTCCAAAACAAGGATTTCAATAGCAAAAATAATAATACTTTTATTGCTTTAAACCCCAACATCGTATGGAACCTGAATTTTGATGTCGGCGCGATCGATGCCAAGCTGGATCTTTCCCCCTATAAAATAGAGGCATTAGATATCGATGCCGGTGCAACAAGTTTAAAACTAAAATTAGGTCAGCCACTAGCTACAACAAAAATTTCAATAGACGCCGGAGCCTCCTCTATCGAAATCATGATCCCAAAAAACGCTGCCTGCCGTATTACAAGCGACAATGCGTTATCATCTACAGATTATGAGGGCGATTTCCTCAAAAGCGAAGGAGAGGTAAAATCGATAAATTACGAAACAGCTACTCAAAAATTCGATTTTGACATCAACGGTGGTATTGCATCAATAAAAATTAGAAGATATTAATTGACAGCCGATTTTTAGTCAAGAAAAGTTAACTTTGTGTTAGATATGGACACAAGTAATATGTTGACATTGCCTGGAATCTATTGCAATTCCAAGGTAGATTATTCGAGATGGAAAACAAGGGAAATTCAAATCGGTGATACCCCCATGGGTGGCAATAATCCCATTCGTATTCAAAGTATGACAACGGTAGATACGATGGATACGATTGGGTCAGTTGAACAGACCATTCGGATGGTCGAAGCGGGCTGCGAATACGTTCGTATTACCGCTCCCAGTATTAAAGAAGCACATAATTTAGCCAATATAAAGAATGAACTCCGGCGAAGAGGATATCAAGTTCCTTTGGTTGCTGACATTCATTTTACACCGAATGCTGCCGAGGTAGCCGCCCGTATCGTAGAAAAAGTAAGGGTCAACCCCGGAAACTATGCGGACAAGAAAAAATTCGATCAGCTGTCGTATACCGAAGCTGAATATAAACTCGAATTGGAGCGCATTTATCACAAATTTTCACCACTTGTCAATATTTGTAAAGAAAACGGTACCGCCATGCGCATTGGCACCAACCATGGTTCCTTATCCGACAGAATTATGAGCCATTATGGCGATACGCCTGAAGGCATGGTCGAATCGGCCATGGAGTTTATCCGGATGTGCGAAGACCTAAATTTTTATAATCTCTGTATCTCGATGAAATCATCCAATCCGCAGGTCATGGTTAAAGCCTACCGTTTGTTGGTCGAAAAAATGGTTTCCGAAAACATGAACTATCCGCTACATCTCGGAGTAACCGAAGCCGGAGACGGTGAAGACGGTCGTGTAAAATCTGCCGTCGGCATTGGAACACTGCTGGAGGATGGACTGGGAGATACTGTACGCGTATCGTTAACCGAAGAGCCCGAACGCGAAGCCCCTGTTGCAATAGCACTTGTCAATCGATATAGCAAACGGCAGGCAAACCTCGAGCTCCACCCCAAACAAGAAATTGTTCAATTATCCACAGACACACCCGTTGTCCCTTATACCAGCCAAGAAGTAAATACATTCATCGGAGGGGCTTTAGTTCCCAGGATTGTCGTTGATATCTCAAAAGAAAATTTGAAAGACGCCCAGATACTCACCAAAGTTGGCTATCGCTATGATATCCTGTTAGATAAATATCACATGGGGGAGCAGTCTGTAGACTTTGTCTATCTCGCAGATACTTTACCGTCTTTCACCATGCCAGCCAACCTGAAGCAAATTTACAACTACGACACCTGGTTCAAACTTGCGGATAAAACCAACATTCATCCCCTCTTTACCTTGGACCAATTCATAGCATCGGACCATAAAGATAAGGTGTTGAATATGGTCAAAATCTGCAATTCAGATTTATTGACCCCATTGTTTGAATCTTTACAGCTTGACAAAACTGTCGTATTTATAGTAGAAACCGATTACTTGCACGGAATGGCAGATCAAAGGCAATTTTTCCGTAATTTACAGGAAATAGGCATCAACAATCCCGTCATTATCAAACGCTCCTATCCAAAAGAAGACTTCTCAGGCCCTATTGGTGAATATATGAATCCCGAAGAACCTATCTCCAAAATACAGCTTTATGCATCGACAGATCTAGGGGCGCTATTGATCGATGGCTTAGGATCGGGAATCTGGATTGATTCTCCTGCAACAGCATTAGAAAACATAGCCTCATTATCTTTCGGAATTTTGCAGGCAACACGATCCAGAATATCCAAGACCGAATATATATCCTGCCCAAGCTGTGGCAGAACCTTGTTTGATCTACAAGAAACTACTCAAATGATTCGAAGCCGCACGAACCATTTAAAAGGGTTAAAAATTGGTATCATGGGCTGCATTGTTAATGGCCCTGGTGAAATGGCTGATGCAGACTATGGCTATGTTGGAGCGGGACCTGATAAAGTTACATTGTATAGGGGCCAGCAGGTTGTCAAGAAAAATGTGAGTTCTGCACATGCCTTGGACGAATTGATCAAAATCATTAAAGATGATGGCCTTTGGATCGAAGAATTACAAGACTAAAGCCTACAACTAAAAGTATACAAAAACAGCAGCGGGNNCCCGCTGCTGTTTTTGTATACTAACGAATTACGCTGTAAATTATCTCCTTATCGAATAGAAAATCTTTTAACAACAGTTTCAGAACCAGCCACTACCCTTACGAAGTAAAATCCTGTGGTTAATTTTCCGCCATGCTCAAAAGAAAGATTTTGAATTCCCGAATCCAGATTACCATTCATTAATTGAAGAATCTCATTGCCCAATGCGTCCATGACTTTGATAGAAACACCCGAGGATTTTGCCAATTTAAAAGAAAGGTTTATCTGTTCAGCAATCGGATTATAGAATACTTTAACATTATTGATCAATTTCTCGGTCTCTTTGATCGTTTTATCACCTCCGAATGCCTCATTGCCGTCCCAAATATGTTGCGAAAAAGTAGGGTCATAAGGAGACTTTGCATACACCCGAGCCCCTCCACTGCACAATGTCAGTGCGGATAATAGTGTTAAAAAAGCTGCTTTAAGTAGATTTCTCCCCATAGTGTTAAATTAGACTTCAAATACTGGTTACGGTTTAATCAAATATAACGCTAACTATTTGAATTATCAACAACAAAGTTAGTATTTTGTTTAAAAGTTTTTTATCAAGAAGAGCCTTTCCAAGTTTCTTTTAACAAATTTTAACAGCTATTGCGCATGTCAAAGGAAATGCTAAAATTTGGCGCAGCAAATGTACTTACTTAAAGTACAGGCAAAAAGTATATTTTTGCAGTATATTTTTGAAATAAAATAATTGATAAATGGCAGACAATAGTCATCACAGCAGTATCAATAAGGTGAGTTTCGCCGGATTATTGATCAGTTTAGGAATTGTTTTTGGAGATATAGGAACTTCCCCATTATACGTTTTCAAAGCAATCATGGGACAAGGAGCCATCCAAAAAGACCTGGTCTTGGGAGGACTATCCTGCGTTTTTTGGACGCTGACCCTCCAAACAACGATTAAATACGTTTGGATTACACTACGGGCAGACAATAAAGGTGAAGGTGGCATCTTATCCCTTTATTCTTTGGTACGTAAGCGCGCACCTTGGTTGATCTTCCCTGCGATGATAGGTGCAGCCACCTTATTGGCTGATGGAATGATCACACCTGCAATTACAATATCTTCGGCTATTGAAGGTCTAGACATCAAATTCCCAGGGTTACCTACAGTTCCTATCGTCGTTACAATCATATCCTTGTTATTTATTATTCAGCGATTTGGAACATCCGTTGTTGGAAAGGTTTTTGGACCGCTGATGACCATCTGGTTTTCAATTATTGGCGTGCTTGGTTTATCCCATCTCCACCTTGCACCGGAAGTGATGAAAGCAATCAACCCCTATTATGCCTTTCATATTCTGATTACGTACCCGCATTCGCTATTATTGATTGGCGCGGTGTTTTTATGTACTACCGGAGCCGAGGCTTTATATTCGGATATGGGGCACTGTGGTAAAAACAATATCCGTATTAGCTGGATTTATGTAAAGATCACGCTGATATTAAATTATTTCGGACAAGGTGCCTGGTTATTGACCCAGGAGGGACGTGTTCTAGGAGGATCAAACCCCTTCTACTCGATCATGCCCGATTGGTTTATCGGCTATGGTATCGCTATTGCGACAATTGCGGCCGTCATAGCGAGTCAAGCCATGATATCCGGATCTTATACATTGATTTCCGAAGCAGTGCGATTGAATATATGGCCTAAAGTTGCTATCCGCTATCCAAGCGAACATAAAGGACAGCTGTATGTTCCTTCCATAAATTTAATTTTATGGATAGGCTGTATGATTGTCATCTGGGTTTTCGAAGAATCAAGCCGAATGGATGCAGCCTATGGTCTCGCTATCAATCTAACCGTTTTGATGACGACAGTCTTAATGGGTTATTTTCTGTCGATGAAAAAAGTCAATCGAGCAGTGATTGCCCTATTCTTGATCGCCTACTTTGTCATCGAGATAACTTTCTTAGTCGGAAATGGGGTAAAAATTGCCCACGGAGGCTGGTTAACCCTGATGCTTGCCACGGCATTATTCGTAACGATGTACTGTTGGTATACAGCGCGAAAAATTAAAAATCGCTATGTCAACTTTATCAATATCAACAAATATTACCCCATCATCTCAGAATTAAGCGAAGACAAATCTGTTCCACCATATGCATCGCATTTAGTGTACCTAACAAGCGCAAATTTTAAATCAGAGATAGAAGCTAAAATTATTTATTCCATTATAAATAAAAAACCAAAGCGGGCTGACGTCTATTGGCTGGTACATGTTGACGTGATGGATCATCCACACACCAAAGAATATTCGATCGATCAACTTATCCCAGGGAAGTTAATACGAATTGATTTCAAACTTGGCTTTAGAGAAGAGCAACGCATCAGTTTATTGTTTAGAAAAGTTGTGGAAGAAATGGTGAAAAAAGGTGAAATTGACATCACTAGCCAGTACGATACCTTACGTAAACATAATATACCAGGCGATTTTAAATTTGTTGTTTTAGAAAAAGTACTTTCCAAAACCAATCAGATGACATGGATAGAGAAGGTTATTATGGACATCTATGGTTACCTCAAAAAAATGAGCTTATCCGAAGAAAAAGGTTTCGGTTTGGATTCCAGTTTTGTTACGATAGAGCGCGTACCGCTCAATTTTCCGCAGACTTCAGAAGTCCATCTCATACGCAAAGATTAATACTTCTCAAGGTGATGCCAAAGCATCACCTTTTTTATTCAATAGAATTGCATTACTTTTGTTGCAAATAATACATCATGGCAGACGCTAATCCAAAAAAGAAATTACATCCTAGAAATAGACATCTCGATAACTACAATTTTGAAGAACTGAGCAAAGTAGAACCCTCGCTCAAGGAATTTGTAATAGAAAACGCTTACAAAGTAAAATCCATCGATTTTAACAATCCTGATGCCGTTAAGACATTAAACAAGGCGCTTCTAAAGAAATACTATCATATTCAACACTGGGACATTCCCAAAGAGAATCTTTGCCCTCCTATCCCAGGTCGTGCAGATTATATTCATTATATCGCGGATGTGCTTGCGCGCGACAACAACAATGAAATTCCAAAAGGCGGAAATATCCATATCCTCGATATCGGTGTTGGTGCCAATTGTATTTACCCGATCATCGGTCATCAGGAATATGGCTGGAGCTTTGTAGGCTCCGAAATTATTAAGAGCGCATACAAAAATGCAATCGAGATAACACGGACAAACATGAGCCTAAAAAAGAGCATACAAATACGCCTACAAAATAATCCAAAGGCCATATTCAAAGATATTATCCTTCCAGGTGAAAAATATGATGTAGTGATCTGTAACCCGCCATTTTTTAGCTCTCAAACCGAAGCTTTACAACAATCCATCCGCAAAACCACAGGTATAAAAGATGCTAAAATAGACGAAAAACCGGTGACACAAACTTTTTCGGGGCAGGGAAGCGAATTATGGTGCGATGGCGGTGAAAAAGCCTTCTTGTCACGCATGATCTTTGAAAGCCAGTTTCACAAAGATCAAGTAAAATGGTTTACGACGTTAGTAGCACATCGTGAAGACATCCGCTTTCTACAACACAAACTAAAGAAAATAAATGTAAAAGAGACCGAGGTGATCCGCATGGAACAAGGCAACAAAGTAAGCCGGATCCTCCTATGGAGATTCTAATAACTATATAAAGGATTCAAAAAAGGAGCTATCTTACGACAGATAGCTCCTTTTTTGAATAGGATGTCATCTGTTATACTTGCGTCAACTTGTTTAACTTAGAATGTTTATAGCCATACATAAAATACACAGCCAGGCCGACCACGAGCCAGATCACAAATATAATCCAGTTGCTGGCGCCCAATTCGGTCATTAAATACAGGTTGATCAGGATGCCAACGACAGGCAATAAAGAAAAATTCATTTTGAAACTGTAAACACTTAGCCCAAGCCAAATCAGCCAAAATATAATAACGAGCATTTTATGTTCTATAATTTCAAGTGCCGACAGCGATTTCCATTCTTGCACCGTTCCCTGGCCGTAGATTAAAATGAGCACAATAGCAATTAACAGTCCACCACCGACCAAATATTTACCGTTGATATAAGGAACCTTAAATTTCGATTTTGCAGATAAGCCGGAATAGTCCATATACAATACGCCTGCACAAACAAGGATAAAGGCAAAAAAGGTGCCCACGCTCGTCAGATCCACAAAGAAGTCCATTTTAAAAAATAACGACGGGATGGCTACCACCAACCCCGTGACGATCGTAGCGAAAGAAGGCGTTTTATATTTGGGATGGATCGTTGCAAATTTCTTCCACAACAGGCCATCCCTGCTCATAGTCATCCAGATTCTTGGTTGAGCCAGTTGATATACCAGTAAGGCACTAGTGATGGCAATTACAGAAGTCACCGATATAATTCCCGCCATATGATCAAAGCCGACATACTTAAAGACAAAAGCCAATGGATCCTTTACGTTCAATTCTGTATAGTTGACCATTCCTGTCAATACCAAGGTTATGGCTACATACAGTACCGTACAAATCAATAAACAATAAATCATGGCTTTAGGCAGGTCGCGCTGCGGATTTTTACACTCTTCAGCAGTTGTCGATATCGAATCGAATCCGATGAAGGCAAAGAACACAGCGGCAACACTTCCGAGTACACCTTTAAGGCCATTAGGTGCAAATGGTGTCCAATTTTCGGGCTTTATGAAGAATATTCCACCAAATATTACCGCCAGAATAATAGCAACTTTGATCATCACCATGATCATACTCGCTTTTTGAGATTCCTTTATACCGATATAAACCAACCATGTGACCAAAAATGTAATAACTCCCGCTGGTAAATCGAAAATAATGGGTAGCCCTCCGATTCGCGGAGCACTATTAAAAGCATCTAACCCATGCTGATCGATTGCAGTTAAGGCAGCCGCGCCATGCTGGTTCATTTTGTCTACAGCATCGTAAGCGTAGCCTGGAGCCATGGATAACCAAGGCGGTATGTGAACCCCAAAGCCCTCCAGCATGGAGACAAAATATTGCGACCACGAAATCGCAATCACTGTATTCGAAACCGCGTACTCTAAAACCAATGCCCAACCGATGATCCAGGCAAACAATTCACCAAATGCCACATAAGCATAGGTATACGCAGAGCCCGAAACAGGAACTGTACTGGCAAATTGCGCATAAGCCAATGCCGTAAAAACACAGGCAAAAGCTGTAAAAACGAAGAGAAGTGATACTGCAGGTCCACCTTCATAACTGGCCAATCCAATTGTGCTGAAGATTCCAGCTCCAACAATGGCGGCGATACCCAAAGAAACCAGATCGGTTACACCCAATACCTTTGCAAGGCCTGTTCCCTCCTCTTTTTGAGTGTCATGGAGAATCTGATCAACACTTTTCTTCCGAAAAAGTCTATGTGACATGTAAATTTAGTTTTGATACTTAAAATTATGCGAAAATAAATATTTTCAAGGTCTTATACTATTGGTATTTTCTGATAGGCTAACTAAAGTCCATCAGCTCATATTGAATATACTGGTAAATTTCCTGATAATCGGCCATCTGTATATGCAGATAAGAAATCAGCTGTTCCGTAAGCGCCTGTCTTTGCTGCGCTGAAACGTCAAAATGCCACAATCGCCTACAAATATTAAAAAGCGCCCCGGCAATTTTTTCCACCTGTGCATAGTCGTAAATATACTTCCAGTCTATAAACTGATGATAGAATTTTTCAAACTTCGGAATGTCATGAAGCTGGTTTACTGCTAAAAACTTCCGCAGGGCATCTTGGTTGACGTGTATTAACGCGGCATAGAATTTATCGACTGAAACAGCACTCTTTTGCGTGAGTATATGGTCCAACAAAAGCTCTAGCCCAATATGTGCCATAAAGGAAGGCCGGATAGGCAATCCCACCAAACTCGGCTGAATTTGTAACTTTAGCTGATGCGTATGATGAAAAAAATAAGTTGAATTATGAAAAAGCCGATCCACTTCAATATGACGGTTCCAACCGATATACATTTGTTCCAATAAAGGATTATTCAAAAGCTCATCTTCATACTGACGAGGCTTTAGCATAAAAGATTTATCAGCATTCTTTAATAGATCGGGTAGTAATCCACCTACAATACGTTCGGGATTAGTGGCAAACCGTTCAAAATAAAAATGTGATAAAAAATTCATACCAGCTTATTAGCGTGTGGTTTTATACGGATTTATTCGCTCAATATACGCTTAATCTCCTATCTTTGCATCTTGTAAATTAAAAAATTAAATCCATTTAACAATGAGCTTTGTAGAAGAATTACGTTGGAGAGGCATGTTACAAGACATTATGCCGGGAACTGAAGACTTACTAAATAAGGAAAAAGTCGCTGGTTATATCGGTTTTGACCCCACAGGAGACTCTCTACACGTAGGACACTTAACTCAAATCATGACCTTGATCCACTTCCAAAATGCGGGCCATAAGCCGGTTGCTTTGGTTGGAGGAGCAACGGGGATGATTGGGGACCCTTCTTTCAAATCTGCAGAGCGTAACTTGTTGGACGAAGCTACCCTACAGCATAATGTAGCTTGTCTGAAAAAACAGTTAGGCAAATTTCTCGAATTTGGAGAAGGTGAAAATGACGCCAAAATGGTTAATAATTACGATTGGTTTAAAGATTTTAAATTTTTGGATTTTATCCGTGATATTGGTAAAATGATTACCGTTAACTATATGATGGCAAAAGATTCTGTGAAAAAACGTTTAGAAGGTGACAATGGGCTTTCATTTACAGAGTTTACCTATCAATTGATTCAAGGATATGACTTCTATTACCTTTGGAAGCACCACAACTGCAAAATTCAGATGGGTGGGTCCGATCAATGGGGTAATATCGTAACAGGAAGTGAAATGATTCGTCGCCAGGATCAAGGAACAGCCTATGCTATCACCACACAATTGATCAAAAAAGCGGATGGCCAAAAATTTGGAAAAACAGAATCTGGGGCGGTATGGCTAGATCCAAAGAAAACTTCGCCGTATAAATATTACCAATTTTGGTTGAATACGTCCGATGATGATGCTAAAAACTGGATCAAAATTTTTACGCTAAAACCTCAGAACGAAATAGAGGCTATTATTGCAGACCATGATGCTGCACCTCATCTACGTTTAGTTCAAAAAGCATTAGCAAAAGATATCACCATTCGCACACACTCAGAAGAAGCTTATGAAACAGCTATCAAAACTTCTGAATTTCTTTTTGGAAATGGTTCGTTGGAATTCTTGGACAACTTAGATCATGAGGCTGTTCTAGAAGTATTTGAAGGTATTCCGCAATTCCAGATCGCTCGTACAGATCTCGCTGCAGGAATTAATATTCTTGATTTACTGGCTGTTCAGACCCAAGTATTCCCTTCAAAAGGCGAAGCCCGAAAAATGCTACAAGGCGGGGGAGTTTCTATCAATAGAGAAAAAGCTACGGATATTGACGCCTCAATTACAATCAATCACCTGCTAAACAATAAATATATTGTTGCACAACGTGGTAAAAAGAATTACTACCTGATTATTGTAGATTAATGCTTGTGGTTTATTGAACCCTATAGGTAAAAAAGTCCCTTTTGAGCAAATCAAAAGGGGCTTTTTATTATGCAGTCGAAAGCTTTTTTTCATTATGAAAAAATTGAGCCGATTATTTTAGTAGTTTTTCAAAAGCTTTACGTGACGCACCTCTAAAATGCACCTCACCACAATATTGGTATCCCAATTTTTCAAACACATGCAACATACCGCCATTATCAAAATTAGTATCTACCTTGATACTATAAACCGAATGATCAATTGCAATCTCCTCAACACCCCGCATAATAGCCGTTCCCACACCCTTCATATGGGGGTCTTGCGCCGAGGCAAGTCTGTGTATACCGACATAGGGACCATTGCTCAACCATTTCCCATCGATATCATCATAAGCAGGCTCCACATCAAAAATGATTGCAACATAACCTACAATCCTATGCGCTACTTCAACGACATGGGCATATCCTTTATCAATATCCGATTGCACGACATCCTCATTCGGATACCCATCTTGCCATTGCCTGCTGCCTTGTTCCTTCCTTAAGGCAATTGCCTGCTGTATAATTTCCCAAATTCGTCCTTTATCAGCTAATGTCGCTTTACGTATCTCAAACTTGTTCATGCTATCTTTTGTATTTTTCGTAAAACTACATATTTTACTGCAACTCCAAGAATATACAAAGCACCAGCAATCCATTACAGCTATTCGCCATTCTTTTAACCGACCTATTTGCAGGGCATAGTATTTGCTAGTCCTTATACCTATCACGCTTTTTAGCGACATCTAAATTTATTCATTCATAAAAAACGACAAACTTAAAATAATAGGTCATAGGCATCCTTAAAATACTATCAAAATAACTAAGTTTGTACGCAGTATAATTGTGAGCTTTTCAATGTCAAACAAAGGAAATACATTTAGGCAGACAGGAAATTCAGTTTCTGGCAAACGTGCCCCTCAAAAGGAATCGACAACATTTAAAAAAGAAAAAAGTCTAAAAAACGCTGTACCAACAGATTATTCTGATGCACAGCAAAAGGCGGTCAAGATATTAGGAATTTTATTGATCTTCCTTTCGTTGGCTTTTGCCACAGCTTTCGTCTCCTATCTATTCACTTGGGAAGACGATCAAAGTTATATCGCTAAAACCAATGGCGGCTGGTCTACATTATTCCGGTCTGTAGAAGAAATCAATGATGAAGCAGTGGATCTACCTGTTGTCGATAATAAATTAGGAAAGTTTGGAGCATTGCTTGCCAACCAGTTCATGTACGAATGGTTTGGCGTTGCATCGTTTCTTTTTATTCCAGTGCTCTTTATTTTAGGATATCGCTTGCTGTTTAAAAAATCTTTGCTTCCATTGTACCGTACTGTGGTCTATTCCTTTGTCGCCATCGTTTTTATTTCCGTAACACTGGGTTTCTTACATGGATTTATGGCCGACACTCCACATATGCTCGAGGGTAAATTTGGCTTTTGGACCAATAAATTATTGGAAGCGCAAGTTGGCATTGTGGGCGTTGGGTGTATATTAGGTTTTGCCTATCTGACCACATTAATCTTACTTTACAACCTCGATTTCAAATTTGTTCTTTTCAGCAATAGAAAATCCAAGTCATTTTCGGAGGATATAGATCAGGAGGACGAAGATGAATACGCTACGCAAAACCTAAGGAATAAAATTCATATTGAAGATGATTCCATCCAATCTGTCCGGGAATCTATCCAGCGGCCGACATCCATCAACGAGCGTTTTCAATCTGCCCGGGAAAAAGAAGTACAAGAAGAGCTTCAACGCCCTGCATTTACCCATCATCCAATACCTGATGTACAGATTGATCCGAAAGACAAAGTGGTACTATCATTTGATGATAGTCCGATGGATCGAACAGATAATACACCATCTATCAGTTTTACGATTGACCAGCCGAATGAAGAATTTGAAGACGCAGAAGTACCGCTAATACGTGAATACCAACCGCCAGCTGTTGCAACTCCGTCCCAAAAAGAACCTGAACCATCACTAGAAGTGGAAGCAGTACCAGGTCTGGTTGTCGAAGATATCAAAGAAGAAAAAGAAATTACTGCCAGCGACCTGGTGGCGCAATTCGGACAATATGATCCAAAATTGGATCTTTCGGGTTATCAACACCCAACTTTGGATTTATTGAGAGACTATGGTGGGGGTAAAATAACAATCAATCAACACGAACTTGAAGCAAACAAAAACAAGATTGTTGATACCCTGAGAAACTATAGCATAGAGATCGAAAGCATCAAAGCAACCATAGGTCCAACGGTAACGCTGTATGAAATTATACCGAAACCAGGCGTAAGGATTTCAAAAATCAAGAATCTGGAAGATGACATTGCCTTAAGTCTTGCTGCTTTAGGCATCCGAATTATTGCACCTATGCCCGGAAAGGGAACAATCGGTATTGAGGTACCAAACTCCAATCCGGAGATGGTATCCATGCGATCGGTCCTGGCTACAGAAAAGTTTCAAAAAACAGAAATGGATCTCCCTATCGCTTTAGGTAAAACAATCTCTAATGAAGTGTATATTGCAGATTTGGCGAAAATGCCCCACCTCTTGGTTGCAGGTGCTACCGGCCAAGGTAAATCAGTCGGTATTAATGCCATTCTGACCTCTTTGCTGTACAAAAAGCATCCGGCTGAGCTCAAATTTGTACTTGTTGACCCTAAAAAAGTGGAACTGTCTTTATTCAAAAAAGTGGAACGACACTTCCTTGCGAAATTACCTGATGACGGAGACGCCATTATTACCGATACTAAAAAAGTAATTAACACGCTAAATTCCTTGTGTATAGAGATGGATCAACGTTATGATTTGTTAAAAAATGCTCAGGTACGTAATTTAAAGGAATATAATGCAAAATTTATCAATCGCCGATTAAACCCTGAGGAGGGTCATCGATTCTTACCTTATATCGTTCTTATTGTTGATGAATTTGCCGACTTGATGATGACAGCAGGAAAAGAGGTAGAAACACCAATTGCGCGCTTGGCCCAATTAGCCCGTGCAGTGGGTATTCACCTAGTCATAGCGACCCAGCGACCTTCTGTTAATATCATTACCGGTACAATCAAGGCCAACTTCCCTGCTCGTCTTGCATTCCGTGTTTTATCAAAAGTCGATTCACGGACCATTCTCGATACAGGAGGTGCAGATCAGTTGATCGGTCGAGGTGATATGCTACTGGCAACTGGAAGTGATCTGATACGTATCCAATGTGCATTTGTCGATACGCCTGAAGTTGAACAGATTTCCGACTACATCGGTGCACAACGAGGCTATCCTTCGGCATTTATGCTTCCGGAATACGTAGATGAAAACGGTGATGGTTCTGGTAGTACAGATTTCGATCCCAAAGACCGCGATCAATTGTTTGAAGAAGCTGCCCGATTGATTGTCATGCATCAGCAAGGCTCAACTTCATTAATCCAACGTAAATTAAAATTGGGTTATAACAGAGCAGGACGAATCATCGATCAATTGGAAGCTGCAGGAATTGTAGGTCCATTTGAAGGAAGTAAAGCACGCGAAGTGCTCTATCCAGATGAGTATTCATTAGAACAATTTTTGGAGACGTTAAAAAAGGACAACTAAAATGAAAAAACAATTATGGTTTATTGTAGGGCTGCTATTTATGATATACAGTCAAAACAGCTATGCACAAAATGATGCGGCTGCTAAGACGCTATTGACGAAAGTAAGCCAAAAGTACAATTCATACAAAACAATACAGGCCAATTTCTCATTGCATATTAAACAAGCGAACGGAGGATCACATGCTGATGCTGGAACCCTATATCTGGACAAGGCTAACAACAAATATCAGGTGAACACCAAAAATCAAGTATTGATATCAGACTCCAAGACACAGTGGAATATCATGAAAGCCGAAAAGGAAGTTGAAATCTCGGAAGCCAGCAATTCGACCAATGAGATCAACGCAACAAACATCTTTAGCTTCTATACAACTGGTTTTAAGTATACATTGACCAATACCGAAAAGATCAATGGACTTACACTGAATGTCGTCAATTTAACCCCAGTGGATAGCAAAAAAAACTATTCAAAGATAAAGCTACGCATCAATAAAGCAACGAATTTGATCTATGATACCACTATATTCGATAAAAGTGGAAACCGCTATACATATACATTAGCTTCACAACAGGGCAATAAGGTACTTTCAGACAATCTATTCGTATTTAACAAAAATGACTACAAAGGATTCGATATAGTCGATTTAAGATAAGAATCCATCGATAATACACTACTTAGAAATACAGTGCAATAGAAAAGGCTTNNAAGCCTTTTCTATTGCACTGTAGCCATTATTTTAATTCAACTGATTTTACAGCATATTAGGTTCCTTATCTAAAGTCTCCAATTCTTTATTTGCATAACGCGAATAGCCATGTTTCTGCGGATGTTCAATAATTTCCTTCATCGAAACTAGCTTGTATACATAGGAACCAGTTTCATTATTCAACTTCAACGCAAAATAATCGTCCTTTTTTTGCCTCCTCATGGAGCCCTTTAGACTACCATCACCGACATTGTATGCAGCAGCCACCAAAGTCCAGTTTCCAAATTGGGCATACAGATATTTAAGGTACCTGGCAGCAGCATGCGTAGATTTGACAAGATCTTTCCGGTCATCTACTTTACCATTGACTCTTAATCCATACAAACGGGCTGTTGCAGGCATAAACTGCCAATAGCCACCTGCCCCCTTGGAGGAAACTACAGCCTTACTGAGCCCGCTTTCCACCAATGGAATGTACTTAAAGTCCTCCGGAATACCATGTGATTTAAGGATCTTTGCGATCATCGGCAAATAGGTTTCTGCCTTTCTATGCATATCGTATGATCCTGTCTTTTTAAACGAGAATCGATTGAAAAATTTGCGCAATTTACTTTCCACAAGCGGACGATCCATAGGTAAGGAATCTTCGGCAAATGTCAATGAACTCATATAAGATTCAAACGAATTGCTTTTTTCTTTCTTCTCTTCATCTTTTCCAGAATGAGCTGGAATTAAGATGAGCTTTGGCTCGGCGATCTGACCGCCGTTCGAAGCGTTGTTGTGTGGGGTTGAGTATAATTTCGACAGCAATAAAGCAAACAAAATCACACTACTACATAAAACTTTCTTTCTTATCATTTACTCCCTTAATGCTATCCTATCCACGACTCTAATCGATCAAAAAATAGCTTGGTTCAAATTCAAGGGTACAAAGGTAAACACTATTTATTTAAAAAACAAATAGTTACCTCCTAAGCACTTTAAAGCGGCTTTTTTAGTTTAAAAATGAAGTAAATTCAGGAAAAGACAAAAAGATAAGGATTTTTTCGCAAAACCCAAAATTATACCTAACTTTGCTGTTCACATTTTTAGTAAAACACAATGCCATTCAGCAATAAAAGGAACAGTCGTGATGACAACTCCAGAAAGTCACGAGGCAACTCAGACGGCTTCAAATCTAGAAGCGATAAGAACAATAGTTTCGGAAAAAAATCATACGGGTCAAACGACTCTTCTGAAAGAGGATCTTTCAGAAAAGATGATAATCGTGAAAATAGATCATTCGGATCTAAAAAATTCTCAGACAGACCATCATTCCAAAAAGATAATAATTCCTCCCGTTCAAAAGATAATTCAGAAAAATCATTCGGTAGAGGATCTCGTTCATTTGATAAAAATGATTCTTCACGATCTTTTGATAAAAAAGATTCCTTCAATAAATTCGACAGATCAGAACGTTCTTTTGACAAAAAAGATAATTTCAAACGTACCGACAGAAATG
>NZ_DFOE01000034.1:0-3027 GCF_002376635.1 Sphingobacterium sp. UBA3549 | reverse complement strand
CGTTCTTTCGACAAAAAAGATAGCTTCAAACGTACCGACAGAAATGACGGTCCAAGGTCTTCAAACAGAAAATTTGACGGAGAAAGAAGTCGAAATTTAGATGACAACAAGAACTTTGGTGAAAAACAATATATTAAACGTCCAAAGAAAAAAGCTGCGGAGTCAGAAGACGACGGCTTAGTTCGTTTGAATCGTTACATCGCCAATGCTGGTATTTGTTCAAGACGTAAAGCAGATGAACTTATCACGGCTGGTGTCATTTGGGTAAATGGAGAACCTGTTACCGAATTGGGTACTAAAGTAGACCCTGCAACAGATGAAATCCGCTACAACAACGAACGCTTGAAACGTGAAAAAAATGTTTATGTTTTGTTAAACAAACCAAAAGATTATATCACGACTACAGACGATCCCCAAGAGCGTCATACGGTGATGGAACTTGTTTCTAAAGCAACCAAAGAAAGAATCTATCCTGTTGGTCGCCTCGATAGAAATACGACTGGACTCCTTTTAATGACAAATGATGGAAGCCTTGCCGAAAAGCTTTCGCACCCGCGTAACAGCATCAGCAAAATCTATAATGTCGAACTAAACAAAAGCCTTACACAGGGCGATTTTAACAAAATTAACTTTGGTATCGAATTAGAAGACGGTGTGATCAAACCGGACGATTTGAGCTATGTTCAAGGCGGATCAAAACGCGAAGTCGGCATCCAGATTCACTCAGGGAAAAATCGTATCGTACGTCGTATTTTTGAATCTTTAGGATATGAAGTAGTTAAATTAGATCGTGTGGTATATGCCAATCTGACTAAAAAAGACTTACCTCGTGGCCGTTGGAGATACCTAGAAGAACGAGAAATTGTGCAATTGAAGCACCTCCTTTAATCGCTCAAGGATATCAATAAAAATAAAGGACGGTCATTCAGTTAACCGTCCTTATTTTTTATATTTGCTCTTTAAAATAAAAAAACAAAGAATATGACTGATCCGAAAACACTTTCTTCCGTTGCGGAATTCCATAAAACATTCCAACATCCCATCCTTGACACGCCTACTATTCCATCTGAACAACGATGTGCTTTAAGGGTATCGTTGATTGCTGAGGAATTAAAAGAATTAGAAGAAGCCATCCAGGATAAAGATTTGGTAGAGATTGCAGATGCACTATGTGACATCCAATATGTACTTGCCGGAGCAGTATTGGAATTTGGCTTAAAAGATAAATTCTCTGCCCTTTTTGATGAGGTTCAACGTTCTAACATGAGTAAAGCATGTAAAGACGAAGCGGAAGCAATTGCTACCCAAGAACACTATAAATTGAAAGGAGTAGAATCTTATTACAAAGAAGTTGATGGCAAGTTTTTAGTATTCAGAACTGCTGACAACAAAACTTTAAAATCCATCAATTATTCTCCAGCGGATCTAAAAACGATTGTTGAGGGCTAAATGGAAAAGGAAAATAGCTTTCCCCTTTTCTTTAATAAGATAAATAAATAAGGCTNNAGCCTTATTTATTTATCTTATTTTACGTTCAAACAACCGGTTCAATGCCAGTGTCGCAAAATTTAGAGGAACGGATATAGACTTTAAAAAAGACTCCCCTGCACAACCTGACGTGCCTCCAAACCTTTATCTATTGCCGTTTGTATATGTGACTTCGGAAAGCCCCAATTTGGTGCTATCAGCAATTCTTTGTCTGCGATCCCGAAAATACGTTGAATAATCAGATCAGGCCGTAATCGTGGAATCAATTTGGCTAAGAAATCAGTATAACCTTCTATCGAGAAAAGTTCAAAAGGTTCTCTTTTATATTTTACCCCCATAATGGAGCCTTCTACAATATGCAAGTGGTGCAATTTCACAAATTTAATCTGTGGAAACCGGTTAATCTCGTCTGCATACTTTAACATCATCTCTTCAGATTCCCATGGAAAACCAAAAATTGTATGTACACAAATCTCCAGAGGAGTATTCTTTAACATATCCATTGCCTGAACAAACTCATCGTGCGAGCAGCCTCGATTAATTTTCTCCAATGTATCGTTGTAGATAGATTCCATTCCCATTTCTAAATCTACATCATAACGATCCGTATAAGATTCCAATAACGCGATCTTTTCAAAATCTAAACAATCAGGACGTGTTCCCACAGAAAGACCTAAGGTATTTTCAGGATCAATGCTTAGGGCCTCATCATACATCATTTTCAGTAAATGAGTCGGCGCATACGTATTCGTGTTTGGCTGGAAATAGATAATAAACTTTTCAGCTCCATAGCTATTGCGGGCTCTTTCGATACCCGATTCCACTTGTTCCCGTATCGAAGGAATTTTGCGGGCTGTATCCGGTGTAAAAGAATCTACATTACAGTACGTACAACCGCCGTAGCCCTTACTGCCATCGCGATTTGGACAAGTAAAATTACCATCCACAATCACTTTAAACACTCTCTGTCCGTTATACTTTTGCTTTAAATAAGCCCCGTAATGATTATACGGTTTAACTCCTTTATCCAATAATGTACCCATTGCCCTGCAAAGTTACTCAATTAAAATCATATGTTACCATTACTTTCTTCGGATCGAATGTTAAACTTCGATATGGAAGAAAATTTCTGATTCATTTCCTCAGTCATATCGACATGTCCAATGTTGCTAGAAACAACCTTAACGGTACTATCCTTACTAACCTCGAATCTTACATAAGCTTTATCATGATTCATATTCCAATTACATTTCCATTTTTCATTTAAGTTCTTATAAAAATCAACAATACCTATCTCTGGAGTTGGAAGATAGTTTTCATAAGAAAGAAAAGTGTAATCTTGCACCTCTTGGGAAATACCTGATCTCAAGATAAACAATAGTAGGAAAGCGATGATGAAACAATTTCTCATATGACCAATAAGTAATATTTACAGCAAGATACAAAAACACGAATACAAGAATTATAGAAAAGCAATATGGCTATGCCGTATCTATTGTTTAAGAGCACTCCTTTACTTCAGTTATGCAATAGCCACTA
>NZ_DFOE01000038.1:0-193298 GCF_002376635.1 Sphingobacterium sp. UBA3549 | reverse complement strand
ACAGTTCAGTTTACACTACCGTCCATTGGTTTCTTTTGAGATTTCTTCGGCGCTGAAATTATGATCTTTCTGATATTTGATAACCGCAGCTCGAACCAATGCCTCATTCAACATCGTTTGTCAGCTACCGTACGCCTGCCGGTTCATTTTTTCCTTCACGACGCTATATAATTTTACACCGCTTTCCCTAAAAATTGTCGTGTCTTCTATCGGAAAATGTCAAATTGAATCTTTATATTCTCGTAAATTCAAGCACCAAGTCTCCATCTTTCAACAACAAGCATTGTTCGTCGGGCATAAACTCTAAAATGCTACCTTCATCATCATACACAAATGTATAGTCTGACTTATAGCGATAAGGAACATACATCTGTCCATTGTCTGATAACTGACCGATCAAATTCTTGCCATCTGAAGAAATCGTCATTGTTTGACTCCCCACCTTACATCGATAGGTCCCTGCTATTTTGCGAAACTTGTCCTCAGTCAGGTCTTTTGTTTTATTGAAATCGGGTAAGATGGGATCTCTACCATAAACATATTGAATGAGTGTATTTTGGACTTCGCCTAGGTTAATATTAACGGCGTTACACAAAGTCACGATCCCCAGCTTTTCCGCAGGAAAATACCAATAATCCGAGAAATAATTTTCAATTCTACCACCGTGAATATACCCTATTGGATTCTTAAATCGTGCTTTTTCTATTCCCATTCCGTATTCCCCCTTACTCTCGGGTAACATTAACGCAAGGCTCTCCTTGGAGATTAATTTACCCTCAAACAGTCCTGAAAGAAATCGATTAAGTTCTACAGCTGTAGTCGCTATACCACCGCTAGCGGGATGATTGGAAAAATTTACATTTGAATTTTTAATATATTTATTTTGAATATTATACGATACCGCTTCATGTCTATTGGGATCTGTCTCTGCAGAGAAGTAAGTATTGTTAAGTCTAAGTGGTTTGCATATCTTTTCATTTAACAGTGTAGCGTAAGACTTCTGATATACTTTCTCCAATATAAACCCTAATAGTACATAATTCGTATTGCTGTATTCGAAGGCAGTATTTGGTTCAAAATTGCTTTTAAAATCCTTAATATAGTTAAAAACTTCTGCTTCTGTATGAAATTTCTGGTCCCATATTTCGTTCCCATCGATTTCAGTAAAGTTAACTATGCCACTACGATGCTTCAATAATTGCTCTATAGTGATCTTTTCGGCATTTTTAATTTGGGGATAAAATGTCGAAAGATACGTCTCCAAACGTAGTTTTTGTTCTTCTACAGCCTTGAGAATTAAAACAGCCGTGTAAGTTTTTGTATTGGATGCAATACGGAATTTTGTACTGCTATCGTTTTTTCTTTTAGAATCAACATCGGCATAGCCTATTGAACTTGTATAAAATAGACTATCATTGTGCAGTACCGCTACACTTCCCATCATTTTATTATTTCGGAAAAGATGATCAAAATACGCATTTAACTTTTCTTGCGCTACCAATGTTGTATCGCCGAGAAAAGCAAATAAAACAATAAGCACGGAGATATTCTTACTACATTTTAGCAAACACATATATAAGGGATTTATTGAAAGATCTATTTGTATGTTTTCAATGGTCCAACAGCTGTATTGGATTGCTCTAATTTACATAACTAATTGATTTATTTATTTTATAAAAATATATATCCTTATTATACATAGCGGGAGAAGTATAATACCACGAGGTTAGCGCAAATTTTTATGGAAGCAGACAGCCTCAATAAAGATTGTATTATCTATATGTCAGAAGTATTAAAATTCACATTGCGATTATCCCGAAAATATCGGTTTCGTCATACCATGCCAATAATTTACCAACTCTATAAAGTGTATGCTATCTTTCATAGGTCTATAGCATCGGCCCATAGAAACATCATAGATGAAATTAGCGCTTAATATACCCTCTTAGGTATTGACCAAAATTAGTGGGAGAGTTAAAAGTTAATGAAATCTATTGGTTGTTAGATCGAACCAACCTCTTATTATCGTTACCGTCATTAGGAGAAGCATTCTCCCACTTCATTTCCTTCGTATTCAATTTTTTTATCAGATACTGTTCTGTATATATCTTGCGCTCATCGTAGAGTGTCACCAAAGTCTTATCATTACTTAATACATAGGTTCTGAAAATAGTCGTATCTCGATTTGAAAGCGCATTGTATATATTCTTAATACAGGTCATATCTGAGTTGAATTTGTATGTAACAGAACCATCTACGGCCATTCTAGGATCATCATTTGCGACGGTCCATTTACCGATCAGGTTATCAATGGCTATCTTTTCATCTTTTTTGCAAGAGCCAAGAACGACAGCAATTAAGGCTGGAAGCAGAACTCTGTATTTTCTTTTCATAACTTATTGATTATTTATATATCAACAATACGAGTGAATTTGAAAATATGCTACAGTAATGTTTATAATCTCCATCTTGTCCATGTAAATACATATTACAAAATTGCATGCTGCTAGTCATTACATATTCCTTTATCAAAGTTTTGTAGCTGATCAAACAGCGAATAAGGTGGGAATCCAACCTCAGCAAAAATTGAATTAATTCAAACAGCGTAATAAAGTAATAAACGACATAAATCAGCACATCAAAAGAAATTTATCTTAGAAGAGGGCGTAATATTTCCTAAGCAGTTTTTATGAATAACCACGAACGGATGCTATCCGAATTGGGATTCGATTCTTAAGTCAAACTTACAGGGAGACAAACATGATTTACAAAATATATTTCTAAGAATACGGATACATTGGATCGTTTTGAAGATAAATTAAACACGTGCCTGATAAACATCGATCGATTAGAACATTTTACTTTTAAGATTACAATTAGTTGATGACGGAGCAGAAATTTAGAAAGTACTATACTTTCTAAGTATGGCATTTATCTTTTCCATGTCAATCCTTCCTCCAGTCTTGTAGTAAACGATCTTACCATTTTGGTCCAAAAGAACCAGCCTAGGAATGCTGGTAAAACCAAGAGAATTACTCAGTATACCCCCGCGGTCAAAACCGTGAACCCAGTTCATCTCATTTTCTTTAACACTTTTTAAGAAGCTTACTGAATCACGATCTATTGAAATGCTTACTATCTTCAACAATTCCTTTGAAAAAGTTTCACGTAAAAGTCTTAAGTCAGGAATTTGTGCTACGCAAGGGCCACACCAACTTGCCCAAAAATCCATTAGCACAAAGCGTTCACGTTGATTCTTTAAAAAAATGGTATCCCCATAGATATCTTTAAAATAAATATTTGGCATCATGTCTCCTTCTTTAATAAGTATTGGAGTGATTTTGTGTTCTATATCTTGGGCTATCTGTTTACCTTCCACAGTTAATCTAAACTCACTAGGAAACGTCCGTTTGTAGTAATCCAGTAGATTTTTATAATAATCAGAATCATCTTCGACTGAAAGTGTTGGAAAGAGAACTTGTTCCTTAAAGTATAGAAAAGAGAAAAAGTCGTCTGGGTAAGATGCTAATAGAGCCATTGATTTTACATTCATTTCTTTCGTTAATTTCTTCAGTGCAAATTTGACGGAATCGTTCGTGCGAATTTCGGATCCATGTTTGCTCCATAACTCACTAAGTTGGAAGTTCTCTGTTTTTAGATCGCTTCTTAGTTTGCGAAAAATTGGACTGGAGACTGTATCATAAATCGGTGTAATATTGCCTGTTTGATCAGAATAAAAAGGAAAATCCACTCTACTTGAATCATAATGTATATTTATAGTAGGTATTTGATTTTTAATGAAATAATCATAATATTTACCCTTATATGAAATTGAGATTCTTGGGTAAGGTGTATAAGAAGCTCTCTCTAGCAGCATCAGCGTATCTTCCTGACGCGCTTTGATAAAATCTTTCACGAGACCATCATCAAAATGCATATTAAACAGCTCTCTATTTATACCTTCAAGGTGTATTTTAAGCTTAACGTTCTCTTGGCCCCATAAAAGTGGACTAGGCATTAGGAGGAAGAAGAAAAAGTGAATTAAACGCATATATTTTTTATAATAGTTTGAAAAAGGCGTTAAAAATATAGCGCCAAATATTGATTACGGATAGCAATGAACTCCAGATACTTCACCTTGAGATCTTATGTAAATAGACTTCAAAATGAAGATAATCATTTGAACCTAGAAAAATTTTTGAAAATTGATAAACAGCGAATTGGCTCCCTGTTTTTGACGAATTCGCCCATCATTTACTCAAGCTTCTAGATGCACATCAGGCGCGTTAAATATCTATTTAGAAACGACAGCTATCCCAAATAATGGTATTGAACTATCAGAGCCTATCGATAATCGGACATGCATTTTTTATCTATGACTATCTATTTGCGCCAAATTAATTATCCAATTGCAGATTTAGAAACGCCTTTAGTATAAGTTGCAAGAGACAAATAGATATTTTATCACTTTAAACCGATAGTACTAAGCAGCGATACTACTATTCTAAATCAAGGCATTATTTACAAGAAAACAGATAATATTCGGTATACAAAATACGGTTGTAGTCAATGGATCTTATTTTGATTTGGAATAACTGAATGTTTGTTTCTATTTAGTAGTATTTATTTTATTTATGGCCAAAATCGAAATAACTGCCTTTAAACGAACCTTATATTATGAAACTTAGAAACATTGTTTTCAAGAATAAAAATTCTGAGCCAATCACCAATGATTCTCAGGGTATAGAACATCTGGCGAAAACTTTACCTTGGAATTCTGCGAAAAGCGTATTGGGATGACGATTAAAGACTATAAGCATAGCTTGCAAAGAAAAGTCTTTTAAAAATTTCCCAACGGAAGACGGACTACCGGCTAATAATGTCAACTCAATCATGGAAGACCGTAAGGGAAAAATGTGATTTGGATTATATGGACTTGATATGGACTAATTTAGACAGTGTTGTCAATAGAGATTTCAAGCATTCCTCCCGATATAATCAGATGGGGCGAAGCTATGGCAAGCATCAATTCTATATTTCGCTACCGCCATCGCTGACAGGAATAGGATCGTTTTTGATCGTTAATTCTCTGTGTGTAAGTCCCCATCCAATCATTGCTTCGATAATACCCATCATATTCTTTCCAGATGCCGTCAGATTGTACTCGATAATATGATCTACTTCGGTTCTTTCCACAATACCATTGATCTCTAATTCCTTCAATTCTTTGGAAAGCATTTTAGGCGTTATTTTAAGCACGTTATCTTTTAAATCTTTGAAACGGGTATTCTTACGAAAAAGGGAGGCAATGATGGGCAATTTCCATTTACCGCTCACTACATTTAAAGTATCCATTAATGCCAAAACATAACTGCGTGGACATGCTTCAGATCCACTATTGATTATTTCTTCAAAACTTTTCATTATCAGCTAAAAGATTTGGTATACATATGTATACCGTTAATTGTGTCTCCAAAAGTCGAATAGACGTAATGGCTTTTCTAACTTTGTAAAGTTAAAAAAATATATTATTATGATGTTAATAACAGGAGCAACAGGACAATTCGGTGGTAAAGCTGTCGAACATTTACTAAATAAGGGGGTTCAACCTTCCGAAATTACGCTATTGGTTAGAGACGCGGAGAAAGCAAAAAGATTCGAAGCAAAAGGAATAAATATACGTATCGGAGATTATCAGAATGAAGCTTCATTAATGATGGCGATGCAGGATATAGACAAATTGTTTTTGGTATCTAGTAATGATAAACAGGCCTACGAAAACCGCACCGTTCACCACAAAGCAGTAATCGATGCTGCAAAACAAGCAAATGTAAAACATATCGTCTATACCTCTTTTGTTCGTGTTCCGGGATTTGAACAATCTGCTATCGCAGGTTTTCAGCAATCGCACGTAGATACAGAAGCTACTTTAAAAGATAGCGGCATAACGTACACCATCCTTCAAAATGGTATTTATTTTGAAATGCTCTCTATTTTTACCGGTGCTGATGTTGCCAAAAATGGTACGATATTATTCCCGGCAGGTGATGGAAAAGCAAGTTATGTTTTACGTGAAGAACTGGCAGAGGCCGCAGCTCACGTTTTGACTACCGAAGGACACGAAAACAAAACCTATTCACTAACAAATACTACATCCTTTAACTTTAACGATGTCGCCGAAGCAATAGGAAATACTATAGGTAAGGGTATAAACTATGTATCGCCTGATGTAGCCGAATATGAGGCTATACTAAAACAGGCAAATGTGCCGGAAGCATTCGTAGGTGTTTTTAGTATGTGGGCGATGGCTCAAGCACAAGGAACCATGGATGTTGAAGATGATACATTGGAACAATTTTTAGGAAGAAAACCAACGTCACTGCAACAATTCATTAACATACTGTACAAATAATACTCATTTGCCCCAATTAACTTTAAAGGCTAATTGGGGCTCTGTTCCACAATAGAATTTACTAGATAGATATATGAGTTATTTCAATCCTATTCAAATGGAAGAATGCATTGATGACCTATCAGTGAAAGGACCCTAAAATACATTTAACTAAGCTTTGTAGCTCATGTTTTACGTAGATTGCCAATATGTTCTTAAAAACAGAACAAGCTTCCAGAATCTAAATAGCGGTAATATTGATAGTATTTTTAAAGATTTTTAGGAAATTCATCCTTCCACCAAGTGAAGCGCCAATCATCAGCTTCTTCTTCGGTCAGCAAACACGCTTCCAACTCCTGAAGATATTTATCCTTTTCCAAATGTTGTCCTATAAAAACTAATTCATTTTTACGATCCTCCCATTCTGGATGCCAACGCTTTAGTAAATCAGCCCTTATCTCGTGATAAATCGGATATTGATAGCGCATTTCTTCGGGCATACTACTCCACCAAGAGCCCGCACTCTCTAAACGGACACTTCCACCGGCCTGGCTAAAACTAATTGCCGTATCGGGTCTTGACGCTAACCAAAAAAGGCCCTTTGCGCGGATTATATTATGGGGATAATGCTCATTTAAATAGCGATGTAACCGCTGTGGATGAAAGGGCCGCTGCGAACGAAAGACAAATGATGAAATTCCATACTCTTCTGTTTCGGGAACATGATCTGCCTCAAGCTCCTTTAACCAACCTGCTGATGCAGATGCTTCTTCAAAATCGAACCTATCAGTACCCATAATTTCTGTGGGATCGACCTGTCCAAATTGAGTTCTTATTAGCTTGGCCCCAGGATTGAGTTTACCAATAGCTGCTTCTAAAGTTCCTATTGTTTCCTCTGATACAAGATCTGCTTTGTTTAAAACAATAACATTTGCAAACTCTATTTGATCTGTCAATAGATTCACAATTGTCCTATTATCCATATCATCATCAGCCAATTTCCTATCCAACAAAGTGTCTGCACTACCGAAATCCTTAGAGAAATTGAAACAATCTACCACAGTGACCATTGTATCAATATAACTAAAAGATGAAAGATCAATCCCATTATTAGGATCAACGTAACTAAATGTTTGAGCAACAGGAATCGGCTCGGATATCCCTGTACTTTCAATTAGGAGATAATCAAACCGATTTTCTTTTGCTAAGCGCTCAACCTCAATCATCAAATCTTCCCTTAACGTGCAACAGATGCATCCGTTACTCATTTCAACAAGTTTTTCCTCAGTACGGGAAAGAACATTTTCACGCTCAACAGACTGTGCATCTATATTTACTTCACTCATATCATTTACGATCACGGCAACCTTTTTACCTTCCTTGTTATGCAACACGTGATTTAACAATGATGTTTTGCCAGCACCTAAGAAGCCACTTAAGACTGTAACCGGTAATTTATTTTCCATTTTGATCAAAATTAATTTTTACTTGTATGCTCCTCTAAATCAGCAACTACTTTCATCCAGTCTTTGATATTCTCAAGATGTTCTTTCCCGTAATTAGCTACAAAACGTTGCGTTTCGGTATTTGAATAGTCGTTATAGATAGCTAACCGGCTTTTGACAAAATCTACCGTTAATGGAATACCACATTTCTTTTCGATACACGATTTCCAGTCTTCAAAGTTTTTAGGAATTATATTCATTGTCTTCTATTTATAAACAAAAGTAATTACAATAATCCATAAAAGCAATTTAGTTGCATTTAAAAAATAATAGAGCGATGCTTGTCTATAAAATTCACGAGTCTCTATCTAAGGGGATATGGATTATGCACGAAAACAAAACTCATTCGCACGTTTTGTAAAACGTCAATGGCGTAGAGGATTGATATTTTTGCAGTATTACTTACAACATAAAAATAGAACCCAATAAACAAAAACTATTCACCATGCTAAAATCAACTCTTAAATCGTTATTGATCTATGCTCCCCTGCTATCACTCATCTCCTGCAGCAAAGAAAAAGAAATAATAACAAACAACAGCTCTTTAGAACTGATATTCGATAATCGGGTTGGTAACGAGGATTTTGCTATCAATAAGACCTATAACATCGATGGAAAAAACTACACATTTGACAGCTTTAGATACTGGATCAGCAATATAAAGCTAGAGGCTCTGGACGGCTCATGGTATGAAGTTCCAAATGCATATTACCTGATTGAAGAAACTAGCGAGGTAGCAGTACAGGAAGGGCAATATACCTACCCCGCCAATAAGCGGGAAAGTATCACATTAAATAACATTCCAAAAAACACCTATAAATCCATATCGTTTGCTGTAGGGGTAGATGAAAAACGCAACAACAACCTCAGCGATGCAATTGGTGAATTGTCAGCCATGAAAGGTATGACCAACGTATCCTGGATGTGGCATACGAGCTATATATTTAGTAGTCTCAAAGGAATGGTTGTCGATAAGACATCCAAGGTACTCAAAATTGAGACTGGACTGAACGAAAACTACCGGACAATCACCGTGAAAAAGGATATAAACCTTGCGAAAGACGGCAAAGAAATAATAAAATTTGAGGGTGATGTAGCCACTATTCTTCAGGCAGTAGACAGCTGGAATAATCCTGCTGTGGCAGCATCAACTCCAGAGCTGATGGAAAAAGCAGCAGAGGCCTTCAAAAACAACTTCTTCAAATTAAAATAAAATGACTTTTACAATCAAAAAATTATTCGCCGTAGCACTTACAGCCTCAACCCTATTTATGGGGTGTTCAAAAGACGAAAAAACAACCGAGTCTCCACATGAACCTGAGTCAATCTGTATACTCCAAGACTACTCGTCCAAATGGTATATGGGTGACCGGGAAGGAAAATTAGTAACAACCAAGTTTAAGAACGATGCCGATAACCGAATAATCATCGGTTCAGTCGACAGCAATCCTATGTCATTCGAGTACTATAATGATAAAATTATCATAAAATATTTTGTTTTTGAAGAACCTTATGTATCTATCGATGAATACAAACTCAATAACAAGGGCCTCGCGGTAAGTATGACCCGAAAAATGCACTCTTATAAAGATACGGAATTAAAGACCTATATGGAGCTAAGTTTTGAC
The DNA here is from genome assembly GCF_002376635.1 of Sphingobacterium sp. UBA3549. NCBI lineage: Bacteria > Pseudomonadati > Bacteroidota > Sphingobacteriia > Sphingobacteriales > Sphingobacteriaceae > Sphingobacterium > Sphingobacterium sp. UBA3549. The sequence goes on along the minus strand of NZ_DFOE01000038.1, from coordinate 183,774 downwards.
TATGATCAGAATGATCAACTCAAAGCTATCAAAGAAGGGGACAAACAGGTATTGCTTACCTACCAAAATGGAAACTTGGTCAATGTGTCTGACGGAATAGCCGGAGGAAGCTTTTCGTTGACGTACAATACGGAGAAGCCGTACACAGCCAATCCCCTATTTACCTTATCTCCGTTTTATCATATTCAGACATTGATCAACCGAATACCACAACCCGTCAACCAGACTTTTCCGTGGGGAATTCTGTATGCCGGTGGTTACCTTGGCAAACAGGTGAAAAATCAAATCAAAAGTATTGGATCTTATCATTTTGAATACACAACTGATCAGGATAACAAAATTTTGCACCTGAAAGAAATTAATATGCAAGAAAGCATCGATTCAACCGTGTACAATTTCAATTACCTGTGCAAATAAAACCCTAATTAGTAAGTTTTTTCATCGTTTGTTAATAGAAGTCCCATGGCCGCAATTCCAATGGGACTTCTTTATTACGCAAATACTTTCAATAGGCCTGAATAGCAAAACTAAATGCACGAAAACCGAAACGTAAAGGCGATAACGACTTGGTACTTTTGCACAAACTATTTTTAATAAAAATGAAAAAATTTTATATTTTAAAACTTTCGGGAATGTTCCTTTTTATTGCAACTTCATGCAACAAAGAATACATCACCACTGGTTATCTAGCTCCTTTGGGATTGCCTGATTCGGTATCGTCTGTATATGGTGATACTATTCGTCTGCAGCTTCCGACAGAGTACGATGATAAAGTTTCCATCGAGCTTAATGTAAACCACCCTGGCCAGCAGGTAGACAAAGAGCACTCGCTGCTGCAGCTGGTCAAAGGAGCTGTTGAAATCGACAGAAAATCAAATCAATTGACAATTTATACAGACAAGCTATATCCGACAAATGCTTTCTCGGCAGAATTTCAGAATCAGATACCAAGTTACTACCCAATTGTGTTGACGGCAAACTCCAGTACAGGATTAAAACCCATCACTAAAACTGTCAAGGTCGCAGTAGCCCCATCAAAGATCTACATCAAAAACGTGGAAAACAAAACAGCGGTGCTGTTGCCTTTTGGTCTCTACAGCGAAAAAAATAAATTGTTTGATCTAGCGATTGAGGGTATGGTAGATCCTACAAAGCTGAATTATTCGTTTGCAAGCGATTATGGTAACCAGGACGCCAATATTTCTTTGAACAACAATCAGCTGCTGGTAGGTGATGCTGCCGGAGACAAGGACAAGAAAAAAGAGTTTGTCTACACACTGCGAACGAATGCACGAAAAAACGGTTACCTCGTCGCAACACGTGATATGAAGCTCACGCTTTTACCGGATCCTTCCTTTTTCTATGGAATTTATTACGAACAGTATGATCTAAAGGTAATCTACAATAGATTTGTAATCGCATTAGGAAATGCTTTTACCTCGGATGCTCCGGTATTCAATCCCGAAAAGTACCGAGGAACATTCAAAATCAAGGAAATTCTAAAAGATAATGCTTCTTTTACAGATAAAGACGCACTTTTCTCCATCAATACGCAGACGGGTGTAATATCGCTCAAGAAAAACGGCAGCCTCGATGCAGGAGAATACAAATTAAAAATTGAAACGACGGCTAATAATGGGCTAGTTGCCAGTACGGATTTCACCCTGGTGATGTCGCCGCAATAGCAAAAAATTGATTCGATCAGTAGGCGAATGAGCTAAATTCTGGCCTACTGTCGAATCGAGGTTACGTAAATCTTAATATAATCCTTTGATGAACTGATAGTTTTTCTCCAGTTCTTCATCTTTGGGTCTGAGGGAATTATCTTTTATCATATAAAGGTATAGACTGGAAATATGGATAGCCTGAAATACCACAACTAATGTTGAAAATAAGCCGGAGAGCACGCCCAGCCATAGCTGTGGAGCATGATGGAGATACCATGTCCACGCAAATGCGATCAATAGACAGCTGTCGATAAAATACATCCAAGAAAGATGTGCTTTGGAAACTTTAAACTTGCTCATTGTTAATTTGTTTTTAAGAGTTCGATCAAAATATAAATTACCTGCCCTAAAATAACTGTTAACAGCAGCGTATCGAGAAGTCTATCTTTTTTACGGTTCAATTCTTTAGATTGCATAATAATATTTATTTGACTGATAGTACATACTTGGCTATTTCGCTCAGATCTGCTTCTGAAAGCTGTGGAAATCCGGGCATTTGCGGAAAATCGGCCCTCTTCTTACCCGGTGCTTTAATCCAGTCTTTCAATCCCTTTTCATTGGATCCATAAATCGTAGCCATCTCTGATACAGGAGGCCCTACCAAACGCTGTTTCTCCTTGTGGCAGCTGGCACAGTTCTGCTTGAATAGTGCAGTACCTTTGGCTAAATCTCCTAAAGACGAATCGACTGCAAGTAACTCATTATCGTCAATCGGGTGTTCGCGGGCTTCTTTGCTGAGCTTTTCAAACGCTGCTGTTTTAGCATGCATCAATTGCCGGTGCTTGTCCAGCGCCTGCTCCCGATACATCTGCCGACTTCCGCCATAAATCAATATGAAGATCAATATACTGGTCGCAACCTTCCAGAATTGCGCATCCGCAACCGACTCACTGTTTGCCGACAATGCCTTCCACGAAAACCATAACGCAACCAGCAAGCCAATCCCGCCGCAGACCATAAGTTCAATTACTTCATAGTTAACGCCTTTGGAAGGGAGACTGATCATGACGACCAGTCCGAAAACGAGCTGCAGTCCCAGACCGACCATCGTAATATAATAGCCCAATCTTTTTAATCCCCTTCGGTCCATATTTAGATAAATCCGTTCCACAGGATAGGAAATTCGGCCATTATACCATACAATAAATATACCTGTTACCGTAAGACATGCTCCGATAAACTCCACATAGCGCGGTAGCACATTGGGAAGAATCAGCGCGCTTAGAAAACCCTTTACATAAGCCCAACGTTCGGGAAAGAGCATTAAATTAACATTGGTCAAAAAGATCGTCGGAATAAGCAGAAAGATCAACACTGCCAAGGCTATAATACTTATATGCAAGTATTTATAATTGGCAAGCGCATGCCAGGTATATTTATGCAGATAGGTCAGCAGGAAAGCAACCGTAACCAATGGTATGATCATAAACCATGCTAAGCCTGTCAGTGCATTGGCGGAATAAAAATAGACCGTATATAAGGTATTGATACTTAATAAGGGTGCCACTCCCAATACGACAGCCATACTCTTGTTGACAGTTACAGTTTTGGCTACTTCATAAGCAAAGGTGTCATACTCTTTATTTTTTAGCCCTTTTATTTCCGCCCAAAGGGTCAGTATGCTACCTCCTACCATCAACTTGACGAAGATGATATGCAGCAGAAACGATACGATCAACAAAGTGACGAGCAGCCACTCCGGTAGAGGAAGGTCTAAGGGCATATCTCTTGGTACAGGTGTAGTAGCTCCTTGTAATATATATGTATTCATGTCGAAAATCTCTCTTAAATTATTTTTTTGAAACTAATACGGTGTCACCATAGGCCTTAGAAGCTTGTTCTAGGCTCTGCTTAGGATTAACAACGACACCTTCTGACTGTGCCCCCTGAAGCGGTTCACCGCTCACCTGTAATTCTTTTATGTAGGCTACCAGCGCATCCAGTTCCTTTTTATTGCCCGGAAATGGGGGCATAAATGTTCTTCCCTGATGCATATTCGGAATATAGGAAGCCATGGATTCTTCGTCCAGTGGTTTGCCTTTGCCATACATTTTTTCAAACACATCAACAATAGAATTGATCCCATTACTCGTATGGCAGCGGCTACAGGTGAGCATGAATACATTTTTGCCCGCCTCGATTTTGTTCATTTCGGTCACTTCATTTACACTGGTGTAGGTAGCGTGCTGGAGTATACCATCTTTTTTATAAAGAGAATAGTCCTCTTCGCGAAGTAGATTGGAATACATGTATCCGCCAATAACATAGGGCTTGCGAATAAATTCGCGAACACGTTCGAAGATGCCTAGAAAGCCAAAGACGAGTAGACAGGGAACAAGGACGACTGTAAAATTCACCTTTTTAGGCTTCCAGATCGCCCATAGGGCCAGCAGTATTGATAAAGAGGTGGATCCCACGATGAAGTATTTGAGGATATCATAATACTCCGAGAAATCCATGGACCCCACTGCTGTACTCATATTGGCCTTCATTGCATCGGGCATGGCATGCCAGTAATAAATTGCTCCTGCCAACGCTAATGGCGTCCATCCAAGAATCCATTTTCCGCCTAAACGCACGACCTGTTCACGAAGCTGGGACCCTTTTTTGGTGAATAGCGTTGTAAGCAACATGCCAAATACGCCTCCCATCAGCATGGCAACAGGTGTACGGAAGAAAAGCTGCGGAATATAGATCGGATTGGTGAAACCATTAAATAGACTTTTATGTGTGTTCCAGTTACCTGGATCCATCATAAAACTTAATATCGAAACAATAATAACCATGGTAATCCACGAGGCTACACTCAAAAATGCCCCAAAACGAACATGTTTAAGCTTAGAGCGTAAAGTCTTATTTGCATTCTCCCAGGTCAAATAATAAATCGATATAAGGACAACCTCGGTCACAAAAACTATCCATTCGGTAAACCATGCCCAATAAAATACACGGATCAAACTGCCGATGGAGCTTGGACTTACCAGTGCTACGGTAAACCAGATACCAACCCCTGTCATTGCTCCAATAGTGGTGGTAATGATAAAACCTACCTTCATTTTATTATGGATAAGCCTATCCCACTCCCAATCCGCTATCTGTTCTTTGCCCCCACGTTGTACTCCCTTAAATTCAAGCCAGGTTATATACGGTATAAATCCTACCGCCAATCCGTGATTAATCATGACGTGTATTATCGCCACTGCAGCGATCAAAAATCGGTCATTCAACCAATCTAAATGAAACATTGGAAAATCCATCTCTTATCCTTTTTTACAAAGTTCCGAATGTAGCTGCATTTTAAAGAGAAATAACAGTTCCGATGCATTTGATATTTACCGATATGACTTCAATAAACAGAAGAATAGTTTTGATTTTTCATCCTATCGCCGTAGAAACGAAAAAAGCCTTTTCCATGAATCGGGAAAAGGCTTTGATGAGCTTCATCTATAAATATCACTGTTTGCGCCGAAACTCTTCGGGGCTAACACCTTTCTTAGCTTTAAAGAATGTAATAAAATACGGTACATTATCAAACCCGAGCTCAAAAGCTATTTCCTTTACCGTCTTGAAAGTGTGATAAAGTAAACGCTCTGCTTCGAGCACAATCCTTTCGCGAATCATATTTCCAGAGCTTGCCGACCGTTTTTCTCTGCAGATACGGTTGAGGTAATTGACAGATATGTTGAGCCGGTCAGCATAAAATGATGGAAAGCGGCTCACTTTATAATGTTCATTCACTAATGATTCGAAAAGACTGATCTTCTCTTCCTTTTCATCCATTTTAGTGGAAACTGAATCATTTGCCATATTGCGACCCAACATCTGTAAAAGGATGCTCAAATAATTGCGCAAGACATCTTTTGATCCTACTCTTAGGGAATGAAATTCCTCCTGCATCAATTTCACCAGATGTCTGCATCGATATATCTCATCTTCCCCCAACAAAAAACCGTTTATCGCATTAATCTTCAGAAAATTGAAATACTGAAGTGTGTCGGTATTATATCGCTGCATAAAAAACGTTTCCGTAAAAAGTATTACACAACCTTCAACCGATGCGTTGTGCTGGAAACTACACACGCAATTGGAATTGAGGCTAATAATCTCATTGGGCTCAACAGTACAAATTGTTTTGTCGGCTACCATTAGAAGGCTGCCCTGCGTCAACAAGAGCAGACTGAAAAATGAGCGTGAATGCAGTGTATTCTGGTTACCTTTAGCATGTAAAAATTGGGCTATTGGGATAATCACAATTCCGCTGGAAGAGGAATCAATATCTTCTAATCTTAAAAAATCTAGTTTTTCTTTTCGTATAACCATTGTCTCATATTTAATGTAAAAAATAAATAGGCAAAAGGCTATACGATAGGAGGTTTAAATATGGAAGTGCTTACACCGGGGCATACCGGCATAGCATTCGGGTTGTAATAAGAGATAGTAAGAACCTCAACAACAGGGCAATAGAGGTAGAAATTTGCGGTATGCTGCGCAATGACCAACGTTTCTATACCCTTCATTTTGACGTGTAAATCATTGGCCTGCTGCTCCTGAGTTGACTTTTCACTGAGATAACAGAAACCTTTGCAGGTGGCTGCAGGCATATACCGATAGACACATAAATTTTGTTCAATATAACTCCGGTTAGCCTCAAAACCTATGTACACCCACAACAGATTTGTTGACTGTAGGCAAATAGCCCAAGCCATCATGGTACAAAACAACAATCTGATTTTGTGGGTTTTCATAGGTCGACTTATTTCGAAGCGCTATTACGTTCTCTTAAATATTCCAAAATAGCTCTGGCTTCCTCCTGCTGTAGTCCTAAGCTAATCATCGGTGAACTGAAATCTTTGCTCAGGGCTATTGCATCGGCATCTTTTTCAAGCATAGTGGCAGGATCCAACATCATGTTCATAATCCATTCTGGCGTACGCCGCTTCACCACACCATCCAACGATGGCCCCACTAAAGTGCGTTCAAAATTGTGGCACATGGCACATTTGGAAACAAAGAGCTCTACACCTTTATTGGCTAGCTTTGCATCAAATGGTTTGTGTTCGATAGCGGTAACAGGCCCTACTCCTTTGGACCCATCTGATTTGAAGTCCAACATTGCTGCTTCTGTTGATGCTACAGGTTGGTTTGCTGCTGTACTGCTGCTGCTTTCTTTCTTCTTGTCTCCATTCCCACCGCAGGCGATCATTCCGATGATACCGAGACAGGAAAGAATTACGTTGATTCGTTTGTTCATCTCTCTTTTATGTTATGGTGATTAAAAACTATAGGAAATATGCGTAAGCCAGCGGCCGCCCGATTTAGCGCGGCTGTCGGCAAGATCCTGGGACAATAAGGTCTGATAGTTGGCTCCGACGCTAATTTTACCCATATTGACTTCGACACCGCCTATTCCAGCCATGCTATAGCCTCCTGACTGAGCCACATCATAACGTGCCATGGTGACATCCTTAGGCTGTGTCTCGTACCCCACCCCTAAGTTGGGCGATAGGCGGACTTTATCTTTTATATTGAATTTGTAGTATAGCAATGAATTGACAGAAAATTTGTTACCATACCGGTAATCGTATTTGTTCTCTGTATTCATCTTATAACTAACATTGGTATTGAGTCCCAAATCCATTATGCGGATATCATAAGCCAGATTTAGCATAAAATCTGTACTGGCTGTACCCAGCTGAAAATTGTTGGGCTCATCCTGACTGGCTGATGAACGTTGGGAATTGTCATACTTACCTGTCGGCGCTTTGATTCCCGCACCTACCCAAAGGGAATGGTTGAACATTTTGTTTGACATCGTTCCTCCCATCTCTTCAAACACTTTGTAATAGCCATAGACTACCACATCGCCAAGGCCATTCATCTTCCCCATATCGCCACTTCCAGGGATCTTACGCTCATTGAAATTGTAGGGAACAATCGCCATAACCCGCCAGCGGCTCCCAAAGTTCCATGCTCCCCAGAGTTCCATCGTCTGATAGGTCTCGTCGGCACTGAGTGGTGTACGGCTGCCTGTAGGTCCCAAGTGGGTCTGTAAAGTTTTATATTGGTAACGTACCCCCACAAAACGCTTATTAAACTGTGGCAGGATGCCCAAGTAATAGCTGCCTACGCCACAGCCACAGATATCACATGCCCAAGACGATAAGGGAAATAGTGCAAGAGCAAGTATTATTATTTTTATTCGTTTCATATTGATTTTAGTTTACCACAAAGCCCGTATTTCCAGGTTCTCCCAACATTTTGTTATTTACGAAAGAGGCATCATTTAAGGTTTTTAGGAATGCCAACAGATTGGCTTTCTCTTCATCTGACATCGAGATGCCCAAAGTACCGTCGGCTTTCCGGAATCCCGGGTCCAAGGTTTTGGAATCTACCATGCCGTTACGGTAGTGTTCTAATACCCGGTCCAAGGTCAAGAAACGGCCGTCATGCATATACGGACCTGTATAGGACAAGTTGCGCAGACTTGGTGTCTTGAATTTATAGCGATCATTATGATTCAATGTCACGGTATCTCTACCGATATCGTGGGCATGATTGGGTGATAATCCATTGTTATGGTAATCCCGATCGGTAAATAGTGGCTCAGTATGACAGCGCGAGCAGTTGTTTTGATAAAAGAGATAGCCTTTTTTTTCAGCATCTGTAAAAGAGACTCCGTTTTCCTTCCGCATGACCTGATCATACTTTGAATTGGCACTAATGGCCATTAGCATAAATTGAGACAGCGCCTTAAAGAATCGCTCGTCTGTGATACCTTCGCTACCGAAGGCTTTCTTGAATCGCTGCTGATAATCGGAATCTTTGCGCAGTTTGCTCAGCACATTGCTCACCGACTCATCCATTTCCACAGGATTGGTAATCGCATTGACAGGCGACATATCTAAATCGAAAACACCTCCATCCCAAAAGAACTCCTTTTGCCAGGCCATATTGAAAATAGGCATCGGATTTCGAATGCCCAACCTGTCGTCGATCCCATGGCTCACATCGTGGCCATGGTGGGTAAATGCTGCCGAAAGAATATGGCAGCTACCACAGGCAATGGTATTGTTGCGGGATAGACGCGGCTCATAAAACAGTTGCCGCCCCAACTCAAATACTTCGGATGTAATGGGATTGCGTTCAAATTTATAAACGGGCTCAGGAAAATTTGCAGGACGTACAAATCCAGGGAATATATCCTCTGCAATATCATCTGCTTTATGACAGGCCCAAACCAGGCCTAAAACGAGTGCTAAGACAATAAACTTTTTCATAGTTACAGTTCAGATTCGCTTTTCACGAAGTTTTCGGTGTGATCATGTGTAAACATGGACGTAAAATTATTAGCGATGTTCTGGCTAAATTCGCTGAACATGACATTTGGATGCTGCACAATAGAAAATGTGTAAGGCCCATTGAACAGTTTCATGACATCAACGAACAAATGCACATTGCTTCGCAAGCCTTCGCGGACCTGGGCAATACCAGCCTGATCTAGATCCATCGTAATCTCTTTGATATTGTTTAGTGTGGGTGCTTTGGGGTTGTAGCCACCATAACCGCCAATATGATATTTAAATTGCTTATTACCTGTTGGGTCGCCTTGCTGGTCATCGGAAATTTTGTCACAATACCCTTCTAGTTTGAAGAAAATATAACCTTGATTCCATCCCCAATACATCCCATCATGCCCCTCATCCGGATTAAACGACAGTACGCCCTGACGGGCTTCGGTAGGCATGGTGCTGCGTGCACTATCGACACCGATAATAAATTTCACCCTATTATAGTCGCCCTCAGGAACGTCCACCTTTGCAAATCGTGTCGCTTTCTCCGAGCCCTCGATAAAAAAGTAGCTCTTTTCCTGGGGAACAACATACTCGCTGCCATCAGCTTTGTAAAGCTTTATGTTGCTGATATAATACCGCAATATCTTGATCCGAAAGGTTTCGCCCTTAGCATTTTTATAGGTACGAGGATCAAATCCCAATGTCTCATCGCCAACAATGTTGTCAAATTCGATGGAGAATACACCTTTCTTGGTCTCATCTGGTGCTGGCGCATCCTTTTTGCTGCAACCGGTAGAAAAGATGAGTGTCATTGACAGAATGAACACAGAAATACTAAATTGAATCGTTTTCATATTTTTTTTATTGTTATTTAATCCCTTTGATGTCTTACTTTGGATTAGCATACTTCGCTTCTGATAGTAGTGTTTCGTCGGTAAGACTAGTTAAAAATGCTTTGACCGCTTCTACTTCTTTGTCTGACAGGGGTATGCCCGCATTCCCGTTATCTTGAAAAAGCAGCCGGTCGGTATATTTTGTGCTTTTTATCCCAAATCTGTAATGTTGTAAAACTTCATCAATGGTTGAAAAACGCCCGTCATGCATATACGGAGCGCTAACCATAACGTTGCGTAAAGAAGGCGTTTTATAAGCGCCCAAGTCTTTGCTGTCGTAGCTGATACGATACCTGCCCTTGTAGACCCAATCTTTGGAATCGTCACTAAAATCCGCATCGATTCCATTGTTATGATAATTGTTGTCGGTAAACAGTTCCGAAGAATGGCAGCCTGCGCATTTTGCCTGTACCAGCTGCATACCCAGCAGCTCTTTTTCGCTGAAAGAGACTTTTCTGTCTCCACGTTTGTAGCGGTCATATTTTGAATTGGCCGATATAATCGTCCGCTGAAATTGGGCCAGCGCCTTGACCACGCCGGCGGCCGTGGGATTTTCCCCAAATGCCTCTTTAAAAAGGCTGACATAGGATGGCTTTGCCATCAGCCGATCAACCATTTCTGGAAAATAAATTCCCATTTCATCTTCGTGGGTCAACGGTCCGAAGGCTTGTGATTCTAAATTTTTAGATCCACCGTCCCAGAAAAGTCCATTGTTGGCCCAGGCCAGATTGAACAATGCCGGAGAATGCCGATCCAGGGCTTTGCCCGAAATACCAAGATTGGAAAGGATCAGACCATCCGAGAACGCACGGTCCTGATGATGGCAGCTTGCGCAGCTTACTGTCATCGTTGAGGAAAGTAAGGGTTCATAAAACAGGCGCCGTCCCAGTTCGACGCCTGACTTTGTGAGGGGATTGTCTGGCGTTGCAGCTGGCTGGGGAAAGTTGGCCGGCACTTCCAGTACATAAGCAATATTATCTTTTGGACCAACCGGTTCTACGGCTTCCTTCTGACAGGAAAACATTAAATTGGCCACCAACAAAAAACCAAACTGAAATACCTTAATTCTTTTTGATATTGACATCCCCACTATCTTATTTTGTTTTGGATTCAGTCCCTTTGAAAACTATTGCCTTGGAAAGGAACGTATCGCGCAAGCTTTTCATTAGATCTTTTGTTGTCTGGCTGATGGTATTATTGGCCCAAGGATAAGGTGTCGTTGACAACAGTTCTTTAACATCTACATTGAAATTTATAGTAGAGGTTGTGGTGCCGCTGATTTCAATATTTTTATCAAATGCCACTTCTTTTTCAGCGCCAGTGTATAGCTCATTAGACCCGATATCCCACAACAATGCCTTTTTGTTTGGATTGCCATCCGCCCAATAGATATTTCCTTTGAGGTTCAGAAACTTGTAACTTGTAAACCACATCCATCCGTCGTCAAAGCCCATTCCATTCAGCACGCCCAGTTCACCAGTGGTCAACGAGAAGTTATCGTTATATTTAGGCTCTACACCGATCGAAAATTTGATGCTTTTATACTGCCCTACGGGAATATTTTTTAATTCGATTTCTTCTCTTTTTGTGGCTGGGTATACATCATTGGAATGATCAACGACCAATTCCTGGGTTTCCTCAACCAAATAATATGAATTGGGTACCAGTACTTCCTGTCCGGCGGCATTAATCAATTTGACATTGCTTACCCAATAGCGGAATCTATTAAAATCGAATTGAAGATTGTATGTACCACTTTCATTGGTTAGCTTGTAATCATATTTTTTGTTCAATTCAAAATCCTGATCGCCATACCTTGCATCAAACTTAAGTGTCGCTGTCCCTTGGCTATCCGTAAGAACTTCTTTGACAACTTCTTTCTCACAAGATGAAAGACCAAGACCTGCAATTGCGGTCAATAAAAAGACTAGATTTTTTTTCATTTTAATAATTTATTTTATGTTAGTTGGTTTTAAAACTATCGTAAACCTGGAAGCTATTATAGATTTAAAAAAACAGCCAGAAATTACGATAATCCCTATTTTTAATTTCAATAACTATTTAGTTACCTGAACATGGTACTTGATATCGTCCTGATTTGCTTTCTTCCCGTCTTTCCACAGTTCAACGATGATTTCCCATTGGCCGGCCATGGAAAAGTTGACCTCTCCTTCATAGTAACCATTTCCAATGGCTTCGGCGTCCTTATTCCCTGATGATCCATGCCCCATCGACGGCATATTTGTTGCTAATTTGATACGATATCCATCCAGTGCAGGGAAATGGTGGTCTTCCATTTTGTTCAGCAAAAATTTGATCGGATGCTTTCCCTGCTTTAAGGTATCGGGAAGCAGATTAGATACAAATACGCGGCTATCATCCCGTGTACCGGAGCTCATCGTACGCGTTGTCTTCGCGGCGGATACGGGCAGCTTTATGGCTATGGTATCTTTTTCCCCTTCCTTCTCAAGGATGGTATACAAGTGCCAGCCTGGTCCCATATCCGGTATATCGGCCATGATAAATACCATTGGTCCCCGATACCAACCCTCGCCCAAAGCAATAGGATGTTCAAAAGGTGCTCCATGCTTCATCATTCCCATATCCATCTGTGGGTAATAGTCAAGTAATGAACTATTGTAAGGTTTGCCATCTTTGTCCTTTACCTGTAAATAAATAGTATGATATTTATTGTCAAGTTTATCATCTGCATAGACTTTAAATGTCAGACCATTGTATATGGTATCAGAGATCGAAATAAGCTCAGATTCGTTAGGAATGGCAGATGCCACGGAATCCTCGCCATCAGCCTGTTTTTTGTCGGTATTTTTAGACGAACAAGCGATCGCCGATAAGGCAATTGAAAATGCTATAGTAAATTTGAAAACTAGTTTTGATAAATTCATTAAATTATATTTTGTTATCCTTTATTCAGCAAATGCTGGATATCGGTTATGATTTTTGGAATTGAATCTGTTTTTGTACCATCATACACTGCCCTGATACGAAAATCAGTATCGACAAGTGTAAAAGCGCCGCTATGGTCGAATCCTCCCGGAGCGTTCGGATCTTCCTGCGCGAACGAGAAATAACCGCCAGCACCAGCTAGCTTGTACACCTCGGCTTTCGGACCATTCAGGAAAAGCCAATTGGAAGGTGCTCCCAGCTCTGCAGCATAACGCTTCAATATATAGGGCCTGTCGTATTTAGGGTCTACCGTGTGTGATACAATGACAACGCGGGGTTCATTCACAAAGTGTTTTGCGATTTGGAGTAAATTGCGGGAAGTGACCGGACAGATCGTGGGACAACGTGTGAAAAAGAAATCTGCTAGATAGATTTTTCCTTTCAATGTTTTTTTAGACACGATGGTACTGTCCTGATCAACCAATGCAAAATCAGGTATTGTATGGTATAGGGTATCTATAACCTTGGTTCCGCCCCTATCAGTTTCAGTAATCTCTCTTTCACCTAAAATGGGTAATCGATCTGAAATAGATGATGGCTTACATGCAATAAATTGGCATGCTAAAAATAAGGTCACAGATATTCCTATACGGGAATATGTGCTCATGATCTCTTGATTTAATTATTTTTGACACTCGCAATTGAAAAAGCCATCTCGTTGAATAGCTTATCAATTGCCACATGCGATTAAATATTTAAATCAATGGTGGATGGAAAATTGTAAAGATGGGATTGTACGAATAATCTTGTTTGTACTCTGGATAAGACAAACGAATGTAATCTTCGTTACTTAAGGAAGAAATATCAAAAGAAAAATTGTGGGAGTTGTCAATAAAGACTACGTCAATAATACGGGATTCAAGATTTTTTTGTTCTTTCTCCTCATGTTCGCGCATTTTCTTCATCAACACACATTGCCCACGGCAGGAAAGTGCTTTTTCATTGAAGCGATTCACACATTCATTGCGTGCGATATAATCTCTATTCAATTCAAATACAGACCATAGCCATACATTTGAAAAACTCTGTAAGAGCATCAATGGCAGTAAGATCCATATGAATTGTTTCGCCTTCATGTTTAGTTAATCCGCCAAATATAAAGATGAAAGATGGAATAAGCAAACTTATTTTTCACACAGATTTTTAACCCCTTCTATAGATCAATAATCGTACGATATATCAACTATAAGTTAGAATTGTATTAAACCAGATATAAAGTTGTTACGGAAGAACATAAAGCTAATCTGCATATTTCTTATATTCTCTTAACTCTAGCACCAAATCTCCTTCCTTCAGCAAAAGGCGCTGTTCGCTGGGAATAAACTCCAAGATGCTCCCTTCATCATCATATACAAATGTACGATCGGATTTATAGCGATAAGGAACATACATCCGTCCATTGTCTGATAATTGACCGATCAAATTTGTACCATCCGATGAAATCGTAATAGTTTGACTTCTATACTTATTTTGATAGGTTCCTGCGATCTGGCGATACTGCTCTTCGGTCAGGTCTTTTATTTTATTGAAATCAGGTAAGATGGGGTCTGTACCGTAAACATATTAAATGACTGTATTTTGTACTTGACTTAAGTTAATATTAACAGCATTGCACTAAGTGACGATACCCAGCTTTTCTGCAGGAAAATACCAGTAATCCGAGAAATAGTTTTCAATTCTGCCACCGTGAATATACCCTATTGGATTCTTAAAGTTTGCTTGTTCAATTCCCATTCCATATTCACCCTTATTTTCGGGTAGCATCAGCTCTAGGTTTTGCTTTGAAATCAACCTACCCTCACACAGGCCTGAAAGAAATATATTAAGTTCTAATGCTGTTGTCGCTATACCACCGCTGGCAGGATGATTGGAAAAATTTACTATTGAATTTCGAATATACTTATTTTGAATATGATACAATATTGCTTCGTGTTTATTTACATCTGTCTCTGCTGAGAAATAAGTATTGCATAATTTAAGAGGTTTGCATATCTTTTCCTGTAATAACGCTGCATAAGATTTCTGGTATACTTTCTCCAGTAAAAATCCTAATAGCACCTAATTCGTATTAATGTATTCGTTGGCAATATTTGGTTCAAAGCTACATTCGGCTACTCACGATACTATCTTCTTTTGCAACGTATTGTATAAAAATTTCATACTGCATGGCAATCCAAACTTCCTATTTTATCGTAAATGATCATATAAAACTTTTAAATCACATGTAAAAAATAAAGATCATGAAAATTAAATCAATCTTATGGGCAGCTGCCACTGCAGCAACATTATTGGGAAGCACTTACATGAGCCAAGCTCAAACAAAGGAAAAAACTGTTATGGTGGGTGGTGCACCGATGTATCCTTCCAAAAACATTATTGAGAATGCAGTCAATTCTAAAGATCATACGACTTTAGTTGCTGCAGTAAAAGCTGCTGGGCTTGTGGAAACCTTACAGGGGCCTGGTCCTTTTACGGTTTTGGCTCCTACCAATGACGCTTTTGCTAAAGTACCCAAAGAGGCTCTAAATAATTTAATGAAGCCAGAAAACAGGGCTCAATTAACTTCAATATTGACTTATCACGTGATTCCTGGGAAATGGAGCGCTCCGCAAATCGTTCAAGCAATTAAGGATGGCAAAGGAACCTATTTAACCAAATCAGTGCAAGGTGGCGACCTTACTTTTTGGATGAAAGGGAAAGATGTTTATGTAAAAGACGCAAAAGGTAATAGCGCAAAAGTAACGGTTGCTGACGTCAATCAATCGAATGGGGTAATCCATGTGATAGATGCTGTATTGATGCCTTAAATAGGATGTGCACAGTAGTGTAGGGTAAACGAAGAGGAGGAGCAACGGTATCATTGTTCTTTCTTTTCGTTTACATCATTCGATGTTTACAATTTAGTTAAGTTATTAGCGCTATTAATCGTGATTAGAATACCAGTATATATTTTGAAGACTATGTGTACTGACTTTTGAAAATTGCAGTTCTGTTTGTGCTGATTTCAGAAATTTCTTCAGATTTCTGCTTTTAATTTCATCATACCTGTTTTTATATTCGACATCGTTTAAATAAATATCTTTCCCATTTGTCACGCAGAACCTAAAATATATCTTTGAAGTTTTTAAGGCAGGTGATTCGGTTTCATAGTTGTAAGCATAAAATCCGTAAATATTATTTTTTAAGTACTTCTGCGGAGATGCATTTCCTTTTTGTACATATATAAAATCTCCTTCGAACCAAATTGTCATACATACGGAGAGCGCCTTTAAAATAAAAAAGCATGTACCCAAATAGATAAGCATGAAAAACATCATGATCGTAAGATGGAATATTGCCTTAAAAAATATATAGTATAATAAACTATAGCATACCAAACATGGAATAATAATGAAAAGGCTCCAACTTGTGGGATAAGGTAAAACCTGTTTGAACGTAAATACATTACTTTTAGCCATCACTAAAGATACAATATATTTTTTTTCCATTCATCTGCATCTATATACAACCTATTTTTCAGAAAAATAAACATCATAATAATCATTAGCTTACTTCATAAAAGCGGATTATCCAAAGATCCATTTTGATGCCCGGGGAATCATTTTATAAAAACAAGCGACAAAGCCCCAGGAGATCAAGAAAACAATAGCTGCAGTGACAGGGATCTTTAACGATATCGGAATCGCAAGTATGTTAGCCAGCCAATAACCAAAACCTACAACAAAATAATGTATCAGATAAATTCCAAAACCGCATTTTGTAATATTTGAAAACACCTCTCTCCATTTAGATGATTTCACCTTAAACGTTCGAACAAACAAAAAAATGGCTAATGTCATCATTAATACTTGTGGCGAACAATATAAGAAAAACAGTTCGATCTGTTCCTCACTGGAGTTCGGATTGGCTACCATCCATTTAAAACCACTAAATGTGATTCCATACCCAATACCAAATAAGGGTATACTAACTAAAAGCGTTTTGCGAAAGGACCATACTTTGAAACGATGTGTCAATATATACCCAAGCAGTAAATACCCATTAAATCCAGCAAAATAATAAAATGTACCAAAACTATTCCAAGCACTAAGACCAAATAGTTCCTTCGAATAAAATGAGTAGGCATACGGCAAAAAAAGCGTGCATAACCAAATTACAAAAAACACTTTTCGCTGCCCTGGCGTTGACTTCTCTACCCACGCAGAGAAGAAGGGCATATAAAGGTATAGGCCTATCAGCATATAGATATACCACATAGGTACGGTGTAAACATTGAACTTAATCGGAATTAAGGAAATTTGAACGAGCGCACTCTTAAAAGTTTGGGCGGCGTCTTTCGGCGCATAGGCAAATACTTCTGATATGATCGTCGAGGGAAGACCGAGTACACCCGTAATCCAAGGAAAGAGGTTATACAATACAGACCACAATAAAAAAGGAACAGCGATCCGCAGAAGACGCTTTCTATAAAATTCGCCAATGTTCATTTTGACTGGAAGCAACAACAGCCCAGTAATCATAACAAAGATAGGCACACAGGCACGGAGCAGTGAACCGTATATAGCTCCCCAATAGTTAAAATCCGGGTTTGATCGCGCTTCGGGCGACACATTAAACGGATCGGAACAGTGAATGGCAATCACCATGATTATAGCGATAAAACGCAATAGATCAACCCAGACAATTCTTTGCTGATCAAAATTAGAAAAAGAGGTTTGCATGCTCAACGTAATTTGGTTAAGATGCAAAAGTAGACAATCTGATTTTGAACAATTTTTAAGTAGTTAAAGAAATTGATGCTATTTACGCAAAGCGCAAAGTGTTACATGCGATATGCCGAGATAGGAAGCTATATAGCCTAGATTTACCCTTTGGATTAATTTAGCGTGATTTGCCATAAAATCTTCGTATCGTTTTTCGGCCGACAGATAAAATCGGTTGATTAACCTACGCTCCATCTCCACAAAGGCTCTTTGATGCACATACCGCATCCAGTTAGCAATATCAATATGACTACGACAGAGCACTTCCAATTGATCAATTGGCATAAAATATAACAACGAATCCTCGAGAACCTGAACTGTTTCACTCTCATAATCGGGCACAGGTCCGTGAAAACTATTTGTTGAATAAAGTAGATCCCCTTCTTTGCTAAACCAAGATGTAACTTCTTTTCCATCGCGTACTGTGTATGCCCGAGAAATTCCGTTCTCAACAAAATAAATATTTCTATCAATCCTATCTGGCTTTATCAGTATGGTCTTTTTTGACACACTCAGTTCTTTTAAACCGCTAAGCAATATTGCTAAAGACTCATCTCTTATGTCAAAATGCTTACGTATAGATGCGATGATATTATCCATGGAAGGCTATTTTCAATTCTTGGTAAACGACAAAGCTAAGGAAAAGCAATCTATAAAACCTTTTAAACTTTTGCACCTATAGTTTAACGAATAAGGGCATATCGCCAGATTAAAATCCAGATAATTTATCAACTTTCCGAAAAGCTCCTTGCGAATGGATCATCGCTGTTATTATAAAAAACTATGGTTTTATTTCATTGTACATAGGCTGGAACTCGCGATGCCATTTCTCCAATTTATTATTCTTAAACCGAAACAAATAGAATTCATCATCAAAAGGAATATTTCTATAGGAAATCACTTCTATGGTATCCTTATAGCTAACTTCTTTTTGCGATATTGAATAGGATGCACCCAAAATAGTAACAACCTGCGATTTAGACATCCCCAGTTCAAGTTGCTCCATCTTTGATTTCCTCATTGTGGCAATTCGGGTACCTGAACAAGCAGATAAAAATATCGTTAAAAGAGTTAAAATGGTTATAAAATTTGTATTCATATTGCTAATATAAGAAATAAAATCCCTAGATTAACGGCTAAATACCTGAGCATTATGACCATATCCTTCCAAAGCGTATAATATGAAAATAAAACTCCAATAGAAAAAATGAATCTATATATTATCACAGGCGGCCCTGGTGTTGGCAAAACAACATTGGTTGACTTTCTTAATAAAAAGGGCTTTTCAATTGTTCCTGAATCTGCTCGAGCCATCATTAAAGATCAAGTGAATAAAAATGGTGATGGCGTTCCTTGGAAAAACAAATACGTATATGCACAACTGATGTTTAAGGAATCGCTAGAGGCTCATCATCAAATTTTCAATGGTAGTTGCAATAAAACGGTCTTTTTTGATCGTGGACTTGTGGATACATTATGCTACATGAAAATGGAAAATATACCTGTAACTGATGACCAAATTAAGACTGTAAAGGATACAGTTTATAACAGAAAGGTTTTCATATTACCGCCATGGGCTGAAATTTATGAAACTGATATGGAGCGAAAGCAAAGCTGGGAAGAAGCCGTTAATACTTATTGCAAAATGAAAGATACTTATATCGATCTGGGATATGATGTAATCACAGTTCCAACTGGCTCTGTTGAGAGCAGATATAATTTTGTTTTAAATCACATATAACTTATGTTAGGATGCTAAGAACTAATGTACCAGTGAAGCGTCACTCCATTTGGACATCAAGCTGCCCCAGGGGATAATTCCCCTCTCTTCTCCGTTGGTACAGGATAGCGATAGTAGAGATAACGGCGATTAAGCACGCCACCGCTACCGTGGCATAGCGAGCGAAGTCGTATGTTTTTTTTAAGTTTGTTGTAACGCGATTGAATTGTATGCGCTATCCCGATCTACAGATCTGTAGGTTTCCTGCATAAGCTGCATTTTGTACAGGTGCTAACCCACACCATCTTTAACAGGTTTCAGTCTATATGTGAATTCCATGTCTTAGTTTCCCAATAGGGGGGGCATATCATAATTTGACTACGTTGCCCATGGGCGAGTATATATGACAAACTCAATAGGATAATCAAAAAAATTATTACTTGATTTTCAATACTACTTTTCCTTTTGCCCTACCACTTTCTAGGTACTCCAACGCTTCCTGCGCCTGATCAAACGGATAAATCTTATCGACTATTGGTCTGATTGCGCCACTTTCAATCAATTTTGTTATTTCCTCAAGTTGAGTCCCACTGGCTTTCATAAACAAAAAAGAATAGTGGATATTTCGTTGCTTCGATTTTTTTCGGATCTTACCGCTTAGCATACTGAATATAAACTTCATCATCCATGAAAACCCCATCTCTTTGGCAAATTCAGCTGTTGGCGGGCCTGAAATAGAGACAAGCTGTCCCTTTGGTTTAAGAATATTGATTGATTTTAATAGGGTTTTATTATCCTGACTGTTCAGAACATAATCATAATCTTTGAGCTCGTTCTCAAAATCCTGCGTTTTATAGTCGACGACAACATCTGCCCCTAGTGATTTAACCAAGTCAACGTTTTTACGGCTAGTTGTGGTGGCTGTTTTCAGCCCCAGATGCTTAGCCAGCTGGATCGCAAAGGTCCCGACACCGCCAGATCCCGCCTGAATAAAGACCTTTTGCCCTTTTTTCAAGTTTGCTTTTTCAAAGAATGCCTGCCATACTGTCAATCCAACCAGTGGTATAGCAGCCGCTTCTTCCATCGTAATGTTTTTTGGTTTCAGTGCAGCATCTGCCTGATCGAAGGCTATAAACTCTGCAAAAGTTCCGATGCTGAAGTCTGCCGGACGAGCATAAACTTCATCACCTACTTTGAATTTCGTCACCATTTTTCCCGTTTCAACAACTACACCTGCCAGATCATGACCTAGAACAAGAGGCATTTTGTACGGAAGCAATACTTTAAATTCTCCATTCTTGATTTTAGAATCGAGTAAATTGAGAGCAGTTGCATGTATCTCTACTAGGATATCAGTATCTTTTATCGAAGGCTTTTTTGCCAGCGAAAGCTTGAGCTGCTGCTTCTTGCCATATTGATTGATTATATACGCTTTCATATAAAATTTTTAAATGATTTTGGATGTGCTATTGATTGATACCTGAAAATATAGCTAAGAAATTACTAAAAAGAAAAGTATTCATTACCATTTCTACCGATGAATTATCGTATTCTTAGCTATAAGGTCACAACTTGACGTTACTATTTCAGCTGACTGTAGTGTTTTTTTGCATTAACAATGGTATAGGCTTTCTCAGGCATAAAACGATTGAGGAAATAAAGGACTTTGGCATCTCCAACTCGTATAGTATATGTATTATTTTTTAAACCCTGAATTAAAGCCTTTACTAATATTGCTGGACTGATTTTCTGATCAGGTCTGTCGGCTACCATAGCTGTATCTACCAAGGGTGGCAATAATTCAAAAACTTTTACGGTGCTCTGAATAGCCTGCAGATGTGACCGCAGAGATTTTGTGTAAAATGACAACGCCGTCTTTGAAGCCGAATAGGTTGCTTCCAACACGGAAGGAACAATACTTAAAATGGATGTCGTATTGATGATGGCTGCCTCACTACGCAATTTGAGCATTTCTATAAATAGATTGTTTAAGCGTATTACCCCAAAATAGTTGACCTCCATTTCATAGACCGCGCCGGTTAAGTGCTTGTTAGTTGCGATACCAAGATTAATCGGAGGAACTCCAACTCCCGCATTGTTGTAAAGGATATCGATTCCGCCCAGCTTAAAAACCTGTTCGAAAAGTGCATTTGCGTCCTCCTCTTTAGCAACATCACTTTGAAAAGTAATAAGATCTGGGAGCCGTTCTTTTACGGACTCTAATTTATCCTTATTTCTACCTGTGATAATGACTTTGGCACCGTGCTGCAAAAACTGTTTGGCAGCTTCTAGTCCTATTCCGGACGCGCCACCGGTAATAAGAATTGTTTTTCCCTGGATTTTCATTGCATTTGTATTTTTGGTAAGAAGTCACTCTGAAGATTATAAAGAGTGACTTCTTATTGAGTTAAGAATTTTCCTCAGCAGCTAATTTCGCCATCGCCTCTCCTACCGCTGCTGCATATTTTTTCACCTCTCCGACAGGAATGTCAAACTGGTTCTTCTCTAAACCAATGAATAGTTCCTCAGCAACTTCTGATGCAGGAATACCGTTCTCTCCTCCAATATAGGATGAGAATTCAGTATTTGTCAAAGGAGGATAGACTTCATAAACCTGCAAGTTTTTGTGCTCGGCATACGTGTATCTTAAAGCTACTGTATAACTATGTAAAGCTGCCTTTGTAGCGCCGTATGTTGGCAGGAATTTATGGCTCCCATAAACGGCCAAAGAAGAAATATTAACTACCGCTGCTTCACTCTTTTGTAATAAATGAGGAATCATAAGCTCGTTGAAATGTATAATCGCAAAATAATTTATATTCATTTCAACTCGCGCTTTCTCAACTGCATTGGCCTCTTCACTTAAAAGGTATCCAAAAGCTGCTCCGGCATTGTTGATGATAACATTCACATCGGGATAATTGTTTTTCAGCTCTTCTGCCACACGAATTCTGTCCGCCTCCAGAGAAAAATCTCCTTGGATTCCTACCGCTCCCGGCAGCTCTTTCAATGCATTTTCGAGACGTTCTTGATTTCTTCCATTGATAATAATGTGATTGCCTTCTGCAATTAATTTTTTGGCGATGGCCAAGCCAATTCCGGCACTGCCGCCCGTAATGAATATGGTGCTTCCTGTTGTTTTCATTTTTATTTATTTTTTTTTGAATGATTGCTTTTTATTTTAAAAATGGATAATCTGTATATCCTTTTTCTCCAGGTGTGTAAAACGTGTTCTGATCTGGCTTGTTCAATTCTGCGCCTGTTTTAAAACGCTGCACCAGATCCGGATTTGCAATAAATGGAACTCCAAAAGAAACGAGATCCGCATCCCCCTCCTGAAGAACTTTTGTTGCCGATTCCTTATTAAACCCTCGGTTGATGATAATGGTTCCGTCGTAGATTTTACGGAAATGCTTTGCGACTTGCTGTATAGCGTAGGGATTATCTGAAACGTCAGTGAATGGCTCGATGAGATGCAGATATGCCAAATCATATTCATTTAATCTGTTCACGATATAATTGTACAGTTCAATAGTCTCGTCATCGACCAGAATTCCCATAATTCCGTTAAGTGAAGGATTGAGACGAAGTGCAACCTTTCTCATATCAGCAACATTTTTGATGGAGTCCAAAATTTCAAAAAGAATCCTGGCCCTATTTTCTACTGAACCTCCATACTCATCGGTTCTGAGGTTGGAATTTTTGCTAAAAAACTGTTGTAGCAGATAACCGTTGGCTCCGTGTAACTCTACTCCATCGAAACCAGCTTCAAAAGCGTTGACCGCTGCTTTTGTAAAATCTTCTATAGTTCTCCTGATATCTTCTGTCGTCATGGGCTGTGGCTCTTGGGAAGGCTGAAAACCTGACGCCGTAAATACCTGCTGTTCTGGATTTACATTCGACGGCGCCAATGGCTTTTTACCGTCGTGCAAATCGGTATGAGAATAAGCTCCAGTATGCCATAGTTGAGCAAAAATTTTACCCCCTTGCTGATGAACGGCCTCCGTTGTCAGTTTCCAACCTTCAATCTGCTGCTTCGTGTAAATTGCTGGAACATTGATTACGCCGACAGCTTCAGGGCTTATGAATGTGCCTTCTGTGATAATAAGTCCAGCCGTTGATCGCTGCTGATAATATTTAGCCGTCAGTTCGGTAGCGCTATGCTCCTGATTGTCAGAACGGCTTCTGGTCATTGGCGCCATCACAATTCTGTTTTTGAGTTTTTGCCCGCTCAAATTGTAATTGTCAAATAATTCATTGCTCATATTTAAATTTCTATTTGTGTTAATTGTTATAAAATATACTTTTTAGTATATTTTTGCTTAAAAAAATTACAGAATGTACTGATCAAGCTCTTTCTTCAAGTCACTGATTAGGTGAAACATAGGTTTAACGGAATCTATGGTACGGCAGATGACTATACCTCCTTCTATTGCTGCGAACATTTTAAATGCAAATCTTTCCGGATTTAGCTGGGATGAAAACTCGCCACTTTTAATACCTTCATGTAGAATTTCAGACAGTGATTTCTGTCCAGCCAAAAATCTTGTAGCGATCTTTCGCTTGATTTCAGGAAAATTGTCATCCGCTTCAACTGCCGTATTAAATACCGGACACCCCCCACTTATATAAGTATCAATTGGATTTTTATAAAAATCCATAAATGCGTGGATTTTCGCCTTGGCAGTAGTTTCCCTTAAGACTGTAGCAGTAATTTTATCAGTGAGATTATTCAGTGAATACTCTATGACCTGTTCGGAAAGATCATCTTTGCCATCAAAATGTCCATAGATACAACCTTTTGTTAAATTGGTAGCTTCCAAAACATCATCGATACTGACACCAGAAATTCCCTTTTCATTGTAAAGTACTGCTGCTGTTTCAAGAATAAATTGCTTTGTTTTTTCTGCTTTAGTTGCCATGATGATATAATCTGAATAGTGAAACAATACATTTAATAGGCAGGAAACATCAGATTGCCCGTGATTGCTTTTTCTGCTTCGACTTCTTCCTGAAGTACATCCCAGTGTTCTATTATTTTTCCGTCCTTAATTTTAAATATGTCAACAGCGATGTAATTTTTTCTCTTATCGTATGCAAATATACTAAAAGGTATATTTTAAATCCAAATAAAATATACCAAAAAATTTATTTAACTCGATCTAGACCTTAAAAAATAACTTAAAACACAATTAGTAAGACATTTAAACATCTTCAAGTGCTCCCTGATGGTCCACTCACTTCATCCTAAAATGCCAATTAAATTCTATTTCAATCATCTATCAAATACGCCATCATCAATAAAATATAATTCATAAAAATTATTGTTATTATTTAGATTAATTATAAATATATTTGAATCATATCAGATTAGAAAATAGAAACATTACTAGCCATGAAAGTATTTACGAATAGCATAGTGCTAACACAAATCAATTTTGCGAGAGAAATAAAGGATAATAAGAGTTTAATAGCCATGTTGAGAACAATTGTTTTTATAACATTTTTATTTGTAGCACAGATTTCATTAGCCCAAAAGCTAACAATAAGTGGTCAAGTGAGTACTTCTGACGGGAAACCTGCTCCACAAGTTTCCATCACATTAAAAAACCATAAAAAATCTACCGTAGCTGATGAGACTGGTCAATTTAGGTTTAATAATCTTTCTCCTGGAAATTATACTGTCGTCGCATCTTACGTCGGATTAAAACATCAGGAGCAAGTTGTTTCACTCGCTGAAAATGATATGCGAATTGACTTTGTTCTTTCAGAAGATAGCCGAACGTTACAGGAGATCATCGTAAACGGAAATTTCAAGACAACAAAAAAAGAATCAGAGTTTATATCCCGTATGCCTCTAAAGGATTTAGAGACACCACAAGTCTATAATATCGTTGGTAAGGAAATTATGGAACAGCAGATTACGACAGATTATAAACAATCGTTACGTAATATTGCTGGAGGCGGTGTTGCCTATGGATTTGTCAATAACGGATTTGCTTATACGGTGCTCCGCGGTTTTTGGACTGGTGTGCGGATGCGAAATGGCGTTGCATCCTCAAATTGGTCGGGTATTGATCCTGCCGTTGTTGAACGCTCAGAAGCAATAAAGGGGCCTGCGGGGACATTGTATGGCAACAGTACGACTTCTTTTGGCGGACTTATCAACCTGGTTACAAAGCAACCTTTTGAAACCGCTCGAACAGCAATCGATTATACCCTTGGAAGCTACAATCTCCAACGTATTGCGGCGGATGTAAATACACCGCTCAAAAGCGATAAGTCTGTATTATTTCGCCTAAACGCGGCTTATCAATCTGAAAATACTTTTATGGACTGGGGGTTCAACAAGCGGTACGTTGTGGCACCATCCTTTCTCTTTAAGGTCAATGAAAAGCTGAATATTTCGCTTAATACGGAATTAACAAATGCCAAAATGAGCATGCTTCCTTACATCGATTACAGCGCATTGGGTTTGAAAAACATAAAAGAACTTCCACTCAAACATAATCAATCGCTGGGAAGCAATGATGTTATCTTTGATGGTGGTGGGATAAATATCTTCACAAAAGCAGATTATCAGATTTCGGACAATTGGAAATCCACGACTATCGCTTCCTTAAATAGCAATAACATTAATGAGGGCGTATATACGCGAGCTCGTTTTTTATCGTCTACCCAAGTGGAACGAACAGCAAGCAGTTCGGCAACAGATGAAAATGTCTACCAATTTCAACAATTTTTTAATGGTGATTTTATCTTGGGTGGTCTAAAGAACAAGGTTGTCCTAGGACTCGATGTGTATCATTATAACGCTGTTGATAAGGGATATGTGGGCGAAGAGTATAAAGATGTTATTACGATTACAGAAGCCTATTCCCCGCTATCGCTAGCAAAAATCAAAGCAAAGCGGGAGACACTGATAAACGGTTATCAGACAACAAAAAGTTCTGTTTATGCAGCATACGCTTCAAGTGTAACCAATTTGACGGATAGATTGTCAATACTTCTAGGACTGCGGGTAGACCGGCTGAATAATAAGGGAACCGCAGTTATGCGGGGTGATTTTAACGGCGGTTATAATCAGACTGCAGTATCTCCCAAATTTGGGGCTGTCTATCAATTATTAAAAGATCAGTTTAGTGTGTTTGGAAATTACACCAATGGATTTCAAAATAATGCTCCTGTCAGACAGCCTGATGCAACGCTGTTTAACGTGAAGCCTACTACCGGAAATCAATTGGAATTCGGGCTAAAATCATATTTGTTTAACAGTAGATTGAGTGCGACAGTCAGTTTCTTTAACATTGCCATCAACAACGCTGTACGGACAAATCAACAAGGCTATACCTTCCAAGATTCTAAGCAGAAAAGTAAAGGTTATGAGGTCGATCTACAAGCAACTCCTTTTGACGGATTACATATTACTGCCGGATATGGCTATAACAAGAACACTTTCACTAACAAAGATGAAAATGGCCATGATGTTACCCGTAGAAACTACCTGCCGGCTGACTACGGCAATCTGTGGTTGACCTACAAATTTTCAAATGGTATTGCTCAAAACTTTGGATTGGGCGGTGGAACAAATTACGTTGGTGAAATCAATAAGTATACGCTTGATCCAAAAACTGATGCATATTTTCTAACCGACGGAACAGTATTCTATGAGCTTTCTAAAGTTAGATTGGCGCTCAAGATAAACAACATTGGTAACCAAAAAATTTGGGGAATAAATGATAATCCATTACCGACGCGAAACTTTGTAGCATCAGTGAAATATCAATTTTAAAAAAGTTGCTCCATCTTCGATTTCCTCATTGTGGCAATTCGGGTACCAGAGCAAGCAGATAAAAAGGTCGTTAAAAGAGCTAAAATGGTTAAAAATTTAATTTTCATAAACCTAATTTAAGCAATAAAATCATTAGATTAATGGCGAAGTACTCCATTATTGCGGTTATGATATTCTAGCTGATCGTAAAATAGCGCTAATGAATAAAAAAGGGGCCATCAAAATAGATGTGCCCCGATAAACTATAACATTGAATATTTTTTTATTTGGATCAATATCCAAATATTTCATCAAGAGTTAATTTTTTAACATTTCCCAACCCAGACATCAGGCCCTCATTTAGGTCCTTTTCATCGCCTACAATGCAATAGATATACGGTTTATGACTGATATTATCGTTATGGAATGCTTTTAGATCTGAAAATGTCAGCTGAGGAAGCTTCTCAAAAATTATCTTTCTAGCATCTTCTGTAAGTCCACGACGTTGTGCGGCCAAATAGCTGGAAAGAATGCCTGCGCCAGTAATCCGTTCACTTGCCAACGACTTTAGTAAATTGGTGCGAATTGATTCTAGTCCTACCTTTGATTCTGGAAGCTCATTCAAAAGCTCATTCATACCGCTAACGGCATCTTTAAACTTATCAGATTGTGTTCCTATATACGCGCCCACCATACCGTGATTTTGCTTCTTTTGAGGCTGTCCATAGTAAGCATAAGTGGTGTAGGCCAAAGCTTTGGATTCACGCAGCGTTTGAAAAACAATACTTCCCATGCCGCCTCCAAAATAACCGTTGAAGAAAGCCACTGTAGGTATTTGGTTTTTATCAAATAATCCGGAATTACGAACCCAGAAAACTTCTGCCTGCTTCATCGCATACTGGGCAAACAAGACTTTATTTTCGTTTGTAGGCTTTTCCTCAAATTCTATACCTTTCTCAATCGCTGAATAAGGTAAATCATGTTGTTTTAAAGGTTTCAGATTTTTCACTAGATCAGTCACCTCTTGGGGGCCATAATATAGGATGCGATGTTTGGCATTTGCTAGATGATGTAACACAGCTACGAGTTCAGATGCCTTCAATCCGTCAAGTTCCTGATCGGTATAGGTGTAGTTAAATGGATTTTTGGCTCCATAACGTGCATACGCTTTTAATCCTTCCATGATGGATGCCTTATTCTCCTTGGCATTAGCCCGCGACTTTTTGACGCGTTCAATATATGCTTTGAACGCCCCCTCGTCTACCACGCAATTGTGCATAAGATCGTGCAACAGGGCAATGGATGCTGCGAAATTACTATTCATCCCTGAAACAGAAACGCTACTTTCTTCATTTCCCGAAGAGACCGAAAAGTCTGATGCCAATTTGTAGAATGCCTTGCTAAAGTCTTCGCTACTCTTATCTTTGGTACCCAAAAACTCCAAATATCCCACCGCAAGGCTTAATAATTTATTATCCCAGCTTCCAAAATCAAAATGATAGGTAAGGCTAAACAACTCATTATTTTTATTTTGAACGGCCAACACATCGATATCTTTCAATTTTGCTGTTGACATATCTTTTGCAAAATCAATCCATTTAGGTTTGATATCCTGCTCAGGCATCGCGTTAATCTGCTTCAAAAAGGCGGATTCAACATTTCGGTTAACAGTAATCGGCGTAATAGTCGGTTTTACTACTTTATCCACCTTGTCATCCTTTCCTTTTTGTTTATAGATAGCAACATAGTTCGCATCAGAAAGATACTTATTGGCAAAACGTACGATATCTTCTTTTGTAATTTTTGATAATCGATCGGTATAACCTAATTCTTTTGCCCAATCAATCTCCGATGTGAAGCCTGACATGAGCTGCTCCGCAGTGCTACTATAGTTATCGAATAACTTGATCTGCGATTTCTTTTCATTATTAACGATTGAGGTCAGCAAGTCATCTGAAAACTGCCCTTTTCGCAATTTATCAAGCTCGCTCAGCAATAAGTTTTTGACATCATCCAGACTTTGTCCGGCACCGGGGTTCCCCTGAAGTATCAACATCGAATAATCTTTCAATACGTAGGGAAATGCACCTGCACCCAATAATTTCTGTGATTTAACTAGATTTAGGTCAATCAATCCCGCGGATCCATTGGTCAGCACATTTGCCATAAGATTCAGCATTTGCGCATCAGGATCAGCCGCCCCTGGAAAACGAAATCCCATCAGCAGATATTCCGCTGTAGGTCCCATGACAGTTCTAGTAACGGGACTCGTAATCGCTTGTTCCTTTTCAAAAGTGTAGGCTGGAACAGCTTTAGGTTTCATTGTGGAAAACGACTTGTCAATACGTTGAATAACATCGTTGGGATTGAAATCACCCGACATAATCACGCCCATATTATTGGGCACATAATAGGTCGTGTAATATTCCCGTATTGCTTTTAGCGAAGGGTTTTTAAGGTGTTCTACAGAGCCCAATACCGTTTGTTTTCCATAATTATTTTTCGGAAACATGGCCGCAAAAATAGTTTCTATAGCTTTTCTATTGTCGTTATCCAGACTGATATTTTTCTCTTCATAGACGGATTCCAGCTCGGTATGGAATAAACGCAGTATGGGATTCCTGAAGCGTTCGGCCTGAACCGTTAAATATTTGTCGAGCACATTATTGGGAATGTCTTCCACATAGACGGTCTGTTCAAAAGATGTAAATGCATTGGTTCCCTTGGAGCCCATACTACTCATCAGCTTGTCGTACTCATTCGGAATCGCATACTTAGCTGCTTCACCGGATACGCGATCAATTTCTTTATAGATCGCCGCCCGCTCATTAGCATCCGTTGTATGATTATATTTCTCATACAGATTGTCAACCTGATCCAACAATGGTTTTTCTTTCGACCAATCGAGACTACCAAATTTGTCGGTACCCTTAAAAAGCATATGTTCAAGATAATGCGCCAATCCGGTATGGTCCTTAGGATCTGTTTTACTTCCAGCCTTGGTCGCGATGTATGCTTGAATACGAGGCTGTTTGTTATTCGGGCTGAGGATGAGAGTGAGACCGTTTTTAAGTTTGTAGAAACGGGTACGAACGGGATCGTTGGTCACATACTTATAGGCATATCCACCTTCAGTGGAATCTTTCCATACATATTTATCTACCTGGGCCTGGATGCCGGTCGTAATGAACAATAGCGAAATAAAGGCTATTGTTTTAAATTTTCTATTCATAATTGGACGTGATTTTTTAATTGACAACTTAAGGCAACTATCTATACAAGATTATTTACAGCAATAATCAAAATTAGCAGCCACAAACACAAACACCCTTTAATAATTCAAGAAAAAAATCTCAAAAACACCACATAGACGAGAAAAAAAACAAAAATAGCAGTATTTAACCTTACCCCCATTCATTTTTTTTGTTTAGAAGTCATTATATCATATGCAACATTCTTTCGCAAAGATCGACTAACTAGTAGCTACTAATTAAAACTATCGTCATCAAAGCTTAGCGTAAGAAACTTAAATTTATGAATGTACTAAAACAAATTTTTCTGCTTGTCCCATATCTACTCTTCTTCTCTCTATCTCATGGTTCACATCATACAGCTTCTACGGCCACCATCAATGCTGATGATTCGACTTTTAGTGTTAAGGGCAAAATAGTGGATTCAATTACCAATGAAGCGGTTCATCTAGCTTCAATATACCTATATGAGCGTACAAGTGATAAGGCTCCAATAAAAGCAACGATGACAAATGAAACCGGTGACTTCCAACTGAGGCACAGCACTTCGTTTTACATGACAATAAGCTATATGGGATTTCAGCCACAGACCAAAAGAATTGAGCGTATGAATGCGAGCGATATCAATATTGGTATAATAAGACTGCAAAAAATTGAAAATAAGCTTGAAGAGGTGGCCGTTTCTTCAAAAAAGCCTACGCTGGAACTTATTGTCGGCGGATATAAATTTAACACCGACAACAATGTCATCGGAAACAACACAAACATGGCAGAGCTGCTCAAGCAGGTGCCCGGATTGACTGTGGACGAGCTGGAAGGTAAATTACAATTGCTTGGAAAGGGGGCCACAGTGTTGGTTAACGGCCGCAAAGTCAATATGGGCGGTCGGGATCTATTAAATTACCTAAAATCCCTGCCGAGCAACGATGTCCTCTCAGTTAATGTGCTTACAAGCCCGGGCGCAGCCTACGATTCATACGGTGATGGAGGGATCGTAGATATCAGACTTAAGAAAAATACCATTCTGGGTTTCTTTGGTTCTGCCAGTGCCAGTATTTCTACACTTTGGGGCACAGAAGAATCAATGAATCTTAATCTTAGAAAAAATAAGTTTGAAGTTTCATTGGGGTATAATTTTTCATACAATGAAGACCAACATAGACGGAATGATCTCATAAAAAACTACTACTTACCGGATTCAACTTATCTCTATAGGCAAGAGCAGGTTAGCCATAGATCCCAACGGACGCATGCAATCAAAACCAATACACTTTATCATATTGATTCGACGAGCACACTTTCTTTTAATTATTGGTACGCTTACTTTTATGGAAAATTTCCAAACGAACGGGACGCAGCTGTCTATAATCAGAAAGATGAGTTTCAAAGGAGAATTGAACAGCGTGATTTAATTTTTTTAGACAATCATTTCCATATCGTCGATCTTATTTATGATAAAAATTTTGAAAATAAAAATAAGCTCTCGATTGGTCTGAATTATTCTACCTATTCCAATGAGAATAATACGTCATTTTGGAGAAAGGCTTATGATTTTTCCGGCATCGGAATAAATTCATCAGAAAACAATAGTAGAAATTTTATCACGACCAGACCCTATGAAATCTGGACATTCAATGCTGATTATATAAATAACATTGGAAAGGACATCGATCTAAAATTTGGGGCAAAATACAACAGAGCAAATACAAATAGCTTCTTTAAGGATTTAGCAACAAATGGAAATATGGCGGATACAGAAGGAAATAAGGAAGATGAACTCCAATATAACGAGAGGATACTTGCCGCTTATGCTACGATGAGCGGTAAACATAAAGGCTTCTCGTTCGATGTGGGTTTGCGACTGGAATCATTCGACTATTCACTGCGATCCATTTCAAGAAGCGAACAGATAAAAGATAATTATATTAATTTATTTCCCAATTTTAATATTCGACATAATTTAGATGAGAAAAACAGTATTTCTTTATCGGGGAATAGAAGAATTGAACGGCCTGGTTACAACATGCTCAATCCATTTGCAGTGACAGATAATCCGATCTATTTTACCAATGGCAACATTTATTTAAAGCCTTATTTTGCCAATAGACTGGATCTCCAATATTCACATCAACTGAATGACAACCACTCCGTCTTACTCTCTTTATATGGAAACTCTTCAACCAATATGTTTGCGTATGTGTCGAGATACAATCAAGAGGTGGCAAGTCCAGAGTTTAACTATTATAATGATCATAATCAGCAACAGGTTGGAGGCTATCTCATGTTGCAAAACAAATTTGGACGCAAGGTGAATATCAGCACCTACCTATCGCTTCAACGTCCGACGTTCAAATCGAACAATTCAGAAGATATTTTGTTACCCGGAAGCCTAAACTTCAACAGCTCAATCAATACTCTTATCCATATATTCCCAAAGACTACGATTCAAATACTTGGGTTTTATGCTTCGGTACGCAATAGTTTCCAAATGAAATATGGCCCCTCAGGATATATAACGACTGGGTTGCAACAAAAAGTACTTAAAGACAAGCTGAACATATCCTTAACTATTGAAGATATTTTTAACTTACAAAAATTTCCTATTTCCAGTTTAGGTAACGCAATTGCAATAGCGTCAATAAACAAATTATCATCAAGATATGCAAAAGTGAGTGTGAGTTACAATTTTGGAAAGACCTTCTCGATTAAAGAGACAAAAAAAATGGAAAAGGATTCGAGAATAAATTAGCATGTGCGTAAACAGGAGTGACAACCGAGCAGTAAAACTACACTCAAGTGTAGCTTAATTTAGCATAAACTCCAATATTTTTGATCGATATAACAACCGATACCAAATGAAACGCGCAAAAGACATGAATACCAAACAAGATGCTCTTCCTATTAATCTGTTCACCTTTAAACCGTACTAAACATTTTTTTATCGCAATGTTGTATTTTAGTAATAGGAAAACTTCTTCCAGGTATGCACGTATGTCTCGTCACCTGTATCAACCCAAAAAACACTGATATGAACTGTAAAAACTGTGGAGCTACCATTGCTTCTAAATTCTGTCCAGATTGTGGTCAACCAGCGGTTCTTAAAAGAATAGATGCCCACTACATTGCTCATGAAATTGAGCATGTACTTCATTTTGAACGGGGTATATTGTATACGATTAAAGAACTTATTGTCACTCCCGGCCAAAATGTAAAAAAATACATTTCGGAAAATAGGAGCCGGCTAGTCAAACCGATTATTTTTATCATTGTGACTTCGTTGATCTACTCCATTATTACTCACTTTTTTCATGTCGAAGACAAATATGTATTTTACAACGAAGCTAAACCGTCCACTACTGGAGTGCTATTTCAATGGGTGCAGGGACATTATGGTTATGCCAACCTTATCATGGGTATGTTTATTGCTTCGTGGATTCAACTATTTTTCAAAAAGTACAATTACAACTTTTTTGAAATATTAATCTTATTATGCTTCGTCATGGGAATGGGCATGCTTATTTATGCCGTGTTTTCCATTTTGCAGGGTGTTACTCATATGCGCATAGCTAATGTTGGTGGCATTGTCGGCATCGTATATTGCTCTTGGGCAATAGGACAATTCTTCGACGCTAAAAGGGCAGGAAATTATTTGAGAGCACTGGCTGCCTATATTTTAGGATTAATCACATTTTCAATAACGGTACTTCTATTGGGTTTAACCATCGATTATATTATTGGTTAAAGTTACGGCTTTGCTATGTGGTCAGGGCTAGCGTATCCAGCAGCCCTGTTTCCATTTTATATGATTTCAATGTCGAAGGAATAATTTGCAACGTATTACACTTGCTTTTCCATCAGTTTTCTATGTTTACCGCCCCAATTACTCAATTGCGACCAAATAGGTACTAATTCCTCAGCAATTGCTGTCAGTTCATAATCTACTCTATGAGGTACTTCGGCATATACAGTTCGGCTGATAAGCCCCTCCTTTTCAAGTTCCCTTAACTGTAATGTAAGCATGCGTTCGGTGATGCCGTTAATTCTGTCACGAAGTTCGCTGAAACGTAATTTTCCGCCCTCCAATTTACATAAGATCAATAATTTCCACCGCCCTCCAAGCATACAAACGGCGTATGTCAGATCGCATCCTTCTACGATAGATTTCTCATTTTGCATATTAGTTGAGTTCTCTTTTCTCTTTCCCATAACTTACAAATTTGTTCGTATCACACAAATAGCTGCTTTGTGTGTAAATGTATCATTTCTGCTTAGTTTTACTCAAAATTGAAGATACAATATGAAAAAACTCATCGGAATATTTATAATATCAATGTTAATTTCTTGTAAAACGACAAAGACTACCACAATGCAAACAGTTAAATTTACGCTGGAAATCAGTAAAATCGTAGATGAACTCAGAAAGATTCATGTTTTTGACGGCAAAGACATTTTAGATATGAGCCGAAAAGGCTATGAGACTATGGCGATTCAGCTCGGTGGTAAAAAGGAAACGATCAGAGTAATCGAAGAATTTGATATTCCTAACGATCCCCACGCTATTCCTATCCGAATCTATAGACCAAACGGAATGCAAATCCAAAAATCTTCCGCTATCATATTTCTTCATGGAGGTTGGTTTGTTTCGGGAAATTTTGAAACACATGATGCCATGGTTCGGCAATTAGCTAATGCAACAGGTTCCGCTATTATTTTTATCGACTATAGGCTAGCCCCAGAATACCCATTTCCGGCTGGACTTGATGATGCTCATTTTGCCAGTGAATGGATTATTAAAAATGCAGATGATCTACATTTGGACAAGGACAAAATCGGTATCGTCGGCGACAGTGCAGGTGGTGCATTGGCTGCAAGTATTTCAACACAACTAGGCCAACAATTTAGATTTCAAGTGCTCATCTACCCTGCTGCAGATAATAGCCTGGATACACAGTCGTGGAAAGTCTATAAAGACGGTCCTATCATTAACAGGGAGGAAGGTGTTAGGGCTTGGAACTGGTATCTGAATACCCCAGAGAAAAAAACAAATCCATTAGCAATCCCCATACGAATAAAAGATTTTAAAACTACACCTCCGACACTGGTTTTATTAGCTGAACACGATCCGCTAAGGGATGAAGGATTAGTGTTGGCAGAAAACATGAAAGCCTCTGGAGTTCCTATCAAAACCCTGTTTTACAAAGAAATGACCCATGGTTTTATGCATATGGGTGCCCTATTAAAAGAAACGAAAGAAGCTATTGTCGACATCGCCGAATTTACAAAAGAACACACTCAATAAATCTCAACTGATTTTTCATGAAAAAGTACGCATACATCGGGGCTTTAGGATTTTTAGCTGTTATAACCACAGAATTTGGAATCATAGGCATACTACCCCAGCTTGCAGATTATTATCGTATAAGCATTGATGAAGCCGGATATCTACTAGGTGCTTTTGCATTGGTAATTGCCTTAACAGGACCTTTTATGACCTTATTTTTTTCTAGGTTCGAACGCAAGAGCGTCATGCTGTTGGCGATATCAATTTTTCTGCTTACTGGAATAGTTTCTTCCTTCGCTCCCCCTTTTTGGTTATTGATGTTGGTGAGAATTTTACCTGCATTTTTGCAACCTGTTTATATTGCTACAGCATTGTCAGTTGCGATAGCACATGGCAATAAACAAAACGAGAACGAAATGATGAGTATTGTGTTTAGCGGTGTAGCGCTGGCTATGGTTACCACAGTGCCTTTCTCCACGTATGTGGCAAGCTATTTATCTTGGGAATACTCATTTATGGTACAAGCAGTCATTAGCTTTGTAGCACTAGTCGTTATCTACGTGCTTCTTCCTTCGATGCCTATAAAAGAGAAAAAATCTTATGGAAGCCAATTAAAAATATTGACCAAACCAAAGTTCATTGTTAGCACAGCGACGAATTTCTTTATGATTTCAGCCTGGTTTTCTACCTATAGCTACTTTGCTGACTACTTGAATAAAGCAAAGAATATGGATAGCACAATGATCAGTTACATGTTATTCGTGTTTGGAATGATTGGCATACTGGCAAATTGGTCAGCAGGAAAAATGCTCAATAGAGATGTAAAATTTACGACTGCATTTTTTCTCTCAGGCACTATCTTAGTCCCTATACTATTAAACTTTTCTGGAGGTAATACCCTTGCAACAATTTTTGTCATCATTTTATGGGGCTTTCTCTATTCTCCAAGTTTTCTGAATGCGTCAACCTATATGATTTCTTCAGCGCCAGAAGCAATGGAATTTGCAAACAGTCTAGCTACATCATTTGGAAACTTAGGTATAACTGTGGGTACAACTATCGGAGGATGGATTATTGTTAACAAAGGTGTAGCCTATACTCCTTGGCTTACCTTAGTATTTGGTGCACTCGCTTATTTCATGGTATTATTTAGGGGATACCTGGAGAAAAAGGAGGCTAAAAAGTACATGTAAAGACACGCTTTGGTGTAGCGTATATTTTCAGTTTGTCCGTTTAGATAATAACGGACAAACTGGACTGCACCCAATCAAAATATTGCAGCTTAGCCACTAGGTATAGAAAGAAGGTAAATATGTCTATGTCTGCGTCGACACAGCTTAATGATGGAACTAAGCTTGCCTAATACCCTAGCTGCGCCAAACGTCCGTACATCTCCACAAAAGCACATTGATCTAATAGCCACTTAGATTTCTGCTTTTTCTCCAATGTCCAATCAACATCAAACAGTCCATATTCATCCCGCATATTATCCCATGCCCTGTCGAGGTTTTTAGCAAAAATGTCAAGATATGTTTTATTTCCATCCTGTACAAATAGACTGACATATCCTCGCATCATTACGGCATGGAACCATAAATTGCTGTTCTTTAAAATTGGAAAATCGCTTTCCTCCGTAGTGCGAAAAAAATAGGCTAAACATGCTTTCGCCAGCACTTGGGCGTCTTGAAGATATTTTTTTTCCTTCGTCAGCTTATAAAGCAATGCTGCAGCCTGCAACATTTGCCCTGAATTATATGAATACTTGGCTTTACCTATATTTCCATTGAGCTGAATATTATCCCAATACAGGTTATCCATTGGATCTTGCAGTGCTGCTTTCGTCCACGCATACAAACGCCGTCCCTCATTCAGGTATTCCTTGTCTTTCGTTGCTTCAAAGAGTTTAAGTGCGAATACTGCTGCAGGAGCGTTTGAGCAAGTGTTTTTAGACTCTTTCTTCTGCTCGCACCAATAGATTCCACCTCCAAGCTTTTCATCTTCACCACTTTTTACAAAAGTCCAGATCTCTTTTGCATGCTTTAGGTAATTCATCTTTTTTGTCTGCAAATAGCTATCGGTAAAATCAATTCCGAGCCAAACGTTGTCATCATAAAATCGGTCTGACACTGGAGCAGAATTAATGTAGGAAGCATATCCAACAGGCATTCGCGTGTGATCTCTATATTCCAATAGCCCAGGCAATACCCGCTCGTCCAATATCTTTTGGTATAATGCTTTGTTCGTTGGCAGTTCCATCACGCTATTGACTGCCGAAAAACTTCCCGAGAATGGCCATAAATAGGCATATTTCTTTTGTGCTGCGGCTTGCTCTGGATTGTCAAGATAATCTGCTTTGAAGCTTTGGTCAAAAGGAAATTTCTCTGTTAACAGCTGGTTGTTGGCATTTCCATATTTAGCATAAATAACAGTTAAAGTTTGTTGGGCTCTTTCGGCAGACTGTCCTTTATTGCGCTGGGCATTTCCGGTGAGATAACATAAGCCTGACAGTAACACGGTGGTCGTTATTTTAGTAATTTGTTTCATCTGTATCTCTACTTTAAAGAAGCCGTTGCGAACCTTACGAAAACGCAAGGCTTCTTTTCATTTATTCAATTATTTTAGTTTATTCTGATAGCTTGCCAATCCTTCAAACAACATGGCCGCACTTGCATAGGCTGTAAGCTCACTATTACCTAAGGGTGGCTGTGCCCAGGAAGAACCAAAGAACAGCGTGGGCAAATTTGTCCCCTTGGTCCAGGCAACCTTACCATTGTTGACTAAAAACTGCTCAAACTTATTACGGTATGCTGTGTCAATTCCCTCCTGACTTAAATATTCTACGAAATATCGTATAAATATTCCTTTAAACAATGCGCCATCACCATTTCCTTCATCGCGTAGAATATTGTTCCCTCCATCAATACATCGGGTAATGGTGTAGTAACTAATTTTTTGTGCGTCAATCAGATAAAGCTGATCTTTTGTAATCTTAAATAGTTCAACCGCAGTACCGAGTAATGTTCCTTGGTTGTAACTAAGCGTCGTCATATCTACATTGCCCGACTGACCATTGATATTATCATAAACGGCACCTGTTGAAGGGTTGTATAGGGTTGCTTTTTGCCACTCATAGATCTTTTTAGTCCAAGCGAGATACATCTCATCTTTTGTCAGGCGATACAACCGAGCTGCTAAAATACTAGCTGGCCCATTGGAACAGGCATTTTTGCTATACTGCATATCTTTGCGCCAAGCTAACCCACCGCCTGCATATTGTTCATTCCATGCACCAACGATATCCGTCCATAGAAGTAACACAGTGTCGAGGTATTTTTGCTCTTTGGTAATTTCATACAAGCGCAGTATGGTTAATGCATTCCATTCCATATCATCAT
This sequence comes from Sphingobacterium sp. UBA3549, assembly GCF_002376635.1. Classification (NCBI taxonomy): domain Bacteria; kingdom Pseudomonadati; phylum Bacteroidota; class Sphingobacteriia; order Sphingobacteriales; family Sphingobacteriaceae; genus Sphingobacterium; species Sphingobacterium sp. UBA3549. The sequence continues at coordinate 144,714 of NZ_DFOE01000038.1, read as the reverse complement.
AGAACACATTATAGTAGCTGTTTCCATTTTTAATCTTTACACCATCGAACCATTTACCGAAATAGGCACTGTATTTGGCGTCTTTAGTTCGTAAATAGGCATCGATGACGACGTCCATGGCATGTGCATTGGGCCAATACTGAAATCCTACATCAGATTGATTGATCGCATTGTTAAAATACCCAGACTCATTCCAAAATCCGGCAATCATCTTATCGGAAACCTGTGTTGCAATAGCTTTCCAGCTTTCCTGTACGGTGTCTTCTTCCGTATAGCTGTCTTCAATTTTAGTACATCCGAAAAGTAGAAACACTATGGATGACAGTATAATCAATTTATTCATCAGGTCTTCTCCTTTAATTTGGTACCACGGTATGTGTATAATCCTTGTCACCTTGTAGAATCATCGAAATTTTTGTTGGATGACCATCCACTGCTGCTGCAAATTTCCATTTATCATCCCACTGCGATAGATTGGGCAATATACGGACGAAATAATAAGATGGAGCTGATGAACTATTAGGTGCACTATCAGTTCCATTTTGGGTTCCCAATTGTAAGGTTTCTGCCTTTCCAGCCTTGACAGTTTCCATTTGAAATTTATAGCGTTGATCGCGACCCCAGCTTTCTTGTTTAAAATTAATGATCCCTGTTGCTGACCAAACTCCCTTACCTTGATAAGGTAGATCCAACACCACAGCTCCGGATGGCGAAAAATAAACTCCCATGTTTTTGATCTCTGTGTAAGTAACTGCTGCAACATTGAAATCAATTCGAATACGATATACTGCTGTCTTAGCAATGCTGTTACTTCCGGTTTCACCTTCTTTTATTTTGGTTTGATCTTCCGAATAGAAAACACGTCCCTCAGCAGACTTGCGATCCGTAAAAATGTATTTTTTACCGGCTTCCAATTTTGTAAAGATCTCATATTCACCGTTCCCTACCAATTTAAAAGGTAAAGATGAGGCAACATCCGTCCCACCCTCAGTTGCCTCTCCAGTGATAAATAATTCATCGGGGATTTCCGCAAAACCTTCCAGTGTTTTGATGTTCAATACCTTTTTCGCATTGCTCAACACCCGTTTCATTCCACGGATAGCATAGACTGACCAGATTACATCGCCGCTCTCACCAGGGTTGATCCCCGCTTTCGTTGCTACCTGATTCAATATTTTGTGACTGATATTGGCGCCGTTTGAGTTTCCATTATTATCCGAGGTGACTGTATAAAGAGGCTTGCTAAAATCGCCATCGGACTTGTCAAAGACAACTTCATATTGAGCTGCCCCACCGTCGGCCACCAAGGCCGACTCCCATTCAAAATACAGCGCTGCGGAGCTGGAACTTAATAATTTGACAGCTTTTCCATCTGCAGGAGCATATAGATTCTCAACAGCAGACACCTCTGCGTCAGCGTATTTCATATCGTCTTTTTTACAGGAAACGATGCTCGCAACCAATGCGACCATTGCTATAACTTTAAAATACCATTTCATGTCTTTATCCTAAATTTATGGTTTGAAACGTACATTTTTTTAATGCGACGTTTGTGCTAGTTTTTTAATTAATTTAGTTTGAGTAGCCCTGATTGTTAGGCAATAAATTTTTATTTAGATCGATCTGGGTTCGTGGTATCGACCAGAGATAGTCTCTACTTTCATCAAATCGACGGATATCCAGTTTGATATTGCTATTGTTACCGCCGTATTTAGCACCCAATACCTGACCATCCAAATAAGTTTTACCCGCCTTCCAGCGCATGATATCATAGTAACGCAATCCCTCAAGAGCGAGCTCAGTTCTCCGCTCATTTCGGACAATTGTTTTCAGGTCTCCGGTCGTCGGGAAGTCCAGCGCCTTTGATGCTTCAAAACCTGCCCGCTGACGAATAGGTCTGATCGTCATGTCCCATACTGCGGCATTCAGTTGTCCCAGTGCTTCTTTTGCTTCTGCATACATCAATAAGATATCGGCGTACCTGAACATGATGATGTTCAATCCGGCATCGTATTTTACCGTTGCTGTTACATCGTAGTATTTCTTTACGTAATAACCTGTCGCGGAAGCGTTGGCACTCGCACCCTGATATTCGTCGAGCCGTTCCTTATCGGTTGTACCCGAGCCGGGTTTGATAAAAATCTTGCGTATTGTACCGTCAAAATCTGTCCATTGTCCGCCATGAAAAACGATGGTTGCGGCCATGCGTGGATCGCGGTTGACATAGGGATTACTATCGTTATATTGCGGATCCGTAGCAATGGTATTTCCGCCCAGTGTCAAATAATTATCAACCAGACTTTGCAATGGTGCATAACCGTTTAAACGTGCCTGTGCAGAGATTGGTGCGGCATCATATAACTTATTCCAGGTTTTTAAAAGAGGTACATAGGCATAATCCAGAATAACCTCTGAATTATATTCATTGGCTGCAGTAAACAGCTCCGGATAACTGCGGAATAATGCATAAGTTCCAAATTCGGTTTGTTTTTTCATCAGATTTTCACAGTACTCCACTACTTTATTCCAGTTGCTTTCATACAGGTAGGCCCGGGCTTGAAAGGCTGAAGCAGCCCCCTTGGTAATCCGGCCGCGGTCGTCTGCAGGTAAAGCGTCTTTGTTCGGTAGATCGGCGATGCATTGATCCAACTCTTGATGGATAAATGCCATAATAGTCGCTTTTTCTGTCCGTGGTAGAGTCTTGGACTCGTCCAGTGAGATATCTTTCGTGAAGAAAGGCACAGCGCCATAGAAATTAATAAGTCTAAAATAGAGAAATGCACGGATAAAGCGCACCTCGGCGATACGGCGTTTTTTGAGTGCCGGGTCCATTCCGGGTACACGCTCCACGTTCTCTAGATAGACATGGCAGGTCTTAATACCGCCGTAGAGATCGGACCACTCTGCCCCAAAGCGGCCCAGTGTCGGATCGGCAGTTCCATTACGGATTGCACGCTGGTCTGTGTTTGAGCGCCCCTCAAAAATATTATCACTCAGGGCTTCATCATTCCACATACGATCTGCTGAATACAGCTGATTATAGGCCATATTGACGATTTTTTCGGCATTGTCTGCGTAGTCCCAAAAATTTTCATCGGTAAAACGATCTGTTGGCAGCGTATCCAACTTATTACAGGATGTTAATTGGAGAATTGCCATTAAACTCAAGCCTCCTACAAGTATCTTATATAGTTTCATTACATAAAAGGTTAGAATTGAATATTTAATCCACCGCCATAGTATTTCAACGTTGGATAATTGCGGGCACTATTGGCCGAACCACCCATGTTAGAATCAAATTCGGAAGATTCGGGATCTATCCACGAGTTTTTGCTCAAAGTCAGTAAGTTTTGGGCGTTAATAAAAAAGCGAACACGTTGCAGTCCCCATTTCCCAATCACTCCTTTCGGCAATGAATAGCCTAGCTGTATATTTTTCAGGCGGGCGTATTTCCCATTGAAAAGATAGAGGTCAGAATCTTTCCCAAAATTGTTGGTGGACGCTGTTGATCCATTTGCAGTCAATCGCGGCCAATGCCCGTCAATATTTGTGGGTGTCCAATAATCGAGTTGGTGCTGATAAATGGCATACGAATAGTTCTGATGAAAAGGCTCGATCAATTCTCCGCGAATCATCATATCACGCTTCCCCACCCCTTGCCAAAACATGCTAAAATCAAAATCTTTATAATTCAAATTATAGGTAAGCCCAAATGTAAACCGAGGGAAACCATTGCCCAACACAAACCGATCGCGCGCGTCGATAATTCCATCGTTATTTCGGTCGACATACTTTACATCACCGGGACGCAGATCTGCCGCCGTAATACCGCTCGGCAGCGCCGAAGTTTCAATAGCTGTTATATTTTGGAAGAGTCCTTCCATCTTATATCCATAATAAGAATTATAAGGTAGCCCAACACGCGTTAATTTGGTAATATTATCTACTGTTGAAATACGGTCATCACCCGGCATTGCAATAATCTTATTGTGGCTGTCCCCCATGTTGGCATTAATCGAATGTTGGAAATCTCCTGTTGTCGCCCGGTAGTTAAGGTTTATTTCCCAACCCTCATTGTTCATTTCACCTAAATTCTGATTCTTTAGGGAAGTTCCAAATGTTGAAGGTATCTGGGGTGACATCAAGATATCTACTGTCCGTTTTTTAAAATAGTCGAAACTGGCCGTTAATTTATCACGGAAGAAGGATGCATCCAGCCCAATATTGAAATTATAAGTTTTCTCCCACCGCAAATCTAAACTGGCATAATTAAATCCAGCAGCAGCAACCGGCTGGTTGTTAAAACCATAACTATTCGGATAAGATTCGTAGGTAAAATAATACGCGTAATCATCTACGGCCTGATTGCCCAGAACACCATAGGTAGATCTGATCTTTAAGCTACCGATATGGTCTTTATACCAATTCATAAAAACTTCATCCGAAGCTCTCCATCCCAGTGATCCTGAAGGAAAGAAACCCCAGCGGTTAGCTTTCGAAAACTTGGAGGATCCGTCATAACGAAAACTAAATTCTGCAAAATATTTATTAGCAAAGTCATATCCCGCCCGTCCGAAAATGGAATTAATACTATTTTGCAATGTGCCATTTGGTGTTACACGTGCACTCACAGGGTCAATGACAGTGCCTGTAGTCGGTGTTCCGAGGACAGGATCAGTAAACTTCATTTTCAACTCGTTTTGTCGACGTGTATAGGATTCGTTGGATGCTCCAAAGAGACCTGATACATGATGACTTCCAAAACTTCGGTCGTAATCTAGGAGCAGCTGGAAGTTTAATAGTGAAGCTTTTTCATTAAAATCTTCGGTATTACGGTCTGAGTTTACATAGACCTGCGGTTGCAAGGCATCTGGATTTGAATATAATGGAACTTGGATTCGTCGAATAGAACGGTGGTCTGCATAGATATCTGCTCCGAAGATACCACGTATTTTCAAACCTTCGAAGAGTTTTGCTTCAAGATTCAGGTTGATATTGAAATAATCATTATCATTTTTGATGTAGCCTCCTTCGTTTAACTCAGCCAGTGGATTTTGGTCTGTCAGCGCATTGTTGACAAGATATTTTCCATTATCTGCCTGCATGCGATAGTAGTAATAGGAAGGAAGTCGCGAGGCATTGATAATGGCGCTACCAGCTGTATTGCCCACATTGTTATTCCGGGTATAGGCTAAAATCGAAGTGAGTTTAAAGCGGCCTATTTCTGTACTGAGGTTCGTCCGCAAATTGTACCGCTTAATGCCAAAGTTTTGTCCGACAAAATTACTGGGTTGATTGTAAAAGCCGCCGGAAAATAAGTACGAACTTTTCTCGCCGCCGCCGGCCACACTGATGTTATATTTTTGCTGGAAAGAATTTTTCATAATTTCAGGCAAGTTCCACCGCTCAATATCCCGATGGGCATACAAGTCAGCGATAGCCGCCGGTGAAAATTGTGGATCCATTCCAGAATTGGTTAGCGCTAGATTACGTAGGGTAGCATTTTGGTATCCTTCAACTGGAGAAAACAAAATTTTAGGTTCTTGCACGCCCCATTGTGTACCGAGATTTACTGCGGGGCGCTGATTTTGGCGTCCTCTTTTTGTTGTTACCAAAATAACGCCGTTGGCAGACCGCGACCCATAGATGGCTGTGGACCCAGCGTCCTTCAGTACCGAAACAGTTTCGATATCATCTGGATTAATCTTATTAAGCGTTCCGCCTTCTGTGATGATTCCATCAATTACCACTAGCGGCGCATTACTGTTCACGGTTGATATCCCACGTATATTGATATTCATCGAATTATCATTGGGATCCATGCTTTTCTGTTGGATGGTCAAGCTAGGTGAGGCTCCTTGAAGTGCTTGCGTTACATTGCCAACAGGTCGGTTCTCGAAGGTCTTCGCACTAATTTGATCAACGGCTCCGACGACACGCTGACGCGTGGTGGTACCGTAGCCAATCACGATAACTTCTTCCAACTGACTATTGCTATTCTTCATGACCACATTGAGCTGCCCAGATCCATCATTCCGCAAAGAGGAGATTTCCACAGTCAACGCGTCGTAACCTACCGAGGAGAATACGAGCATTGCTTTTGGGGAAAGATTTGTCATGGTAAATATACCCTCGTTATTAGTGGTGGTACCCATTGCTTCATTTCCCTTGACACGCACAGAAACGTTGGCGAGCGGTTCGCCACGTTCATTGGTTACGCGTCCTTTTACAATGGCTTGACTTGGTTTCGCCATAGACTTCATTGCTTCAGACTTTATGAAAGTATTTGGCTTGTCATGAATAACAACAGTCTTATTGTCAAGCTGGTATGTCAGGGGCTGATCAGTAAAAATCTGATCCAATACTTCAGACAGCTGGCGGTCCTTAACTTTTATGTAAACAGGATTAGCATTTTGCAACTGCCTCTCTGTGTACAGAAAATTGTATCCTGTCTGTAATTTGAGCTCCCTAAATATTTTTTTTAGGTTCATATTGGAGTATTCCAATGTTACCTTTTGTGCAAAGGTGGTAGCGCTAACCTGCATAAAAGTAACCAAGATAATTATGGTTGTCAATCGCATAATAAGCCATAGTTTACGGTATAGCCGATAGGCTATCTCCTTTTTTCTGATATAATTTTGATACATTTGTTAGGTTTATTTGCAGTGTATTCGAGTCGTCCAAAACACAAACATACTGCAGATTGGATAGTTAAAATTTAATTGTCCCAAACGGCAACCGAGTCCTTCGGGATCTTGGTTGTCTTTTTATGCCTAATCTTGTGGCTATTCCTTTAGTCTATTTTTCTTCATCGGTTTGTTTTTTAGGTTATTGTATAATCTATGATGCACAGGATAATTAGGGAAGTACATATAAAGTTTTTCCGTCGATTCTAAAGTGAACAGCACCTGTTTTTTCGAGCAAGCCCAAGACTTTTTGGACATCGTCAAAACGCGAGATTCCACCGCCAAACTTCTCCGTCGTTTTTCTACCCTGAAAAATAACGTCAACATTATACCAGCGTGCAATCTTGCGCATGACGCATTCGATATCATCTCCATCAAACATAAATTCGTTATTAGTCCAGGCAATAATCGGAGCGGTGTCCACCTGACGGGATTTCAGCACACCATTTGCACTAAGGTTAGACTGTTCGCCCGGCACTAATAGTACGCTTTCACTTCGTGAGCTGACTTGCACACGCCCTTCGAGCAACGTGGTTTGTGTCGACTCTTCTGCATAGCTACTTAGATTAAAATGAGTACCGAGCACTTTGACCTCTTGATTTGCGGTCTTCACAATAAAAGGGTGTTTGGAATCTTTCGCTACTTCAAAATATGCTTCACCAGTTAGCACAACAGTTCTATTGCCCCCTTTGGAAAAACGAACGGGATACCTGAGCGAGGATGCAGCATTGAGCCATACTTGTGTCCCATCAGGTAGTTTAATTCGGTAGGTTTGGCCTTTAGTTGTCGATAAGGTATTTTGTCCTAAAGCGCCTTGGGCATGCTGCACAACTTCATAGATTAATTGTCCGTCGCTTGTTTTGGCGATATTTATACCAGATTCTTCCACAATTTGGCCATCTTGTGTATCATACAAATAAATCTGTTTGCCATTGGCTAATAATAGCGTGGCAGATTGCTTTCCCGGTGATATTGCACTTTGTATTGCTGGCGGACCAACATTGTTCGTTTCTACGTTAAAAAACCGTTGACCGATAGCTAATAGTCCAATAATGGAGGCTGCGATTGCGCCGATACGTTTCCAATCCCACAGCGATCTTGTTTTCGGTTTATTGATCTGGAGATGCAATTGATCCCATGTATTGTCCAATACAGCCAATATCGCTGGATCATCCAACAAATATTGATCGATGGGATCGTCCAAAACCTCTTGGATGATTTCTTGAAGTAGTATTTTATCTTTACCAGACTTTATATAGGACAAGAACTTGCGCGAATTTTCTTCACTAAGTTTTCCATGTATATACTGCCTTAGCGTATATCGAAGTGTTTCCTTTTCCACAATTGGTTACTCTCTTTTTAGCTAATACACTTCAGCAGCGTACATCATCTGCTCCGGTTTCATTTTTTTTTATTTTTTTGAGGAAGAGAAAGATGATCAACATGATTACTGTTGGAGAAGTATAAATGAAACGAGAAACCATGTAGATTTGTCCAAAATTCCATGTTTCTCTTTTATATACTTAGTGGCTTTTACAATATGGTCATTGATCGTCGACGTCGATATACTTAATAAATTGCTTACTTCCGCGTAGGTCTTGCCCTCAATCTTACAAAGTTTATAAACCAGTCTACGTTGTGGTGGAAGTTGGTCTATGGTTACCGACAACCATTGCCGATATTGCTTTTCATAGAGTTGTTCTTCGACATGACTATACAATGCTGTATTTTGCAAGCTGAGATATGCTTGAACTTGCTTTTCAACGTTATTTCTTCGGATAAAATTGTAGACAGCATATTTGGCAATCTGAAACAGATACGATCGAAAAGACTGATCGGGATCAATCAATTCACGCTTATCCCACACTTTAATAAATACCTCTTGTAGTAATTCAGCAGCATCTTGTTCAGACTTGACCATCTTACGGATATTGAGATAAATACGTCCACTGTACTTTTTGTAAATTAGCTGAAAAGCTTGTTGGCAACCCGAACGTAGGGCGATCAACACAGCTTTCTCTTCAGCGTCGTCGTATTTTTGTGCATCCATGGTCACGTTTTACCCTTTCATCGATAGCAAATATTGCTAAACGTTTATTCTATTTGGTTATCTATTTCCAATCTTAAAATTTATGGTATAAACTAGTGAACGTTATAAACTAGTAAGCATCATAATTAGTGAACGCCAAACAAGATAACTACGTGATGCCGGAATATTTCATAATATTGCCGTTCAACCTGTATCGTTTAACTTGTATAAGGACTATCGTAAGATGGTTATATGCAAATGTAGTAAAAACTAAAACGGTTTTGCACTCATTATTCTTTTTTTTTCCAAGTAACTCTTTCATCTTCTATCTATATTTTCGATTGCTGATCGGAAAATTAATTTTCTGAACAATAGTCCGAATTACGCTCAGCCCTCAATTCCGAATCGTTTGGAATGAAAAGGAGAATCGCTGCTGTACCATCGGAAATAGGAGCTAAACGGTAGCTTTTTAGACTGGAAAAAATGATAATGTCGATTAAAACAACTTAATTAACAAAAGAAGGAGTAGAAAACTATTGCGTTCTACTCCCTTTGGTCTTTCAAAAAGCGAAACTTTCGGCCGAAATTTAACGCTTCTTTAGCAACCTATTTTACAACAGAATACCGTTGTATTTATACGTCCTGCTATCGTATTTTTCTACTTCCACCAATAGTAATAGTTGTGATTGCCATCATATTCGAAACCACAACGTGGATATAGCTTATTCCCTATGTCGTTTGTTTTTTCCGTTTCAAGCATCAATCCGCAAGCTTCTGTTTCGCCACACCACTGTTTTGCTTGGTTTATCAATGCCACAGATAAGCCATGCCCTCGATAATCAGGATGTACAAACAAATCACTTAACAGATATTGCTTTGCAAGTTTAATGTAATGGTACAGTTTGTAAAGCTGTACAAAACCAACAGCTTTACCATTTGCATATACCACAAAAATAGTGGATTGATCGTGAATCATTCGTTCCCTTACAAACTGTCTACACTGCTGGTAGTCGTCATTCTGACGGTAAAAAATCCGGTAAAGGTTAAATAATTCTGCGGTTTCGTCTAATTCGTTGAGACCTACTTTTTTAATGTTAAACTCCATTTTTTATGAGTGTTGTTGATTATGCTAAAATAGATGATAATAAGATGAGCTTAGTGGTACAGTTTATCAAAAAACGGGTATGCCAGTACATAAGATTTGGTTACTGCTTTCGATTTTACATTCACCTTAATCGTATTGAATGGCCTATACCGAGCTTTACATGAATTACCCGTCTGTTTTGACGTCATTGTACTTTATTTGAAATCACATCTGAACCTGTAAAGCCCAGAAGCTCTGGTTGGTTCCCGGGCTTTTAAAAGACTTCCAATCTGTGATCGAAACTCCAAAGTTGATGTCATACATTTGCATTATCCGGTAACAATGAAGAACAGGCTGTACACCGGTATGATTTAACTTTGATAAACTTCGTTTTCCATAGCTGAAAGTATGTCAGCCAGTTCTGCTATTTCCATTTCGTTGAGGGACTGAATAGGGCTTTTAAAACCACCTCCACCTACTTCGAGTAAATCCAGACCTGCCTTTATGGAACGTGGTAAACCTTTGGCGACAATAAATTTCAGCAGCTCAATCTGCTGGTAGAAAACTGTTCTCGCCCGGTCCAGATCATTTTTCTCAATGGCGTCATAAAGTGCTATGTTGAGTTCAGGTATCAGATTAGGCGCAGCGGTACACCAACCTCGTGCACCTGCAGAAAAAGCGGCCAAAGCCAGCGGATTCGAACCATTGAAAAAAGCTACTTCTTCGCCTAAGACCTTTCTCAAATAATGCATTCGCTGAATATCTCCAGTGCTTTCCTTAATCATCGTGACGTTTGGAATGTCCAGTAAACGTTTCAACAATGTAGGCGACATATCCACGCCACCCGTAGCCGGATTGTTATATGCCATAATAGGGATAGAAATTTTGGACGCTACTTTGTCGTAGTGGTTTACAATTTCGTCATCGGTAAGTTTCCAATAGCTCATTGGAATAATCATTACGGCTGTTGCTCCTGCTTTTTCGGCAAACTTTGCATGATAAACGGTTCGCTCTGTTGTAAGGTTTGAAACCCCTACCAGTGTAGGCAATCTGCCTGCCACCTGTTGCATCGTCGCTTCGGTAATGGCTTCTTTTTCACCATCATTCAGATAAGGCATCACGCCTGTACTCCCCAAGGGAGCAATACCGTGTACACCGGCTGTCACTAATCGCTCTACCTGCTTTTTGAACAAGGGAATATCGATGTGCTCGTTGCTGTCAAAGGGTGTAATGGGATAGGCAATCACACCTTTAAATGGTACTGTGCTCATTATGTAAATTTCATTTTAAAGTTAAAAATCTCTTCCTTCTTCTTCACGGAGTGCTACTCCAAGGTTTTGAAGTTGTGGGGCATTTTCGCAGGCAATATACTTTGCTGGTTGGCTATCGTTCAGATTTTGGTGCTGATGCCACGCCCACGATGGAATGTAAACAGCATCACCTGCTTCCCATTCCACAATTTCATCTTCAACTTTTGTCCACCCCTTACCTTCGAGCACATACAAAACGGTCTCATAGGTATGGCGATGTAGATGCGTTTTCTGTCCAGGCAATAATCCACCGATAGTCATACTTACATTTTTACTTGGCAGATCCACAAAGAATACCGGATGTTTTCTCTCCTCCGAAAATTGATGATGTACCCCAGCGTTCTCTACATTTTTGTGGATAACATGCGAAGGCTTTACATAGGTTGGCCGGGCAAATGTTTGATGAAAATCTTTTGAACTGAATTGTTTTTGCTCGTCATGAATAGATTTCTTTACTTCTGTAGCTGTTTCTAATTTTGCCATTACTGAAATATGATTTGTTTTTTGCACTATTGCATGACAAAAGTATTGTATCTTTGGACTGTATTAATGATGCAGTTTTTACAAAAATTGATAGTCCAGATGTTACGCGATTGGAAGTTTGAAATACAATTAGATGAGAAATTGGATAAGGCCGTTTACCTACAAATTGCCGATGCTTTAATAAAAGATATCCATTCGGGACGACTAAATCCTGGGGATGCTTTACCCGGAAGTAGAAACTTGGCACAACTATTAAAAGTCAATAGAAATACGGTTGTAGAAGCGCTAAGTGTCCTGCTGATTGAAGGCTGGCTGGTTTCTAAGGAACGACAAGGGACATTTGTTGCTGATACATTGCCTAATTTTAAAGATGTACACAGTAGTGATGAATTAACCGCGACTATACAGCGTACTGCAAACCAGCATTATCATCTGCGGTTTGATGATGGGCATCCGGATACTAAAATTGCTCCTATTGGTGAGCTGGCTCGCGCTTATCGTCAAATTTTCAATCAAAAAGCCAAGTGGCAGATGATGGGCTATGGCAATGAATTTGGAGATTTTGAATTTCGTAAAACAATTGTTCAAATGCTCAATCATCAAAGGGGAATGCGGGTAAACGAACATCATATCTGCATCACAAGGGGAAGTCAAATGGCGATGTACCTCACTTCACAATGTCTTTTTACCAAAGGCGACTATGTGATGATAGAAAATCCTGGTTACAAACCCGCATGGGAAGCATTTGAACATGCAGGGGCCACGCTGCTGCCGGTTAATGTAGATCACAACGGCTTAATGATAGAAGAGGTCAGTCACTATCTGAAAACTTATAAACAAATAAAGGCTATTTACGTAACCCCGCACCATCAATACCCGACGACGGCAACCCTGAGTTTAAAGAGAAGATTGGAATTAATACAGCTTTCCAACACCTATGGTTTTACTATTATTGAAGATGATTATGATAATGAGTTTCATTTCGGATACCGTCCGCTGTTGCCTTTGTCAAGTTTTACAGAACTAAAAAACTATGTATATATCGGTACGCTAAGCAAGGTAGTAGCGCCCGCATTGCGTATTGGCTATCTGGTAAGCAATAACGGTGACTTAATTAAAAATGCGGGCAGCCTGCGAAAAATAATTGATGTGCAGGGAGACGGTATTATGGAGCAGGCAGTGTTACAACTTATTAAAGATGGTACGATTAAACGTCATATCAAAAAGGCAAGCCATTATTACAAATCCAAGAGGGATTTTATGGCGGGGCTGTTAAACAAACATTTCGCCGACAAAGCGACATTTACTTTCCCCGAAGGTGGTTTAGCATTTTGGATAGTGCCCCATAAGGCCGTCGATTGGTCGTATGTCGCAGGAAAATTAGACAGCGTAGGAATTCAAATCATTCTACCAAATACCTATAGCTTCGATAAACGGGTAAAAGGCATCCGGTTAGGTTATGGATCTCTATCGGAAAAAGAATTAGAAGAAGGAATTATCGCATTGTCGAAGGTGCTATAGGCAGATAGTCTCAATTGTAAACAATTTAAACTAACTTTGCTTTAAAAAGATCTTTATTTCAGTCCCTTGTCCAGGTTCACTGATTAAGTCTATCTTGCCACCCGCCTGTTTGACAATAGTATTTACCAGGTAGAGGCCCACTCCGGATCCATCAACCAATTTGGTAGCCCGCGTAAATTTCTCAAAAATTGTTTCCTTATCCTTAGCTCCCATACCGATCCCATTATCCTTAACAGATACAACGATATAGTCACCCGCTATGAATGATCTCACGAGAATTTCCGGAGGGCGTGTCTCTGGGGTATATTTCACCGCATTATTGATCAAATTATAGAGCACGCTGCGCAGCTTACGTCGTACAAAATAAAATTCCGAAACCGCTAAATCCTGATGAATAATCGCATCGGTCTCTATAAGCTGCTGTGCTAAACTCAAACGTACGTCCTCCAAAATATTAGGAAGATCTACCAATTCAGATGATGCCTGATACTTTTGCTTCTCCCACCGACTTTCGGTAAGATCGTGAATTATCTTTTTTATTTCTATCAAGCTTTTTTCATGATTTTGCATTAAAGGCAAGAATTTCTCGGAATTTCTATCCTTTACTTCCTTCATCAACCCAAATGTAAGATTGAGTACCAATAATGGATTTTTGATATCATGGGCAATCGTATCTAGCAGCAACTCATGTTCCAAAACGAGCCGTTCTTGTTCCTTAAGATCTCTCACCCTCGGAGTAATATCGACAAATGTTATAATCACACCGTTTGTCCGGTTCTCTTTACGAACATGATAAGGGAGTATATTCATCTGATACCACCTTAAATCTGTTGTCTGTATCTCTTTCTCCAGGATTTTACCGGTTGCCATAACAGTGTTTATATTATTGATAAAAGTCGGAAACCGAAAATTTCCCCTTATGTTTTCAAGGGACATTCCTATAAACTCTGGCTTAAGATCAAACTGCTTCATCGCTGGCGGAGTAAACTTCCTTAAAATTAAGTCCGCATCCACAAATAATTGTGGGATGATGGTATTGCTAAAATAATTTTCCAGGTCTTCGTTGAGTTGAGTTAAGTCGTTAATTTTATTGTCTTTATTCATAGAAGCACATTATATTTTACCCATAAAAACAAGCTAAAATAAATATTGTTTTGACTTACCCACCTATACAAAAGCTGATAAAAGTCCATTTAAACGTCTCAACAGCATTTAGTGAACAACATTTTATTCAGAAGCAGGCTAGGAAAATTTACTTTTTCATTTTTCCAATAGCTGCTATTTTTACTGGTTGTCCATACAGAGCTATATGGAGATTTCAATGAGTTTTTCAGCCCTTTACGAATTTTTAGACACTCTCGGTCTTATGGATAGTTGAACTGCGCCTTACCATAAACGTCATTCTGATATCGGATAACGCCACTTCGTCAATAATCTCAAAACCTTTTTTCCTATAAATTTTTACATTCAATGGATTAGCAGTTTCCAGATATACATCTCTTCCAGAATTTTCGGCCTCAGTCAAAACAGGATCTAATAATCCTTTAGCCAATCCTTTCCCCTGCCCCGAAGGCATTACACCGATACATGCCAAATATAGATATGGCTTTTGATTATCTATATGCGCATCCTTAAGTTTTAGCAGTTTAAGTGATCGAAAAACTGTCGAAGGTCCCATGTAGAGTAAGAACTTTAAGTTTCTAACTATTTGTGCAGCTGTTACACGCGTTTTGTTTTGAGATTGCCACAGTGCTACAGCATTTCTAGTCGGATCAATAAATATCTCACCGTTAGTGAATGTTTCTTCAACTATATAATTTGCCAGAAAATAAATCTTTTTTTCGAAGTTTCTTTTTCCAATCATCCACCTAAAGCAAGGATCGTTTACAAATGAACTACATATAACCTCTACCACGCGCGCAGCATCTGTCTTATTTGCTTTCCTATTTTTCATAAATACAAAAAACTGAAATTAAACGACCAATAAACATGACAATTGTCAATAAAATCAGTAGACAGCGGTACCCTATAATTCGCGTCTAAATTTTGCCTCGAATCCTGCTCAATGTTTCCACTTTAACTCCGATATAAGATGCTATATATCGGATACTCACGGTGGCAATTAATTGTGGATAATGATCCATCAAAAATTGATATCGCTCCAAAGCCGTTGTATGCTGAATAAATCGCAAACGTTCATCTAAAAGAAGAGCGTAGGAAATAATTAGCTTTCTCTCCAACTCCAATAAAATTGTATTGTCTTTTTTCAACTTATCAAAATCAGCTACAGAAATACGATAAACCGTCACTGGGCTAAGAGCCTTAATATAGTCGGTACTTTTGATTTTGAATACGGCTGTTCTAAAGTCAGCTACGATATCTCCAGGAAAGGTGAAGCTTGTAACAACTTCTTCCGTATCTCTTATATAATAGTTCACTAAGATTCCTGTCTCCACCACATAATAATACAAATTCCGCTGTCCGGGTGATAACAATAAGGTGTTCTTTGGAAATTTGACCAGCTCAACAAAATCAGCGATCTGATCATCTATGGCGGTCTTCAGATCTTTCAGTACGGAGGTTGCATAGTTATTGTAAAGCATCATATGTATATATAAATAATATGGACGAGTAACCACATATGAAGCAAATAAAACGAAAAAGTTCTAAAGTCAGCTTATATAATTATCGATCATTTACCATCACGCAGCAGCGACCGTTCTATGGTGTCATAAATAAATTTAAAACCCATACGCCTAATTTTCTCGTCACTGACGCGCGAACCTTGCAGCAGCATGACAGCCATATCGCCATATAATAGTTTTAACATAAATCCGGGAACATTAGGCAAAAAGCTTGTTTTAGCAAACGATCTCAGCAATACGTAAGAAAAATCATTCATAGTAATATGTTGAGGAGCAACAGCATTATAAACACCTCGGACATCCTCTTGATGGAGTATAAACTCGTACATACGCCCCAAATCACGAATGTCGATCCAAGGGAGGTATTGCTTCCCATTGCCTACTGACACATTGATACCAAGTCTTGCCAACGGCGCAAGCTTAGCATACATACCTCCCTCTTTACCCAAGACAATACCTTTTCGCAATATAACAGTTTTGACCCCCAAGCTTTCAAACTGCCGAGCAGCCTTCTCCCATAATTTACAGATGTGGGCCAGAAAATCACTGCCGCTATTAGCATCTTCCGAAAATAGGGTATCGGTTGTACGTGCACCATAATAGCCAACTGCCGATGATGAAACAATTTTATCAATCGCAATAGCATGGTGTTCGATGTATTTGTAAAGTAAATTCAGTGACAACACCCGGCTTTCGATGAGGTCCAAACGGCGTTTAGTTGTCCATCGTCCGGCGCTTATATTTTCACCAGTCAAATTAATGATGGTATCTACTCCCTCAAAAGCCTTTATATCGATGTAGCTCTTTTCTAAATCCCACTCAAAAAACTTTGTTCCGCTCTGCTCAGATTCCGCTAGAGCCTTACGTGTTAAGACGTGTACCTCATAACCAAGCTGTGTGAGGTGGGAAACGAGATAACCACCTACAAAACCAGTCCCTCCTGCGATTAAGATCTTCTTCATATACTAGCTTGTTTTAGCCTCTGTATTACCTGAGGAAGCGCGGCTTTGAACCAATAGGTATAACGTGTCGGATGAGCAGAAATATCCGTCAAAATTTGCTCAACCGAACACCATTTAAAATCAGCGGCCTCTGCTGGATTGAGTATTGGATCAGTATCGATACATCCTATGAATACATGGTCATACTCATGTTCAATCAAATTATTTTCGACTTTAGCATGATAGATAAAGGCGAAAGAGAAACTTAATTCGCAAGTGATGCCCATTTCAAAAAAAAGCCGCTCTTGAGCACTATCTAAAACGTCCTCCCCAACCTGCGGATGCGAGCAACATGTGTTTGTCCAAAGCCCCCCACCATGATATTTATCCAACGCCCGTTGCTGCAGCAGTAGCTCTCCGCTACTGTTAAAAATAAATATTGAAAAAGCCCGATGCAATAGCCCTTCCTTATGAGCAGCAAGCTTATCCATCTGACCGATTTGTCGATCATTTTTATCTACAAGGACAACATGATTTCTATCCATAGTTTTGTAATTTAAGAGACAAGGAATATCCGCCTCTAAATTCATATTTCAATTTATAAATACGCTATTTTGTACCGTACATAACTCTTGACCGCAACCAAGGCCTTTTGAAGATTCGGTATCCGAATCCGATTTTCTAAAATTTCTTTTGAAGATTTTCTACGAATCTTGGCAAAAAGTGATAGATAATATTTGTAAGCTAAATAAACCCCAAACTTTGCAGATGCGGGCAGTTTTTTTATTCCCAAAAGCGCTTCCTTAAATTCATTGTGAATTTCATGCTCAATCTGACTTTTGATTGCGTTATTAAAAACTGTCATATCCAAGTTAGGAAAATACGTCCTTCCAAGAATATGATAGTCCTGTTTGAGATCACGTAAAAAGTTTATTTTCTGAAATGCAGATCCGAGTTTCATGGCGTAGGGTTTCAGTTCTTCATACTGCGCTCTGTCTCCCTCGGTAAAAACTTGCAAACACATGAGTCCCACAGCTTCTGCCGAGCCATAGATATATTCCCTATAACGTTCGTCATTGTAATCGATCTTAGTCAGATCCATCTCCATACTGTGAAGAAATTGACGAATCAGCTCAGTATCTACTGCATACCTATGTACTGTTTCCTGAAAGGATTGTAATATGGGATTCAAGGAAATTTTCTCTTCTAAAGCACAGTTTGTATCTAAATATAAGCGTCCCAAAAGGCGCTTCTTATCATAACCGTGAAAACTATCTACAATTTCATCTGCAAGCCGCACATAGCCGTAGATTGCATAAATACTATTACGAATGCAGGGTTTTAGTGCCAAGATACCGAGTGAAAAGCTGGTACTATATTTTTCGGTAGTTCTTTTGCTTACTTCATAAGCGAGTTCATCAAATAGTTTCTTCATGGTCCAATAATTTATGATCTGACTAGACGCTCGATTGAGTAATACAAGATCAATAAGCCGCTTTCATTTCACCTAGCTACCTCTGTATGTGGAATATCCAAATGGACTTACCGTGATTGGAACATGGTAGTGTTTATCGTCTTTTATCTCAAAAATGACTTCAATAAAAGGATAAAAGGTTTCGAGGTTTTGACTGACAAAATAATTTTCTGTATAGAATTTAAGTTTATATATCCCTTTATTATCACTCTTTCCAACTACTAAAAAATTACCAATACGACCGTTACTATCCGTTTTTTCACTGGCTATAGTAATCCATTCCTTATTTGGCATTAGTCTTTCCAAATCAACTTTGACATTTGGTGCGGGACTTCCTTTGGAAATATCCAAAATGTGACTCGACAATTGATATTTATTATTCTGGCAATATGCTGTAAATCCAAACAACATACAAAACAGGATGATAAAATATTTGTTTATATTCATATCTATTTATTTAATATCTCTTTTCTTTCATTACTTAACTTATTTACCTACAATAAGGTTTGATCAATTCTTACTCCCTCATAATTAATGTCCAATACTCCTTTTCTTACTCCACTCGATTTACAGCCTGTAGTGAAGGGCATCATCCGCTATCGGGATGCTCAGTTCAACCTAAATAGATTATAAATATACTATTATTGTTTAAATAAATTTAGAATACCTTATTTTAAGTTTAAAAACAAACTAAAAACAAGAGATGACGCTAAACCCGATATCTTGTAATCCTAATTTTCCTATTTATTGTCATGCTCTAAATATAAAGCCACTGATGCTACTTAGAAATGGTATAAGCTTCATTGAATTTTACCACCATTTTTTTAGTAACCATAAAAAAATTATTTAAAATCTTTCACCAAATATAGTTCATTTAAACTCTATTTTAGTATTAAAAAATACTAAAATAGAAAAAAATAGCAGTGAAATAATTGAAGATAATTAATTTAGCTAATACATCGGTATAAAAAGACGGTTGAGCACAATCAATAGGTACTTAATAATCAACACATTGCACAAAGATAACACATTGCACGAAGATTAAGCGAACGAATGCTTTTTCAAATAAAAAAAGATTAGGCTCAGCCTAATCTTTTTTTAAATATTGTTCGAGGTCGTTCACGTCTTTCTTTTCAATCAGGGTATGATGATGATGATCAAGCTTTGCAAGCAATATGATCAATAAATCACGTTCTTTATTGGAAAGATTTCCAACTAATATATTACCTACAATTTTCATTTTAGGCAGCACCTTAAATAATTCGGCACGCCCAGCATTGGAAATACATATTGGTTTAGCTCTTTTATCAGAGACTTTGGGTGCCTCTTCAATTAAACCAAGACGCATTAATCTCCGAATCACTTCAGTACCGGAGGCCTTTTCGACTGCATTTTTTCGAATCAGTTCTGTTTGCAGAAGTTTGTCATAAGAAAATAGCACCATTAAGAAGGTAAAGTCCTCTGGAGACTGTAGATGAGTTCCTTCGAATGCCAATTTAATATAATGTTTGGCATAACGGTTCATCATCAAAAGAAGTTTTCCTAAATCTTCTGCTGGAACGTCCCTATCTTCTACCACTGCATGGTCTCCCCCGACTTTCCGTGTTTGAGTCATCCCAATTGAATTTTTGAGATACATGTATTTTAGGAAATCATCAAGTGTGCCATTTGCTGATTCATTGGTGCAGTAATCTTCAAGCTCTTCAGCTATTTCGATCAAAAGATCTTTTCTTATCATCACGACTTTCTCTTCTTTACAAATGAAAGAATTTTTATTGCGAAAAAAAAATTAAAAGGTACGTGCAGCTATTGTAACCATCAGCAAATTGGCGTGCTCGTTTAATCTTCCACTCGCTTTTCACCTATAACGATGTCGCCAACAATAGATCTTAAATAGCCTTCATATGCGATATTCAAGCCCTCAATAATTACTGGATCGTGTGCGTCAATATCACCCAGTATTTGCTTATCATCATAGCTATTTCCAACAATTGCTAAGGAACAATGTTCGCTTTGTATTGGAAAAAGTCCGACACCTATGATTTCCTCTCCAAATGTAACAAACCAAGTTTCTTCACTATGGTCTGTCGTTGTGTTTGGTATATGTATGGCCTGCTTCAGGTCTGCACATTTAATCAGATCAAAATTCATTTTCTTTATCTATTTTACATAGATAGACAGCTTGAAATGGAATATTGTTTTTTAAA
The DNA here is from genome assembly GCF_002376635.1 of Sphingobacterium sp. UBA3549. Classification (NCBI taxonomy): domain Bacteria; kingdom Pseudomonadati; phylum Bacteroidota; class Sphingobacteriia; order Sphingobacteriales; family Sphingobacteriaceae; genus Sphingobacterium; species Sphingobacterium sp. UBA3549. The sequence goes on along the minus strand of NZ_DFOE01000038.1, from coordinate 124,334 downwards.
ACCGGACAATATATTGCCGTATTCGATCTTGGAAGTGATCACTTACAGGAAGTTGCTAGGGCTACAATGAGGTTGCAGCCCTAGCAACTGGATAAAAATTTGTCGGCACTGATGCTGTTTTATAGCATAAATGAAAACTATTTTGCAAAAATTTCAGCTAGTTTTTTATCTAACTCTTCACCACGCAAATATTTAGCAATAATTTTTCCATTTGGATCAACCAGAAAATTCATGGGAATAGCCTTGACATCATACATGGCCCCAGCTTCATTTTCCCATCCCTTAAGATCCCCCACCTGTTTCCAAGTCAGTCCATCATCTTGAATAGCTTTTAACCACTTCGCTTTATCCGCGGCTTTATCCATGGAAACTCCTAGAATTTCAAAGCCTTGTTTCTGGTATTTCGCATAGGCTTTTACTAAATTTGGATTTTCACGACGGCAAGGTGCACACCAAGATGCCCAAAAATCAATCAGGACATACTTTCCACGGTAGTCCGATAACTTGACCGGTTTACCATCAACATCGGGCTGTGTAAAATCTTGTGCTTCTACTCCTTCGCTCGTTTTTTTGACCAGAGCAATACGCTTAGCAAGGTCTTTCCCAAGAATAGAGTTTTGTAAGCTCGGATCTAATGTGCTAAATATTTTTTCGGCTTTGACAGCGTCAAACTCGGGTGGTAATGTTGAGTTAAATGCCATCAAGGCCATATAGCTTTTTGGATTTTTGGAAACATAGTCCAACTTTGCATCGATTGTCTGTTGCTGTATCACATTAGCACGATCTTCCAATGTTTTAATGTATTTGGGGTCTTGCTGATCTGCAAGCGATTTGGACTTATATTCATTTTCCAATACCTGATACTGGTCATAAATCGGCTTTAGCATAGCATTTACCCGATCATTTTCTGCATTCAAAGGAGATCCAGTTATCTTTGCATGTCGTATAGAATCTGCCGCCGCGAATTTGATTGTTGTTCCTTCTATCAAAAAAGGCAATATATCTTGCTTTGGTGGTTTCGCTGGATCGAAAGGGGCATTATCGTGAATGATACGTAAATGCGCTTCCATCGGTGACGGAATAGTTCCTTTAAATTCAAATTTTCCATTTTTCATTTCAACAGAATCAATCTTTTCTTTTCCTTCGTAGCTCAGACGAAGATAGGCTTTTGCAGGTTTATCTAACTTGCCCACTGTACCTTGCAGCGTATAATTTTGCTGCGCATATCCCATCGCTGGCAATATACAGGCCAATGCGAGGGTCCATTTTATATTTCTCATATTCATTCAGTATTTATTCTACTATTTAAAATTTATTTTGACACGTTTTCAGTACCTTTTTTTAAGGTTTGCCCAACAATGCCCGTTTGTAATAATTGTTTATAAAGCTTTTCGTCACGAAGGACAAGTAGGGCGTCTTGGAAACTTTTATTCGATTCATTTCTGATGCGCGCCATATAATCCCCACCGGTATAAAGTAGTGAGGCAACCTGCGCTTTAAATTCTATGTCGATGGCAGCGTGGGCACTTTGATGATCTTCTGGAGGTATAGCAATAGACTGCTTACGTGCTGCTGAAATCAGCTGTCTATGCACTTCTTTAGGCACATTAAATCGAGAATTAAATGCGGTAAAGTCTGGATAAGCATTCAGTAACGCGCGACGATTCTGCTGTACAAATTCAAATCCACCTTTGGCAACAATCCCATTGTTCATGAACTGTGCCATCCAGGTGCTATATAGATTTGTGTCGATGGGCACAAATCGGTCTGGCATGATGCCTCCGCCGCCATACACGGTTCTTTTATTAGTCAATGTGCTGTACTTTAAAGAATCTGGAAAAGAAATATGTCCTGCTTCCAATAATTCCTTAGAGGCCATACGGCGATTAAAATCCTGGAAATAATCTTCCTTTCCTTTGGTATAGGGTTTCTGAATTGACCGTCCGGATGGAGTATAGTAGCGGGCTCCTGTTAGATTCATTTCTGAACCGTCAGACAATGGAACGGGTTTCTGCATGAGGCCTTTTCCAAAACTGCGCCGACCGATGACCACAGCGCGATCCCAGTCCTGAAGTGCTCCTGTAACGATTTCACTGGCTGAAGCTGTGGATTCGTCAATTAGGACGACCAATTCCCCTTCGTAAAATTGACCATAACCGCCAGTGAAGTAGTAATCTTTTCCGCCTTGGTTAGGTACGGAATAAAAAACAATTTTCTCTTTGGGTAAAAATTCATCTGCGACACCAATAGCGGATTGCACATAGCCGCCACCATTACTCTGCAGGTCCAGGATCAATTTTTTCATTCCCTGGCTTTTGAGGCTCTTTAAAGCAGCGTCTATTTCCTGACGCGTGGTCTGATTGAAAATTGAAAGTGCAATATAGCCAATTTCCTTGTCGACCATATAGCTTTCACGAACGGATTTCTCCAGTATATTTTCGCGTACTATGCTTATATTTTTGCTGTCAGTGCTTCCCGGCGACACGATTGTCAACACAACCGGTACATCTTTTTCCCCACGCAATTTTTCCATAATCTCACGGTTCCCCCATTTTTCCCCAACGATGCTATCGCCATCAATGCCGAGGATTTGGTCACCAACACGGATTCCTGCACGCATGGCTGGACCATCTGGATTAACTTTTGTTACGAAGGTCTGTTCATTATTTTTTAGAAACTGAATCCCAATTCCAGCAAAACTTCCACTCATGACCACACGCATTTGCTCGGCTTCCTCACGACTCGTATAACGTGAATGAGGATCTAAATCCGAAATCATTGCTTTGATCGCGGCATCTACCAAATGTTCTTCATTTACCTGGTCGACATAATTCTGCTGAATAAGCTTCAGTGCCTCCTCAAATTTATATTTTGGATTCATCTGAGCCTGCAGAGACAGTCCCAGACCGAGCATTCCGACGAGTAAGCTTGTTGCTTTACTATTCATAGTGTATCTTGGTTTAATAGTCTATTTTTCGTTTTTAAGGATTTCAATAGCAAGGGATAGTTCATCCATCAATTTACTCGGACTTCCCGAATAACCTCCTGAGCAATAGCGCACACGACCGTTTTTAACAATGATCTTCCGTGGAATGGAAGAGTCGCCGAACAATGGAACCAATTGTCTAAATAGTACATCTTGTTCTTTAGTTACTGGATTGACGGAATCGTGTAAGAGATTGAAACGGAAACCTTCACTACGAACATAGTTGACTGACTTATCTTTATAATTTCCGGTCTGCATGGTACCCAGCATATATATCGCAACCTGTTTGTCCTGTGCATATTTATCGACTAAAAGCTGCATTCCGGGGAATGCCATGATACATGGTCGACACCAAGTCGCCCAGAAATCCACTACCACAATTTTGTCTTTCCAGTCTTCTGGCGTAATAAATAGCCCGTCAGCGGTTTCTAAACGAAAATTAGGCATCGGGTGATTGACCCAGTTATGATCAACATAGGCTTGCAATGCGGCTTTTTCTTTATCAGATTTTAATCCCGCCAGATAAGTTTGATAACCACTTTCATCATTGGGGTGTCCTTTTAAGTAAATTGATTTAAGCTTGTCAAACATCCGCGGCGTCATTGCATTGTATCGCGCGCTCATTTCCAGTAAAGGCAGGATTTGCTTATCATCGCCAAGCCCTTCTAAAACCTGAAGATTAATTTCATTCAGTTCGGCATTATTGTATTTAGCATCTTCGGAGAGCAGCGTAAAGTATTTCCGTGCTTCTGTATATTTTTTGAGATCATTTAACAAGGAGATATGGGTAAAGAGACGGTCATTCAAGTTTTTAACCACATTGGAATCTGCCTGTGCCTGATTTTCAAAGTCAACCTGATAAGAATTGTCCTTTCGTCGAGCTATCAATTTGGGAAAAACAGCTTCGGAAACTTGATAAAGACTATCTTTTCCTACTGTCTTAAACATGTAAGCACGCATAATATTCCAGCGCATCAACTCATTTCCTGTTCTAAAATCTAGATCATCGTATAACTTAGCAAACTTGTCGAGCTGTTTGGTTTCGAAGTATGCCGATCCTAGTCCGCGGTATATCGCATAATAAATAAATCCCTGAGCATTGGGATGCTGGCGCCACTCCTGAACAGAAAAACGTTGTAAAAACTTTTCATAGGAAGTGATTATTTCAGCGTTACTCGGATTGCCACTCATCGTATTACTATAAGCGATAAAACGAGCTGTCGCTCCACTTGGGTAATCAGTATTTACACGCTTCTCGATCATTTGTATCACTTCAGTATCTTTTAGTATTGAACTCGCAAACGAATAAAGCTGACCAAGCACTTCATCGCTCAAATCTTTTCGTTGTAATTGCTGCGTGATCAGTTTTTGGGCATATGCAGGAAAAGCATCACCTAAAGCCAATTTTTGTAAGTTCATAAAAGACTGAAAATAGCGGAGGTATTGCTTTCCGGACAAGGCAAACTCTTTATCAGCCAAGCTTTTGAGGTATTCTGCAGGCATCGCTGCGGGCTGGTTGCCATAATAAGTGAAAATTCCACCTGCTGCTATGGTGGGCTGTTGGAAGGCAGCCTCTCCAAGAAAGGCTCCCGGTACTGCTTTTCCTTTTGCATCACTTAAAGCTACCGCATAGCCTCGATCCTGATTGTTATCTATTACGTCGGGATGATCAAATTCGCCCTGATAGAATTTTACAGCAATAAAAGCCGTTGTCGGTTTGACAGGTAGCACTACTGTCCATAGCCCTGCTGCATTTTTTTGCATGGGAAGACTAATTTGCCTCCATGAAAAATCTTCGAAGAGAAAACAGGCCGCATTTATTGCATCGCTAAATTCAAGATCTTTATCCTTGGCATCGTATAGCACTTGAACAGGTTCAGATGTTCTAGGTTTGGCTGGTTTAAAAACACTGCTGTCAAATCGAGGCTGTGCATATGACACAGCCTGAACAAACAACAGCACTAAAAAAATAAATTCTTTTTTCATCTTATATTATTTTACATTGGTCTTTGACCTATTTCTGGATTGAGCTGTAAATATTTATTTGCTACTGGATATACATAGCTAGCACTATTAATTTTGAGTGTATACTCTTGATTTATAAATTGTCTTTTAAATTCTTTCGCCAATTTAGCATCAAGATTGAACCGACGCATATCCAGCCAGCGTAAACCTGTTCCGAAAAACTCCCGTCGGCGTTCATCCACGATGATTTGTAACGCCTGGTCTGCTGAGGTTGCCGATAAAGGTGTAAAATCCTGTTGCTTGAATCGCTTTGCGCGCAGCTTGTTGACAAATTCCATTGCGGTCACTGTATTTCCTTTTCGCGCCTCAACTTCGGCTTTAATAAGTAACATCTCTGGAACAGAAGGTCCAGCATTAGGAGCACCGACCATCACGCTCATTTTTTTTGAGCGCAATGCGCCACTTGGCATCTGACCAGTACCAGCTTGCATATAAACTGTACGTCGAAGATCTTTGGTATCAAAAAGAGAAACAAGCTCGGGATTTAATTGTTGATCAATCATTTGTCCAACCTGTTTTAAAAAATAGGTTTCAGGATGATTGAACGGAAGAGGGTATCCAGATGCCGATGTCGCGAACTGTTGCAAATCTAAAAGTGTTGCATTGTATTGAAGGGCTGCATCTGCATGCGTCGCTGCTAAATCGAAATTACGCATATGAAGATGTACAATGGCTAACAAAGCTTCTACAGCAGCTTTATTCGGATGTCTATTATTGCTTGCCGTTGTCGGAATATCAACTAATGCTTCGTTTAAATCTTGAAGTATCTGCGCATACACCTGGGCGAGCGATGCTCGCTTTAGCGAAGCAAATAAATCAGGTTGTAAAAGCAGGGGTACCCCCAATGCATTTCCGGCAGTCTTTGGGTCATAAATGTCTCCATAAAGATTAGCCAACACAAAATAAGCATAAGCTCTTTGGATTTTCGCTTCTGCCAAGAGTGCACGCTTCTCCTTCTCTAAACCATCCTCGCTTTGCATCACGCCAGCAATGACTTCATTGGCCGTATAAATTTGTTTATAAGGTCTTGACCAGTTCAGATCTTCTGTATTATCCGGCACAAGTTGCGAGGACCAAATATAAGGCCACGCGATACTTTCAATTTGTTGTTGTTGGTATGCCAGATTAGCAAAAGTGATATCGTCACTAGATAATATCGGTGTACTAAAAGTAGGCGAAAATACCGTTGTATTATTTAAGAGATAAGCATAATCTGTAGTATACTTTAATTCCCTACGGTTATACTGTTCAACTTCCACATATTTACGGCAGCCCTGCATAACGGCTGTCAGCGCAAAAATCGATGCAAAAAAAATATATTTGGTTTTCATGCTGTTTATTTTTTAAAAGGTGGCGTCAATGGTTAAGAAAAAATTCTTGGTAGGCGGCAAATTATTATAGCTATTCGTGCGTACATAAAGGGGATCAATACCTAGTTTATTTGCTTTCCAAAGAATGCCTAAATTTCGTACTGCAGCGTTTACACCGACAGATTTAAACGGCGTACGCTTAAGTGAAGTTGACGGTACGCTATATCCCAACGATATCTGTTGAAAACGTATATGGCTAGCATCAATAACCATTAGCTCGGAATCTCTAAACCTGTTGAAGCTATTTGTATTTATGTTTTTTAAGCCCGGAACATTTGTTGTTGCTTCATCACCCGGATTTCGCCAACGCGCTGTCTGCATCTTGTTTGTGTTAAGCACACCATAGAAAGTTCCTTGGTATTGTGGATAATTACCAAATGTTTCCAGACGTTTGACATTTCCAAGATCGTAGGTTATGCGAAAGCCAAGATTAATACCTTTATATGAAAATGTATTCATAAAACCACCAAAGTAAGGCGCCGTTTTACGTCCCATATACACGAGATCTTCACGCACAAATACATTGCGTCCCCCTTGCGTACTCTTTACGATGTCACCGTTGGCTTTGGCAATTTGTGACTGTCCCGTCTCATCGAGCCCCCCCCACTTATAGGCATATAGATAATCCAAGGGCATCCCTTCTAAAATCGAACCATTGATGTAGTTACTAATATCTGTTGCTATTAAACGTGAATCCGTAACTTTGTTGGTGTTGTAGGAAAAGTTAAGGGTGGAGCTCCATCGAAAGTCTTTCTTGCGAATGATAAGTCCCTGAATACCCAGATCGATCCCATTAGATTGCATCGTTCCACCATTAAATTGGAGGTCTGTCCATCCATATGTCGCATTATAAGGAAAATTATATAGGATATCACGCGTATGTTTTTTATAAAGATCAAATGCGATGTTTAATCTGTTATTGATCAAACTGATATCAAGTCCGTAATTTTGCGTATACACCTTTTCCCATCCAACCTCGGGATTTCGTGGCTGCGATATTGACGCCGGTATTTCACCTGTTGCATAGTCAGCCCCTTCGACGCTGATGATGGTAACATTCGATCCGCCCTGTGGAACTGTACCGCCGACACCATAGGTAATACGGAGATTCAGCGCGTTCAGCCAATCCAATTCTTGCATAAAACGCTCGGATTTGATATTCCATTTGGCCCCAGCAGACCAGATTGGTTTAGCTCGCTTCGATCTTGAAATACCAACTAACGTAAGATCGTCAAAACGTGCACTTGCAGACAAAATGTACCTATCCTTAAGAAATGATAATGCTCCATTGGAATAATAAGACATCTTGCGTAGGTTAGCTCTGCTAATGCCATCCGAACCTGTAATCGACTGCTGCCAGCCTTCGATACCCATAAAGCTGCCAAGTTGATTATACGGAGCGATTGAATAGGTATCTTCATTAAAGCCATATCCCGTTTGTGATGAGCTAAAGCCTGTTTGAGAACTAATCTCTGCTCCTGCGAGAAGATTTAAATTAACGAAGTCACCCCACGTCTTATTGACATTACCTTGCAAGCGAATATTATACTGTGTGGCATTTTGGTCTCGCAATGCGATTCTCCCGCCCTGTACGAAATTTTTGGTGAACGTATTATTTTGGAAATCAACAGTAGAATAATAATTTAAAAAGTCACGCATTGAATAACTTTTTAATTCGTCAAGATTTCGACTGTTTGCAATGGTACGTTGAAGCATACCTGACAGGCTGATGTTCGCCCAGCTAGTCACTTTGGCGTTGAGATCAGCATTAATTCTTATTCGATTGTCTGCAGTGGTATATTTGTTGTAGTCCAGTTCATCTATTGGACTATAGGTCCAGTCATACAACCCAATCTCTTTTAGATTTGCTGCTACAGACTCTGTAAAACGCAATGATCGCCGATTTCTACTTCCATCGGGATTAACCAATAATTCATATGGCCTTAATCCCTCAGTCGAATTGCCAATGGCGTTTGCCGCAACTTGGTTAGCAACAGTATTCGTATAATTATAATTCAATCCCGTTGTCAAACTTAATCGTTGATTTAAAAAGTTTGTCGATAAAGTTGAATTCATAAAAAAGGACTGGGCCTGATTGGAACGGAATACGGGAACATCCTTTGCGTAGCTGCCCGAGAACGCATACGTTGTCCTTCCATTTCCGCCTGAGAGGGAAAGGTTGTGCTGTTGGGTCACTGCATTCTGTAGCAGGTATTTCCGAATTTGGCTGGTATTGTCAATTTGACCTAAACGATCGAGCTGTTTAGCCAACTCATCATCGCTAATCAATCCCTTTTTATTTTTATACATCCATTGAACCGCTTCACTAGCAGGCTTATTGGTATTAAAAGGTTGCCATGACGAATTCCAATCTTCCGGATCAGCTATCCAGCCATAATCGAACATTTCCTTTTCAAAATCAATATACTGCGCAGTGGTCATCCGATCCAAGCTATTAAGATCTGCTGGAGCTGAAATACTGAGGCTGGTATTATAAGAGATGACGGGTTCGCCTACACGTCCTTTTTTTGTTTCAATGACGATAACACCATTTGCCGCCTGCGCCCCCCATATGGAAGCTGCTGCCGCATCTTTAAGTACGGTAATACTTTCAATATCTGCCGGATTTAAACGACTCAATATGGAATTGTTGGCAAATTGCGTGGTATTTTTTACCAAGTCCTGATCGATTGCGGGAAAGCCATCTATGACAATAAGTGGACGCTTAGAATCGCCATCTGTATTGAAGGTGTTTACTCCTCTGACGGTGATTGAATTCTTCACCGGGTCAACCTGTACGCCAGGAATCATGCCTGCAATGCGATCCAAAAGATTAATGGAAGGCACTTCCTTCAACTGTTTAGCGGTAATTTGGCCAAAAGCCCCAGTTGCACGTTCTTTTGCAATTTTTTGGTATCCTGTCGACACAACTTCAACCTCATCCAGTTGATTGTTAACCGAGCCCAGGGTGACATTGATCTGTGTATCGCTGCCGATGACCTTTCGGGTAGGCTCCATACCAACATAAGAAAAAATGATTGCTTCTGCTGGATCCTTTAGGCGCAGGGTATAGCTTCCGTCGCTACTGGTGGTTACACCCGACCGTACGGCGTAGCCATCCGGTATCACAGTAACACCAGCAAGTGCTGTCCCGTTGTTGTCTTTAACCTTACCCGTAATGACTTTCCAGAAGCGGTCGTCTCCATCATTGTCTCGTTTGCCCCGCGAATCTTTTATAATTGTGAAGTAATTGTTCTGTACATAAAGAAACAAGAAGTTATTTGGATAAAGAAGTTCTTTTAACACGGTCTCCACAGGAAGCCTTTTGTTTTTCGGAATATGCTCACTGTTGACAAAGGCATCCCGGATCAAGCCCTCTTCATAGGAAAATTTAGTTCCATAGATTCGGGTAACTTCGCTAAGAGCCTGACTGAGACTAGCTCTTTTTTGCGCAAAACTACCCGTGGTACTCAACAGGCAGACTATAGGCACAAGTAATTTAGTTTTCATAAATTTCGATTGATTAATTTTCGTTTTTTAATTAGGTTTTATTATTATTTGTTTGTTTTTCATTTCGATGTTTACATTCATAGTATGTTTGATAACAAAGAGGATGTCATCTATTTTTTTGACTGGTATAACACCTGTAAATCGCTTATTGAGCAATGTTGGATCTTCTACTACAACTTGATAGCCATAGTTATCTTCCAATACATCTACAATATTTGCTAAGCTGTTATGTTCAATACTGAGTTCACCGCGCGTCCAGGATAGCACCCTATTCGCATCGTTAGTAACAACCTGATTTGCTTTTGCCGATGTATCATAGACGAAAGTCTCCCCTGGTTTTAGTATACGATCTTCACCGTTTTGTCCCTGAATACGGACGCTTCCCTCAAATAGAGCCACTTCGATACGTCCACGACGGTCTTTCACATTAAACTTTGTCCCCAACACAGTCAATGAAAGATCCCCCACGTGCACAACAAAGAAGTCGCTTTCGCGCAGACGGTTTTTAATGGCAGTATGTTTTACCTCAAACATGCCTTCTCCTTCAAGCCAAACTTCGCGCGGTTTATCCGTTTTCCAACTGCGGACGTATGAAATGTGAGAGTTACTATTTAGTCTGATGATAGAAGAATCCGGAAGGGAAAGTCGACGTTGTTCACCGAAGGCCGTATTGGTCTCTTTAGTCCCAAATTGGCTAACATCATATGCCACCACAATAAATAACAAGATGGCTGCTGCAGATGCTGTCCACCGGAATAAAGTGCGTACAATCCGACTACGTTGTTTTTTGCTTTCGTAGATTGGAATTTGTGCTTGAATCCTCGCCCAGCGCTCGTCACTACTTAAGGTACTTTGTGCAGTGGTCTGATTCTGGATCAATAAGGCCCATGTTTTGGCGAGAGCCATTTCGTCTGAAAGATGTGGATAATGAAGACTAAGTTCAGACCAAAAATCGGTTAAGGTAGCTTCCGGCATTAGCACTGCCAGCACAAAATCCTCATCCGCAAAAAAATCTGTTGCCTTATAATCTTTATATTTTGATAATCGAGAGTTCATACTGTTTTATATAGGTTACACCACTCGACAGAATTTTACCCCAATAAATTATATTTTTTTTAAAAAAAACAGACTTACCCAGTCAAATCATCATTAAACAGCGCTAATGCTGACTATGATTGTAAATAATGTCTATTATTTATTTCGGAAAAACTTGCAGATAGGTGAAAGATTTAGTGATAACGCAGCTCGTTAAGTATATGGAGTAGTACCAATAAACCAAAAGTGCCAAAATGTTTCCTCAAACTTTCCAATGCCCTGTAGTACAATTTATAAGTATCTTTGGTCGAAAGACCCATAATTTCGGCAATTTCGTCATACGGCAACTCTTCAAAAAAGCGCAGGTGGATAACTTCTCGTTGACGTGTGGTCATCTGCTGCAGCGCTTGATCCAGCTTATCTCTTACCTCTTGGGCACGTTCCTGACGGATCATACTGAGATCATGAGGTAGTTCGATGGTAAAGGGCAAATAATCAAGGGATGAGTGAGCAATATCCGCCCTTCGCATGGATTGTTCTATTTTCTTGATCAGTGTGCGCCGGAATGCCTTAAACAGATAATTTTTCACCGCGACATCTACACTTAAAGTTTCCCTATTGCACCATAGTTTAACAAATAGCTCTTGAATGCTATCTTCGATGATTTCTTCGTCTTGCGTAAATTTAAATCCATAATTGAACAACAGGTGGTTGTAGCGTTCAAAAAGTATTTTGAACGAAGGTTCATGTCCAACTTGAAACATTTGCCAAATCTGTTGATCAGAGTTCATTTATAAATTTGAGCCGTTTTTGCTTTTCAGTTTAAGTAGATAAAATTTAATTCAAATCTAGCAATTTTTTTCGATCAATCTAATCATTGATTAGATATGCATAGGCAATACTAGGTATACAAAAATAAGAAATACATATTACATCAGTACGCAATCAGGTAAACATGCCCCTATTTATCGATTTGCAATTGGTCGGGAACTGCCTATGCTATCGCATGATCCTAGCTATACATATTTCTGTCGCTCATTAGCGTCATTTCGTCTCATATCGCTAAAGGAACTTTTTTAGACCGATAAATTTGAACCGTAATCAGATTTAAGAATGAATAGAAAAGAAACAATAGAACAGATCTCAAAACTATCCCAAGTATCAGCCCCCGAATGCGAAAGAGTCCTGGATGCACTCGAAATCGTACTCAGCCAAAAATTAGCGCGAAAAAAGGGGCTTCGACATAGCTTCGATTTACTCTATAAAATTATGGAAAAATTAAAGGATAAAATCGTCATTATATTCTTGTTCACCTTAATTTCTACGGCTGTTCATGCTCAGATTCCCCCAACACAAAAAATAGGCGGGGTCGTCACAGATCGATTATCCGGCCAACAGCTCGCTGCCGTATCTATCCGAGTGTTGGAAAAACCAGGTTTGGTTGCAGTAACCTCCGATAAGGGTGAATTCGTTTTGCCCAATCTTCCAGTCGGACGATATACCGTACAGGCTTATTGCTTAGGCTACGAGCTTACAGTGATTAAAGAGATTATGTTAACTTCTAAAAAAGAGATCGCATTAGAAATTGCGATGGATCCGACGCATTACGTATTGAAAGACGTAGTAGTGGCAGCCAATAAGGAAAGAGCTTCAAATAAAATGGCGCTGACTGGAGGACGTTTACTTCGGATTGAAGAAATTAATCGCTATGCCGGCGGAATGGATGATCCCGCCCGTCTGGTTAGTTCTTTTGCCGGGATATCTTCAAGTCTTGGAAATAATGGCATCTCAGTACATGGAAATGCACCAAGTATGCTTCAGTGGAAACTTGAGGGGATAGAAATACCGAATCCAAATCACTTTGCAGATATAGCGACTTTGGGCGGCGGCATACTGACTTCATTGAGCACAAATGTTTTAGCCAACTCGGATTTCTATAATAGCGCCTTTCCTGCAGAATATAACAATGCCGTATCAGGGGTATTTGACCTAAAATTGCGGACAGGAAATAATCGGAAACATGAACATACCTTCCAAGCAGGGTTATTGGGCTTGGATTTCGCTTCGGAGGGACCTTTTAGTACAAATAATGATGCTTCTTATTTGATTAATTACCGCTATTCTACAACAGGCTTAATGAGCAAACTTAACGCAGGAGAAACTAATGGGCAGTTATTGGACTATCAGGATCTAAATTTTAAATTAAACTTTCCGAGTAAGCATAAAGGAACATTTTCAATTTGGGGAAACGCATTAGCCGATAGGTTCCGTACAAAAAAAGAATCAGAATCAAGCTGGAAGTATATGGATGATCGTAAATCCTCAAAAACAGACCAGATGTCTGCAGCAGCCGGCATTACCCATCGCTATTTTTTTGAGAATGGAGGAGTTCTTCGTACCACTTTGGCCACTACCCATTCAACTAATAAGGCAACCGAAGATATCTTCAACGATAGTACCGAAATGCCCTATTTAAATTTAAGAAACCGCTATACCAATGTGATTTTAACATCTTCCTTTGATAAAAAATATGCGGAGAAGTATAGCAATAAAACCGGCTTTACGGTAACAAACATGTATTACAACACCCAGCTGGATCGTTCACCTTTTGTAGGAAAACCATTGCAGGCAATTTCCGAAGGAAAAGGGACTACCACATTGCTTTCAGCTTACAGCAGTTCATTAATTGAATTAAACAAAAAAATCTATGTAACATTAGGGCTCAATGCACAGTTATTAACCCTGAATAACCATTGGACGGTTGAACCACGAGCTGCTATAAAGTGGTCTTCAGGACCTAAAAGCTCGATTGCCATGGCTTATGGCCTACATAGCCGTATGGAGAAGATGGACGTATTCCTTGTAAAAGATAGAGGAAATGGCCAACCACTAAATAAGGATGTTGATTTCACCAAAGCGCACCATATGTCTTTATCCTATCAATATAAACTGTCGGATAACATGCGTATCAAACTAGAACCGTTTTATCAATATCTCTTCCATGTGCCAGTTATTGCGGATAGCTCATATTCCATCCTTAACCGCAACCTATTCTACGTGGAAGATGCGCTGGTGAACCGGGGCAAAGGACAGCATGTCGGATTGGATATTACAATCGAGCGCTACTTACAAAAAGGTGTTTATTATATGTTGACCGCCACTCTATTTGATGCCAAATTTGCGGGTGGAGACGCCATTTGGCATAACGGCAAATTTAACAGGCGTTTTATTATTAATGGATTGACAGGCAAAGAATGGTTTATGGACAAACAGCAACGGGATCTACTAAGCGTTAACCTGAAATTGACCTTGCAAGGAGGAGAACGATATGCTCCGGTATTGGAAAAGTCTTCCCTTAACCATCCTGATAAAGAAATCCAATACGAGGAAAAAAATGCATTTGCTAAACAATTCTCCCCCATTTTTATCGCTAATTATTCGATAAGTTATAGACTTAACAGGTTGAAACGATCGCACGAGATTGCAATCAAATGGCTGAATGTTACAGGCGCAAAAGAGTATTATGGACATCAATATAATCTAAAGACAGGGGCCATAGTACCCAAAAAACAAGCAACATCACTTTTTAATATACTGTATAGAATGGATTTTTAATGTAATTTTAGTACCTATATGAGCCAAAGCAAACCGTATCATTTTTTATTTGCCTCCAATTATAGACCATGGAGGCATCTAACCTTTATTGTAACCTTAGTTATTATTACTTTTAATCAAACATTTATAGTGTATCAAGACATTATGTCTTCTTTGGGAAACACTATCTTTTTAATTTGTTTTCTCTCATTTGTCACTTACCTACTAACAACATATCTGAATTATTTTTACCTCATACCAAAGTTCTTGTTAAAGGAAAACTATACCATTTATATCCTTTTGTTAGTATCTTTTGTGGTAGCGCTTATGGGCTGCACGCTTGTTTTGGAATATTCCATACGCGCAATTTTGAGTCTACCGCATCGCATAACATCCTATAGCAATCCAATTATCCTAATAGACAGTCTATCTTCCTCAGCAATGACTATAATCTGTCTATGGAGCATGTCAGTTATAAAACTCTTTCGAAAATGGAATAAAAAGAACGAAGATGTGATGATGCTGGAGCAGAACTTCCTTGAAACAGAAGTAAACAAACTGAAAGGACAAGTTTCGCCAATCTTTATGTCGAGAGCCTTACGTAAAGCGGCCTTAATAACCGCATCAGATCCACAAAAAGCCTCACAAATATTGATGTTACTCGGTCATTTACTGCGCTACCAACTCTATGACTGCGATAGAAATAAAGTTTTCCTTAATTCCGAAATAATCTTCCTAAAAAACTTACTACAATTAAAAAAATTTATTGAAGATAGCCGTTTTGAATATGTTCTGGAGGTAAAGGGAAAAACCAACAATTTGCTGATTTCTCCTCTTTTATTCATCGTATTGATACAGTCCATACTGATAGCAAATGAAATTAAAAGCTTAAGTATTAACGTTGAAATTTCAGAAAAAAAAATACGCTTTATCGTAAACTATGAGAACACTTATCTATTACCCCCGGAATACAAAATGGAAATAACCGACAAATTAAATATGCTCTATCCTGATTTATATATATTTACTATGGAATCCGGAAATATAAGTCTTCAACTAGATCTTAAGGAATGGAAATAGCCGTAGAAAATAAAGAAATTGCTTTCTTAATTGCGGATCGCTACAGCATACAAAGGCATCTTTGTATGCAACTATTTATGCTGTTAATTTCAATTGGGATATTCTTCGATGCGCCTGATAAACTAAACTTATCTTTCGACAGAACTTGCGGTTGGGTAGCCTACTATGTGTTTATGAATATGCTGGTTTATGTAAACGTTTACCTGCTATTCCCCTTCTTTTTGGCCAAAGATAAGCTGATACATTATTTAATTGCTGCCGTGTTATTTTCCGTACTTGCGCTATTGATAGTGATAATCCTACAACATATGTTTTACGATATCGCAGTCAGCCGAAACGACCCCAGCCCTACAGCTATATTTCTGAGTTTAGCATCTAGCCTATTGGCAATCATCCTATTTATTGTCGGCACTTCATCCCTTTTACTCTTTAAGCCTTTAATAAAAAGCAAAATAAAGCAGCAGGAGTTACAAAAAGCAACTACTGAATCGGAACTCAAATTTTTAAAGAGTCAAATCAATCCTCATTTTTTATTCAATACGATTAATAATGCCAATATACTGGTGGATGAAGATCCTAACATGGCAGCCCACATTTTAACCAAACTGGATGACTTACTGCAATACCAGTTCACTAACAACAGCAGGGATAAAGTTTCATTGTCTGACGATGTATGTCTATTGACAGACTATCTGGAATTGGAGAAAGTCAGAAGGGACCAATTTGAGTTCGATATAAAAATTTGGGAAGACAGCAATAAAGTAATTGTTGCTCCTTTGTTATTCATTCCTTTTGTAGAAAATGCTGTTAAACACAACCTGAACAGTAATGGCATATCTTATGTTAATATATCCTTTCAATTAGAAAAAGAATCCCTTATTTTTATATGCAAAAATTCAAAATCTATAAACCAAAGGCAAAAAGAAAGGGGGGGTATCGGATTGAGCAATATCGTTCGTAGATTACAGTTGCTTTACGAAAATCGGCACGATTTAGAAATAGAAGAAACAGAACAAAATTATATCGTAAAATTAACGCTACTATTATGAGATGTATCATTGTAGATGACGAGCCTATAGCGCGTAAAGGAATAAGGAAACTAGTCGATCAGATTGCATCTCTTGAACTTCTTGAAAGTTTCAACAATGCTGTTTCTGCGGGTATATTTATACAACAAAACGCTGTTGATTTAATCTTTCTGGATATCAATATGCCGGAAATTAACGGAATTGAGTTTGCACAAAATATTCCCAAAAATACGCTTGTGATTTTTACCACCGCTTATTCCGAATATGCCGTAGACAGCTATGAGGTCGACGCAATTGATTATCTTGTTAAACCTATTGATACCGTTCGTTTTCGTAAAGCTGTAGACAAGGCGATTGTTTATCATGGACTTCTTTTAGATGAAGAGAATAAAAATTTAGAGCAAATCACGGATGATTATATTTTTGTAAAATCTGACCGTAGATTTTTTAAGATCAATCTCAACGAAATTCTTTTTATTGAATCTCTTAAAGATTATGTCATTTTCCAAATGGAAGATCAACGCGTGATTACACGTATGACCATAAAGAATATACATGACTGGCTTCCAAAATCTATTTTCTTGCGGATAAATCGCTCCTATATCATTAATAAACATAAAATCGACTCATTTGACCATAATGACGTGTTTATCGACAAATATGAAATCGCGATTGGCAAAACCTATCATGATACCTTTTTTCAAGAGATTCTCCCTTAATACTTTTTAATTTAAACTGGTTAGCCTATTTTGAAAGTCAATTATTTCCCATACAGTTATGAAAAAAATATTTACTCTTCTCTTTATTATCCATCTTACTGCGCAGGCTTACGCACAACGTAAGCAATATGAAACAGCCGATATCAACTCCTGGTTTGAAGAGCTCAAAACTGCCTCAGATCAGAGTTTCAAGTTATGGAATAAAAGTATATACGGACCAATTCTTCTTATTGATCCCGCCACACGCACGATCTATGCCAACGAATTGGATGGAAAAAAAACTTTAAAACCATCAGCTAACTTATATACTGGAATTCTACCTCAGGAGGTCAATTTTTCCAACACGGCACTGGATTGGAATGACAAGAGGTGGGCAATGATTATGTTGCCACTTCCAGAAAACAGGGATGATCGTATAAATCTGCTTGCACATGAGTCATTTCATCGTATACAACCTGATTTGGGTTTCTCACTAAATAATGCGAACAATAATCACCTCGACGAAAAAGATGGCCGGATTAGCTTACGTCTTGAATTTGAAGCTTTAAAACAAGCTTTAATGTCCACACATAAAAATGACATGAAACGTCATCTCACCAATGCCCTATTTTTTAGAAAATATAGATACGTGTTATTCGATGAAGCTGCTAAAAATGAGAATTTATTGGAAATTAACGAAGGAATTGCCGAATTTACAGGAATAATAGTCAGTGCCCGCAGCGATGAATCGACAAAACAATATCTTATAAATGGTATTAATCGATCTCAAAACAATCGCACCTTTGTAAGATCATTTGCCTACCAAACGACGCCAACTTATGGTTATCTGCTGTATAAAACGGATAACGATTGGAATAAAAAAATAGATAAAGAAACTGACCTAACAGCATTATTTATCCGCAAGTTTGCTATTTCTCTCCTTCCGCCAACTGAACAAAATTTTAAAAATCTTTCCAAAGCATATAATGCAGCTGTAATTTTTGAAGAAGAAAATAAAAGGGATGCTGAAAATAAACGCTTAGTCAAAACTTACAAAAACAAGTTTGTCGAATCTTCTCATTTTGAAATTCGTTTCGAAAAAATGAACTATTCTTTCGACCCTAGAACCATCATTCCAATCGAAAACTTGGGCACATACTATCCCACCACCCGAATTACAGATGTTTGGGGGATTTTAGATGTCACAAATGGGGCTTTAATTAGTCCTGATTGGAAAAAGGTATCCATCACTAAACCTATATCCATTGAAAAAAATCTCATTAAGGGGGATGGATGGACACTAGAGCTCAATAGTAATTACACGATAGAAATTGATCAACAAAACAATTTTTACTTAAAGCATGTAAAAATAAAATAACAAAATGAAGTCGGAATCAGCTCCTCTACGGACATATGCAGCATACGTATCCCTAATCCAATTGCTCCAATGCATCTCACTTCGCTATTGGAGCAAAACCTTTATTTTGAAATTTCTTGAAAAAATAGAGAACCAATAAAAACTGTGTATAGCCATATACCGCATCTTCTACAGGAATCGTCAGTATCCTGATGCCCATAAATTCCATTGGGTTGTAATTCACTATTGGCGATTCCAATCCAGTTCCCGTGAGTATACCATTCACAGGTAAAAAGCCCAACATGAGCAGGGTAAAAACCAAAGAGGCTTGCGTAATCCATTGCACGCGTAAAACAAAATGGAAAATCAACAGTGTTAAAATAGTGACTACAGCGGTTACCAGGGTATAAATTCGATCGGTATAACGGAGAGCAACCACGGCGCATATAATGATGCTTACAAAAACGACGATGTTGTTAAAGGCGGAAAGGGATTGCAGTTTAAAAAATTTGTCAATGCAAAAATAAGTAAAAATACAAGAAAAAGGAATGAAGATAAAGAACAGCCACTCTTCTATCGGCAGTCCTGCTATCACCAGTCCTAAAGTATATCTTGTGTCAAACCACCAAACTCCCTCACTTGTAAACCACACATCCCAAGCGATAAAAAATATAGCAACAAGCACAGCTGCTTTTAAGAATGGAAAAAATTCACGGTCGAATCGAAGCCGCTTGTCGAAGGATGCGACAAAACAGATTACTACCGTAAAAAATAAGATAAGCGAATAAGTATATTGCATCATATTTTTTCATTGTTAGAATACATTTTAAAGTATTTCATTGGCACATACAAAAAACCGAAACATTCCCCTTCTTCCTTGCCCAAATGTTTGTGATGCTGCTTGTGAGCACGCCGAAGAGCCAAAAAATAACGATTATTTGTTTTACTCATCCATTTGAAACGCTGATGTATAAAGATATCGTGAACGAAGAAATAAGCCAGGCCATACAGCATAATCCCAATGCCGATATAAAAAAGATAATTGTAATCTCTTAAAGAACCAAAATACATTAGCGCGATGGTCGGAACAGCAAAAATAATGAAGAAGTAATCATTTTTCTCCAAAAATCCCTCGTTACTATGATCATGGTGATCCCTATGGAGCATCCATAAGAAGCCATGCATAATATATTTATGAATTAACCAGGTAGCGCCTTCCATGGCGATAAAAGTGAGCAGTATAATAATCAAGTTCATATTGCGATAAGCTGATGGATTTATAAATAAGCCGCCTTATAGCGCACGTAACTTTTAACTGCGACATAAGCTTTTTGAATATTAGGTATTCTAATCCTATTTTCCAAAATTTCTTCAGAAGATTTCTTTCGGATCTGTGAAAAGAGAGAGAGATAATATTTATAAGCTAAATAAACTCCAAACTTAGACGACGCAGGTAACTTCTTGATTCCCAAAAGTGCTTCTTTAAATTCGGTATGAATTTCCTCTTCGATACGACGTTTCATGATATTATCGAATTGGCTCATATCCAAATTTGGAAAATAGGTGCGCCCAAGCACCTGATAATCTTCTTTTAGATCGCGTAAAAAATTGATTTTTTGAAATGCAGAACCGAGCTTCATGGCATAAGGCTTTAGCTCTTCATAGCGCTGACGGTCGCCTTCACAAAAAACCTGTAGACACATCAGTCCCACGACTTCTGCAGAACCATAAATATATTCCTTGTAGCGTTCTGAATTGTACTCAACTTTGTTGAGATCCATCTCCATACTATGAAGAAATTGATTGATAAGGGACATATCAATATTATATTTGCGTACGGTTTCCTGAAAAGATTGCAGGATAGGGTTTAACGAAATGCCTTCATCTAAAGCGTTGGTGGTTTCCAAATAAAGTCGCCCCAATAACCGTTGCTTGTCATAACCATGAAAACTATCGACAATTTCATCAGCCAATCGTACATAACCATATATCGCATAAATACTTGCACGAATGCTCGGTTTTAGAGCCAAAATACCGAGCGAAAAACTTGTACTATACTTTTCAGTTGTTTTTTTGCTCACTTCATAAGCGAGTTCATCAAATAGTTTTTTCATGATCTTATAATTTACGCAATAATTCAATGGCTTCTTTGGCAACTATCTTACCCGATATAATGGATGGAGGTACCCCGGGGCCGGGCACCGTCAGCTGCCCTGTATAAAAAAGATTCTTAACTTTCTTATTCCTGATTTTCGGTTTCAATACCGCTGTTTGTGTCAATGTATTTGCTAATCCATAAGCATTTCCGCCATAAGCATTATAATCGCTTACAAAGTCGCTCACACAGTAACTTCTTTTATATACGATCTGTTCATATAACATATTTGAACCAGTATGCTTTTCTAGACGCTTTAACATATGAATAAGATATTTTTCACGCGTTTCTTCATCGTCCGAAATAGCTGTAGCCAATGGCATTAATAAGAAAAGATTCTCCGTATTTGCAGGCGCCACATTGGGATCCGTTTTGGATGGACAACAAGCATAAAACAAAGGATTCTGAGGCCACTTCTTTTCGCCATAGATACATTCAATATGATCATCCAATGGATGCTCAAAAAACAAGGTGTGGTGCGTTAAATTAGGAATAGGAGACTTCATACCTAAGTAATATATCAAACTGGATGGTGCAAACGTCCTGGTTTTCCAATAATCCTCATCGTAGTTTCTGAACTCTTTATCTAATAATGTTTCAATATGATGATAATCTGCCGAGGCAACCACAACATCATAATCATGATACACTCCGTTAATCTCCAGCGAACTGATCGTATTATTTTTAACCTTCATTCCATCGACATTATGATCAAAATGAAAAGTTACGCCTTGCTTCTCAGCCACCTGTTGCATCGCTAGCACCAATTGAAAAAAACCTCCTTTTGGATAATGAGTACCTAATGCATAACCGCCATAATTCATTAGGCTGTATAAGGCCGGAATATCTTTGGGTGAAGCACCCAAAAATATAACAGGAAATTCCATTAATGTGCGTAGCCTCTGGTCCTTAAAATATTTAGCAACATAGGATCTAAAATTAGAAAGCAGATCGAGCTTAAAAGCACTAAGAGCAATCTTAGGGGACAGAAATTCACTCCAATTGTGACAGGGTTTATTGACAAAGTCGCGCATGCCTACCTCATACTTAAATTTGGCAGCCTCCATAAATTTATCCAGCTGCTCACCCGCTCCAGGTTCGATCTGCTCAAACAACTGCTTTAATTCCGGATAAGATTCGGGTACGCTAATCTGCCCTGAACTAAATATCATTTCAAATTGCGGATTGAGCGAAACGAGCTCAAAAAAATCCGCTGTACTGCAATCAAAATCTAAAAAAAATGACTCAATGATATCAGGCATCCAGTACCAGCTTGGTCCCATATCAAATTTAAATCCTTCAACTGTGTCAAACTGTCTCGCCCTCCCACCGGGCACCGTATGCTTTTCATAAACATGTACATCGCATCCAGCCTGAGCGAGATAAGCCGCAGCTGAAAGACCTGAAAAACCCGCACCTATAACTGCTACCTTCTTCTTCATTTATGTTAATTTGATTCCTTCTTCTTCACTGATGTTAATTAAACTAAGGATGTTATTTCGCTATATTGATCTGCTCCAACAGTTTATCTGGTGAAATATTCTTATCATAAATCACCTGATGAAATTTGCTCAGCTTATCCAATAAACTTATTAATGTTATTTTTTCACTGTATGTCAAATTACCTGAAACAATTTGTGTTGCATGCCGTATTTTTTCCATTTGTTGATCTAAAGCTAATCGACCATTCTCCGTAATATAAATCACTTTACTTCGACGATCCGATTCTGAATTTTGCTGGCTAATCCATCCTTGTTTGATTAAACGGTTAATAATGGCCATACCCGCAGGTTTTTCATGAATATTCCTTCTGATTAGCTCCATTTTTGTCATCTCGCCAAACGACCTAAGGGTAATAAGATATATATATTCCTCCTGGGTTGAAAAATCAGATTCCCATATAGCCGCTTTGGAATAGCTTTTTGCAAACCTATTCATATGCACAAGTAAGGTGCTGATTACACTCTCTGGCGTGCGCCCATTCTCTTTTCCTTCCCAATAGGGCTCAACAGAAATTCCTGTTTCCTTTGCCGTTACCCAACGCTTAAATCCATCGGAGTCATCGCTAAAGCTATCAGTAACTTCTGTTTCCGCGTCAAATTCCTCGACTAATCCAATGATTTCTTTTAAAAGCTTATACTTCATACGCACAAATTAGAACACTAATATACTACTATAGTTTTATGTATAAAAAAAAAGGGTTGTTTTTAGGATAAAAATAAACTAATCAAAATAATATAGAGCTTAATTCTGAGTTACTATTAGTTTGTAATATACTAAAAAACAGCAATAATACCTGAATTTGAGATCAAATAGACCGCATATGTATTAAATTTTGTTACGGATGATACGATCAAGCTCACTTCGACTATACGGAACAAAAGAATGTAAGGGTTTTATTGTCACCAATTGACGAATGCCAGTGACAATAAAGAAATGAAAATGAGATTTTAAAAACGATCTTATTTTGACAGATGTCCATCTCTAAAAAAGAATTATGGCAAAATCGAATCAAAATCAACAAAAAATGCCAAATGAGCATTTACATGAGTTATTTGTAGACGAATTAAAAGATATTTTGGGTGCTGAAAAACAACTTTTAAAAGGGTTAAAGAAAATGAGCAAAGCAGCCGAAGATGAACAACTGAAACAGGCATTTGAAAAACATCATGGCCAGACCGAACAGCAGATTGAGCGGCTTAAGGAAGTGTTTTCCGTATTGGGAATCGCTGCTCGAGGTAAGAAATGCAAAGCCATGGAGGGGCTCCTAGAGGAAGCTGACGAGATTATCGAAAATTTTGAAGGAGACCCAGCATTGGATGCAGCGCTTATTTCTGCAGCGCAAAAAGTTGAACATTATGAGATAGCAAGTTATGGTTGTCTGGTTACATTTGCAAAGCTGATGAAACATTCAGAAGCAGAGCAATTGCTACAACAAACACTTGATGAAGAAAAAGAAACAGATACGTTACTTACAGAAATTGCTGTTTCCGGTGTAAATGAATCTGCTTAAGCATTAATAACCAAAAATGAAATGCCCGAAAAATCGGGCATTTCATTTTTGGTTTCAAATCCTGTTCCTGCAATATAAATTCCATCTTATATGTTTGGAAACCTAAGGGAATGACGCTTTTAAACTTCTATATTCCGAGGATACCGAGTATACATTGATTAATTTTAATCTTACAAGAAGTATATCTCTGCTTCCAATATCGAAATTGAGAGTGATCTTTTCCTATCAAATTTTAAACGATTTCATCGGCATATTGTTCTTCAATCAAGAAATATCATATGGAAGATCTATTATATTCGATAGCCGTCAGCATAGTCATTATTTGGGCGGTAACTTTTCTTGGCGGGTTTGTAACAGAAGATATTGTTCACGTCTTATTAATTTTGGCTACTGTAACATTCATATTTCGTGCAATAACAATTAATGGGAGCCGCGAAGCTCGCAGATCCGAGGAATAAGATATTGCCGACACGACTAAAGCTTAATCATTTTCGTTTAAATTTACTTTTCGCCTACTCAGATTATTTTTTTGGAATAAAAATCCATTTTAAATTTACTTCGTGATACATCGTGTGATGGATAAAATGTATTTATTCTATTTATAAAAACGCTAACTGTCTAAAAGGAGAGGCAGATTGCTACAATGCTCGGGAAAGAATACCTAGCCAAACCGCTAACTAAAATTAAAAATTTATTTATATTTTAGGGTATTTACACAGGAAATAACACAAATAAAAGATGTAATGGCTTATGAAGATTCTCTTGACAGGTGTGACGGGTTATATTGCCAAACGCCTATTACCCGTATTATTGGAGCAAGGACATGAGCTTATCTGCTGTGTTAGGGATAGAGATCGTCTCAATATTCCAACTGAACAGCATAATATAGATGTTATCGAAGTAGATTTTCTAGATAAAGAAACACTCAAAAACGTGCCGACTGATTTTGATGTAGCTTATTATCTTATACATTCGATGGCTACCCAAACTGGCGACTTTCAACGCATGGAAATTGAATGCGCTACCAATTTCAAAAATTTCATTGAGTCGACCAAAGCACGGCAGATTATCTATTTGAGTGGAATAAGTAATTCCAATCAGCTTTCCAAACATCTGGATTCAAGGAGAAATGTAGAAAAAGTATTAGCAAGTGGTTCAATTCCCATTACAACATTAAGGGCTGGTATAATTGTCGGGTCAGGTAGTGCTTCTTTCGAAATCATACGCGATTTAGTGGAAAAACTCCCCATTATGGTGACACCAAAATGGCTTAAAACTAAATGCCAGCCAATAGCAATCCGGAATGTCATTGAATTTATGGTCGGTGTTATGCTGAACGCTGAAACATACCACAAAAGTTATGATATTGGTGGTCCGGATGTTCTTACTTACAAAGAAATGCTTTTGCAGTATGCCACTGAAAGAAAGCTTAAGAGACATATTTACATCGTTCCCGTGATGACACCCAGACTATCTTCCTATTGGCTCTATTTTGTTACTTCGACTTCATACAATTTGGCAAAAAACTTAGTTGACAGTATGAAAGTAGAAGTGATTTGTAAACCAAATCGTCTAGCCGAGCAACTTGGCATAACACTGATCAACTACCGTACCGCTATCCAATTGGCTTTCCAAAAAATTGAAAGTGACCATGTGATTTCGAGCTGGAAAGATGCGCAGACCAGTAACATTTTATCTGGAGGATTGAGTAGACTGCTGGAAGTACCCGCTTATGGCTGCTTTAAAGATGTACGTAGTGTTACACTGGGCAACAGTGACGCTTCATTAAATAAGATCTGGTCTATAGGAGGACAATCGGGTTGGTACTATGGCAATTGGCTTTGGAAAATCCGGGGCTTTATGGATCAATTGGTTGGTGGGGTCGGGATGCGACGAGGGCGGAAAAGCAAAACTGATCTTTCCGCAGGTGACACCCTTGATTTTTGGCGTGTATTAATTGCAGATAAAAAACAGAAAAGACTACTTCTCTATGCAGAGATGAAATTACCGGGTGAAGCGTGGCTCGAATTTAAAATCGAGGGACAAACGTTGATACAAACTGCGACTTTTAGGCCATTGGGAATTTCAGGTAGGCTATATTGGTATGCCGTGCTACCATTTCACGCCTTTATATTTAAAGGACTAATCGAGCAAATAGCAAAATTGGAAAAATAATGTGTTGATTACTGTTATTTTGACGCCACTTTTACGATTATATCAATTTTTTAGGAAACTATGTTGTATTTTCACTGAGAGATGAACACCCATCGGTGGATTCACATCGCTAACAATGCAAAAAAAATGACCATCCCAAATCAAATACATAAACCATACGACACATCCGATAAAAGCGACTTCAATACCTGTCAACGAATTTTGGAGGAACTTTGTAGCCAGACCAAAATGAGATATGGTTTGATACGTAAGAAAGATGGACTAAAATGGGGAAATTGGTGCGTTTATGACTATCAGTCTCAGCAAATAGTCAATAAAAACAGCGACACCTACGTTAAAATATATCAAGAAATTAGAACAGGTTTTTCGCCTATTTACATTAATGATAGTACACAATGTACTGTTGATCAATGGACTGACGTTCTTCAGGAATTCGGCTTAAAAAGTTATATCTCTTACCCAATAGTTAACAAGAAGGATGCTATTGTAGGGCACATGAGTTTTATGAATGCGGAGCCTGTACATTTTGACCGAACCAAGTTGGAAACGCTGCTCCCCGTTTGTAGTGATTTAATTGCAATAGATTTTAAAACAATATTCGGCCTTAACAAGGCGAGAAGAGAATTAAAACAGGAGCTCAGTTACACTAAAAACAGAGAGCTCATTTTAACCTCCCTAGCCCATGATCTGAATAACCCTGTGAGTATCGTAAAGGTGATATCACAATATCTGATGGGGACTGTAAAAGATGATAACCAAAAACGCTTAATAAAGAAAATAGAAGAAGCGTCTCTTCGGATGAAAGGAATGATCGATGATATATTGGATTTCAGCAGTATACGTCTTGAAAATAAACCCACAATAATTAATGAATGTTTCCGGATCGATACTTTAATTAGACAAATCCTATCCGAATATGAATTTTTACATAATAAAACATTAATGGCCAACATCGATCTTCCAACTGAAATACGTTGTGATCAACATAAAATGGGAAGGGCCTTTGCAAATTTAATTGGAAATGCAATAAAGCATGGGAACCCGGATAAAAATATAGAAATCAATGCATTCATTGAAGAAGGGCAATTTATTTTTAGCGTTACAAATGACCTTATATTCCCTCAACAAGTGTCGGATTTATCAAACTTATTCGAACCGTTTATGCGAGGAGACAATAGCAAAGGTTTAGGATTAGGACTATTTATTGCAAGTGAAATAGCAAAACTTCACAAAGGGACAATAATCGTTCACTCAGACAACACTAAGATTACCTTTAAGCTGGTTATCCCTACAGATTTCATGAGATCTATTCAATTGAGATCTATTCAATAACATATATTAAAGTTGGTCTAACATATAACGTACAATTGACATCACTTCAAAGAGGGTGTGCCAATCACACCCTAAATCTCGTCAAGTACTTCACATCTTTGGTACTGGACAGTTTTGTTCAATAAGTTTCTCATGTTTTAGCTCGATCCAGAAGTCATTGGGGATCTTAACGTTGAACGAATTTGCATTTTCTACCGCCTGTTCAGCCGTATGTGCACCCGGTATCACTCCAGATACTTCTTCGGGAGCTGCCGAAAATTGTAATGTTGCTGTGCGAAGATCAACATTATGATTTTTTGCGACCTGATACAAAGCATTTAGTTTTTCCTTGACACCAGCAGGGAAAGTTCCATCGTAGAGATAACGGTTTTTTCCAGCTAAAAATCCAGCACATAATGGCGCTCCCACAATGATTGAAATACCTCGTTCAGCTACTTTAGGAAAAACTTGATTCAGCCCTTCCTCGTGTTTTATCAATGAATACTGACAGGCTGAAAGAAAAACATCTGGATCTGCAACTTCCAATGTCTGTAATATCGGTGCAACGGTATTAACTCCTAGCCCCCAGCCTTTAATAATCCCTTCTTCTCTCATCCTAGTCAATTCAGGCATCGCCCCGTGTGCAGCTTGCTCAAAATAATAAGAATAGCTGTCTTTCATATCTCCATTGTCTGGTGACAGGTCATGAATAAATACCATATCTATCGAAGATAGTCCTAAGCGTTGCAAACTATCTTCTAAGCTCCTTCTTACACCTGAAGCAGTATAATCATAGCGGTAGCCAAAATTTAATTTCCCTTTCCACAGCGGCTGGTCCATTTTAAAATCCTCTTGAGGCAACATGAGTCTGCCCACTTTTGTTGACAAGGTAAAACTTTCCCTAGGCTGATCTTTTAAAAATAAGCCCATTCGGCGTTCGCTTATGCCTAAACCGTACCATGGGGATGTATCAAACAATCGTATTCCCGCCTTCCACGCCGCTTCTACCGCCTCCAAACATGCGTAATCAGTATGGTGCTGAAATCCATTCCCTAAGGCTACGCCTCCAAATCCTGCCTTATCAACTGGACGAAATCTTTCCTTTTGCATTAAATTTTCTGTTGCATTCATATCTTTTCCATTAATGTTTAATTTACCCATTCACTTAGCTCCACCAAATCAACTTTGCTCCCGTTTCACTCTTT
The DNA here is from genome assembly GCF_002376635.1 of Sphingobacterium sp. UBA3549. Lineage (NCBI taxonomy): Bacteria > Pseudomonadati > Bacteroidota > Sphingobacteriia > Sphingobacteriales > Sphingobacteriaceae > Sphingobacterium > Sphingobacterium sp. UBA3549. The sequence goes on along the minus strand of NZ_DFOE01000038.1, from coordinate 95,792 downwards.
CCGCAAGTTCATCATGCGCAGTAAGATCAAGACGTAACGGTGTAATGGATACTAAATTATGCTCTACTGCCCAACGATCTGTGCCTTTATCAGCAGGTTCTAAAGGTACGACAGTGATCCAATAGTTTTCCCTTCCCATAGGATCTTCTCCCGATACAACCCTGCCGTCATACAACCTTACTGATTGTCTTGTCCATGCTATGCCCTGCGGTTGGGCTGGGAAATTCACATTGTAAAGCGCGGGTTCTTTATTTTCCATTAATATTTTTAGCACATCCCTTGTCCATGTAGATAAGCCTTCAAAATCCGGTTCAGTCTTTCCGACAGGGGTGCTCAAAGCAATACCCGTAACACCAAGAAGGGTGGCCTGCTTAGCAGCAGCTAGTGTCCCCGAATGCCACATAGAATTACCAAGATTCGGCCCCATATTGATACCGGAAAGTACAACCTGCGTATCAGGAAACATATGTAAACCCAATGCTACGCAGTCTGCCGGAGTTCCATTGACCCTAAAAGCTTCAATATCTTCAAAAGTAATAGGTGCCCGCCGATAACTTAGCGGCCGGGAATGCGTAATCGCATGTCCCATTGAAGACTGTTCCACATCGGGTGCCACAATTTTTACCGTACCAAACTGTTTCGCTATTCTTGCCAGTGCTGCGATACCAGGCGAATAAATGCCATCGTCGTTAGTAATAAGTATATTCATAGTTGTTCATTTGTTTAAAAACCAATCTCAGCCATGCTTTGTTCAATTGTTATGAAAGAACATGGCAAAAACATAAGATTAGTACATAACCCTACCGCTGGGGATGATACGAATGGGGACAAAGATGAACTATGTCAATTGATTGAAAATCTTGGACACAATTGTACAGTAGTGGCAAAACAGCATGCTGTCAAGAAGATCGATCCGCAGACTGATATTATTGCCTTGGCTGGCGGTGATGGCACGATCAGAACTGCAGTTTTAGCGCTATTGGAAAAAAAACTAAAATTTAAAAGACCAATCGCCATACTGCCACAAGGAACTGCAAACAATATTGCTATCTCTCTTGGCATTCCTCTTGACTGTGAAAAAGCCATTGGTCTTTGGAACGACTGTAAACTTAAAAAATTCGATGTAGGAATGATTTTGGGATTAGCAGACAAGCCACTCCATTTTATAGAATCTATCGGTTTCGGCGTATTCCCTTTATTGATGGAAAAAATGGACAAAAAGAGTTTAGATGAAGATCTTAGTGCAGAAGAAGAAATAAAAATTGCACTCCAGCAATTACGCGAACTGGTCCAAACGTTTCCGGCCAAAACACTGAAAATGAAGGTAGGAGAAAGTCACTTTGAAACAGCATGTATTCTCGCCGAAGTTATGAATATTCCAAGCATGGGGCCTCGACTAATCTTATCTTCCAATGCTGATCCGGGCGACGGACAATTCGACATCATCATTGTAACTGAAAAGCAACGGCAGGAACTCATAGACCATATTGACGGGCTATTGAATGGATCCAATGTAGCATTGAAAATAAAACCCATCCGAGCTAGTCAGTTGACCATGGAATGGGAAGGCAAAAAAATACACATCGATGATGAATGCAGGAGTTACAGCGGCCAGCAAATAAAAATTTCCTTGCTTGAAAACCTTATTGAAATTGTTGCTGGCGAAAGTAAGCTATAGTTTGCGCCAACGATAACGCTACGAACGCTGTTCCCTACTAAAAAACAACATGTCAAATGCATAGATTGAAAAATAAATCTCGTACGGCAAGCATAGTTATTTTTATGATGATAACGTCCTCTGAGGAAGATTCAAAGAAGTCAAACAATGCATTGTCCGAAAGTCATAAAGATGACACTTCCAAACGTAAAAAGCGTCCTAATACCGATTTATCAGGTATTAAAGACGATCGTACCCATAATAAGGGCGCAGAACAGGCCGCGCAGAGAAAAAAAGACGACGAAGACACACCCGATCTTTCCGGTGACATCAATGTTTAGAAGGAAATCAGCCTGTTATCCTTGCATTGGCAGGGATTGATTAAGGGTTGCTGGCCTTCATTAGAATTTAACTTTTTAGAACTTAACTTTTTCGAGGTGGGAAGAAGAACAGCTTTGGATTTATCTTAAAATAGATCCAAACGGCTTTACCCATTTTAATCAATTCTTTCGAGGATAAGTTACGTGAACGGAAAGCTAAAATCAACGATAAAGAGAAACTGACCATAAAATTGAAAAACCCGATCATTCCAACCCCCAAAATACCCCAAAACCAGATCTCAGCAGGCAACTCCATACCATGCCCAAATAAACCCAATGCCAAATTCCCACTCGCAAATGTAATATGCCTAATATCCAAATTTAAACCTAAAAAAAGTCCGACCGGAGCTGTAGTTCCCATAAAAATTCCAAACCAAACGTTCGATACAATACCTGCCCATTTTTTCTCATAAAACAAAGCTATTTTATTTGTCTGCCGCTGTCCGAATATCTTTTTCAACATAGGATGCTCCTGAATGCGATAATAAACTGAATTGTGCTTGTCTCTATTTGATATACTTCCAGCAATAATTCCCGAAAGAAATAAAAAAACTCCCGCGATTGATGCATGAAAAACTAAAGGTGTTTTTACAGGGTTAAGGTCGTTAACAAGATGTAACCACTGTGCACTCGCAATATTAACATGAGACAGCTGTTGAATCAACCAGACAAAAAAAAGACTCATCGGAAAAGCCATCACAACATTACCAACAAAAGCAATGAACTGAGACCGAAATAACCTTCCAAATAATTCAGCAAACATCCAATAACGATGTCTGTTATTTCCAGCTCCGGAAGCTCCCTGCTCAATTGCATTGACCAAAGCAGAAGCCGTCATTGCGGGTTGTTTGGTTGCTAAAGTTGCACCAAAAAGATAAATTAACGTGAAACCTATCGCATAATTCAGGCTATATAAAAATGCATGACCAAATTCACTGGTATGTACCTTTCCCAACAATAACTTTAAGATACACATCACACCTACAATGAGGCCACCACCACAGGCGGATCGGAACATTTTCCAATATTCTTTTTCACTTGAGGTGATATAGTGTTCACCGGTCTGCGCGGTATGATGCGTAATCTCGTAGGCCAAAAGTTGTGTACTCTGTCCAACTAATTTGCGAATATTGCTTTTCCCGGAATTGTATCCAAGGAGAGTGATTGCCAGTTTGATTGTCTTTTGCTTCTTTTCATCCGGATGATCAATCACCAAAAAATATAAAATTTCTCGGATCCTTTCTAATTGTTGCCGCATGCGCAAAAGGGATTGATTCACTTTAATTGAAATGCCAAAACGATGTGAATTGTCGAATGCTGTTTCGATATACGCTTCGCATTGTCTATGTAGCACCAAAATCTGCTTATAAGATAGATCGTTGGATGGAATAAACTTTATATTGGATTGCAAAAGACGATCATTCAATTCGGTAAATTCCCGCATAATTGCAATAAATGGACTATCAAAATTTTGAAACTCCGGCACCATCTTGTTTACATCTGTTTCCATAGCACGCCCTGTAATACGTTGGACCAACACTTCCAGTCCATACAATATTTCAATCATCCCAAAGCCAGTTTCATCGTCATAAATCGTTTGCAATCCACATAAACAAAACAGTTCATCAACCTGATCCTGAGGGATCGTTGCTATCCACTCAGCATCGCGAGATTTATAAAAAACTTGATTTAAAAGATATTGTAAAGTAGACTTCGGCGGCTGAAAAGGTAGATACCGTTCTGTAATTCTTTTTTTTAGTTCGTAAAAAAAATCTGCATAACTTATGATGCCCGTATCAGAAATCAGCTGATCAAAATCCTTGGCAACCAGGATTCTTTTAAGATAAAGCTGAAAACATTGAAGTTCTTCAGGTGATGCATCAAAATAGTCTAATAAAAATTGAATGTCAGTCCGATAATGTAAATTGACATGCTTTGGACGAACGACGTCTACCAGTGAAACCAAAAAATCAACATTTATATAAGCTGGGTCTGCTATTTGAGTTTTAAAATGTTCAAATAAACTCTTTACCTGCGACTCGCTATCCTGTTCCTGTTCCATATATAATAAAATTCCTCTCTAGATACCAAGTTTGGGCACGTTTTGTTTTTAAAATCTAAAAGAGATATGCTTTACATCGTGTCAAAGAGCTACTAGAATGAATGATATCTATCATTTTTCAATCCATAGCATTTTCATAATTTTATAGCTAAGAAATTATAAATCAAAAGTGAACGATAAAGAAAAGACAAAAATGAAAAAAAACGACAAATTGAAGCCCGCAAAAATATGTTATGAACATATCGGCGGTAAACTCGGTCAGCTCTTACTCGAAAATTTGATAACAAAAGGCTGGTTGGCAAAAAAAGATCCCGCAGATAAAAACTTCTATATCACTGAACTTGGAGAGTCGCAATTGATAGCATTTGGAATAGACTTATCACAAATTAAACCCTAATTACCATGAACTTATTATTGGATTACGACAATTTCTTTTTACCGGTCGATGACCTCGATATAGCAAAGAAATTTTATCGAGACCAACTTGGGCTCGAAACTAAGTTTGACTTTCCAGCAAAAGGGATGACTGCGTTCAAAATAGGCGACAATGAACCAGCTATCATACTGAGTTCTGCCCAACAGGCAAAACCATGTATCTGGTTTACCGTTGCAGATGTTAAGGCAACCTATGCATATTTAAAGGAAAAGGGGATCGTATTTTTAAGCGAGCCGTTTGAGATTATGACAGGTCTAGCAGTCGAATTTAATGATCCTTTCGGAAATAAGCTTGGAATAACCGATTATTCCAAATCAAATAAAATTTGATTTTAATACCAACTGGGCTTTTAAGACGCTAGTAAATAATTGCAAACTGATTGATACAAACACGAGTCGACTTTTTATTTTATCGAGGCAAAAGGCTGGGTCATTTATTGTAAAAATACAATAATTTCTGCGCTCTAAAGACCGTCGATAAGATACCAACTCAGAATAAGACCAATGACAAAAATTAATACAGCAACAATGGTGATACTATTCGAAGTTTGAACGAAGTTCTCTTCCTCAATTTGCTTATTTGTCTTTCGGTATTTAAAGAAAGCAACAATAACAGTCAATGCACCAATAACCACAATGGAAACGCCAACAACGCCAGAATATTCATGTTGGGAGCCAACAACGACATCTTTCTTTAAAATGAGCTCTATCTGACGAATAAATAATGAAAATTTAACGACTACGAATCCAAAGCCCATAATCCCTAAGCTGGTTCGTATCCAAGCGAGAAAAGTCCGTTCATTAGCAAGATGGTCATTTACCTTCTGTGGTACACTGTTATTTGACATTTAAATAAATTTTGTGGTTTTCCCCTATATAAACGCTGCAGAACTTTAAAAAGTTTGCATCATATTTTAATGTTTCTATCGTTAAAATTTCTTTCCAAAGTCTTTTCTACATACCGTAAGCGATTTGCGAATAGCAAACGACGATTTTGCCGACAGGTTAAACAAACACTTGCAAAATTACCACATTGGAACATCTGTTTATATTCCAGACGTTGACGTTTCAATTTATCAGATCTTTAATCAAAAATACCGATGCAACTATAGTGAACTACGCCATGATACATCTTAAGGATATGTTAAACTTTTAAGATTAACACTTTTTAACCATGTAATATGGTAACTTTAACAAAAATTAGAATTTACATCAACCACAAATGCCCTTTTTAGACCATGTTCTGCAAGTTCCTACCTACGGATGGAAAGACGCCGATGGAAACCTCGTTAAGCCAACCAAGAAAGAAATTTTCAAAGAATTCTTCAAACGCCTCAATATTTTTAAGGATAAACGAAATTGGCTACCCTTTTTTAGCTGGTTCAAAGTAGCCTGCCTAATTCCGTTTTTTATACTCTTTTTGATATACCACTTCAGTTGGTGGACAGTATTGGCAGCCTTCCTCTATAGTATGATTGTTATGGGAACCCATGGCACGATATGGCATCATCGATTTGCCACACATGGTGCATTTAAATTCCGTAACGGTTTCTGGCGCTTTGTCACACAGAATCTGACTATCAATGTAATTCCCGAAGAAATATATGTGATTTCGCATCATGTGCATCATGCCAAATCGGATAAACCCGGCGATCCATACAATGCACAGGCTGGCTTTCTATACTGTTTCTTAGCCGATGTAAATCATCAGCCTATTGCTAAGGACCTGACGGAAAATTCATATAACCGGGTGAAATTACTTATGCGACACACAGGTGTTACAGCCAATAGCTATGCACAATATAAAAAATGGGGATCATATGTCAATCCATCTCACGCCGTGTGGTCATGGATACTTAATTGGGCCTTTTGGTATGCCATGTTCTATCTGATTGGTGGTCATGCCCTTGCTTGCACACTCTTTGGCGCGGCTGGCTTCTGGGCTGTCGGCGTCCGAACCTTCAACTATGAAGGCCATGCAAAAGGCGAAGACAAACAACGGGAAGGCATCGATTTCAATGAGAAGGACAAATCCATAAATCAATTATGGCCAGGCATTGTAGCAGGTGAATGGCACAATAACCATCATCTATACCCCAAGAGTGCACGTAGTGGTTTCAAACCATACCAAATTGATCTTGCGTGGTGTTATATTAAAATAATGCATAAACTAGGAGCAGTTAGCAGCTATAGGGATGACAAAAAAAGATTTGATGAACACTATCGCCTCCCCTACCTACAATCAAAAGAATAATAGTCAAATTTGGTGTTAAACGCATTCACAGCGATTATTTTGCCTAAGAGATTGTGCCGATTGTAGCCTGATACTCGCTGTGAATAGCTTATTTTTTGACCCCTGCCACCTATTCGATACTATACAGAAGCGTACAAGCGCCGAACGGTTTATACACAATTATTTTTCCATGTAATAAAGATCCGAAAATATTTTTGACAGTTTCTCAGGATCTTCTCTCCATGCGGCATACATACCTTGCCCCATATCATCCGGAACGATGTCCAATTTTCCAGCGGATACATATTCCAATATTTTCACCGCTGTAGTATCTGGATCTGGCATCTCCCAATCGCTTCCTTTGTTCATATCAGTATCTATAGCTCCAGGGTTCACCGCATACACGGCTACACCATCTTTAGCCAATTCGATGCGAACGGATAGTGTAGCCGAATAGAGGGCTGCTTTTGACGCCGCATAACCAGCAATTGAGGGTAACGGAGAATATGCCGCAATGGAAACGATATTAATCATAATAGACGCTCCATTCGTTATGAGAATTGGAGCAAATGCACGCATCATTTTTATTGTCCCAAAATAATTCACCTCTAGATCATTTTCCATGCCCAAAAGTTCTCCATGTAGCATGTTTCCTGGATTTAAGGTCCCGGCGTTATTGATCAGAATTTCTGTATCGAGAGCTGCATTTGCAATCTCCGCTATTTGTTCATCGTCCGTAATGTCCAGTTGTAAAGGCACTATTCGATCATCATCGAATAACGGCATCGATTTCAAATTTCTGCAGGTGGCATATATCTTTCCTGCTCCATGATTAAGCAGTGCACTCACCAGTGATTTACCTATTCCTCTATTGGCTCCTGTAACCAAGATGATTTTATCTTTAAAAACTTGCATCGTGTAATATTTATTAGTTTACACAAAACTATATCAAAAGATAACCCTAAAAAATCCGAAACTTGCGATAATTGCAGTACTCTTGATTCATGGAAGATAACAAATCGCATTTTTGAATATCAATAGCTATTATTGATATTTTATCCTGGTTAAAGACTATTTTAAATACAAAAGCATATGTAGGACACTAGGCCACTAAAAAATATGAAATACTGATAATCAAAAAGTTAATCAACTCTAGGAAATATACTTTTTACTAAGGCCGCATAAAGGGCTTCCTGCGTCACAGGTTTCACTAACCAACACGTTATGTCAAGAGGCTGACAAAGCTGCGCTATATTGTGTTCGTAAGCACTAAAAACAGGAATAATATGCTGCTCAAAATTGTTATTGTATTTTTTTTCGAGAATATGCTGTATGGTTTCAATACCACTCATAATGGGCAATTGATTATCAATCAAAATAGCATCAAAACGGCGCCCCCCCTTCAACATTTGTACTACTTCAAATCCTGTTTTTGCTTGCGTTGTATTAATCTTTTTCAAAGACAGCATCCGGGCCAAATCATTTCGTTCATACGCTTCCTCAGCAACAATAAGCACATCCTTTATTTCTCCCAGTCCTGCCAATTCTTCCGTTTCCCAAATAGCAGGTACTTCGATATTGAAAAAGAATCGGCTTCCTGCATCGAAAATGCTTTCCACTTTCAATTCACTGTCCATCATATGAAGCAATTTATTCGATATGGTCAGTCCCAAACCAGTCCCGCCATAGCGTTTAGTCATCGAGTTATCTTCTTGCGAAAAAGCTTCAAATATCTTTTCCAATTTCTCTTGTTTGATACCTATACCTGTATCTTTTACGCTGAAACACAACACAGCTTGGTCAGGACCTTCTGATACGACTGAAATACTGAGTTCAATGGTGCCCTTCTCCGTAAATTTAGTCGCATTACTCAGTAAATTCATTAATACTTGCTTGATACGCAGCGCATCAACCCAGATGTATTTGGGTACATTGGGAGCGATATTCAAATAAAACTCTAGTCTTTTGGCTTTGAGCTGTATGTTAAGAAAGTTTGTCAATTGAATAACTAATTCGTAAAGATCAGTCTGTTCGACATCCAGTTCCAATTTGCCTGCTTCAATTTTGGAAAAGTCTAGGATATCTGTGACAATTCCAAGCAATAAATTAGCAGATTGATCCACGATCGTGAGGTACTCCCTTTGCGTCTCCTCAAGTGCTGTTCCGAGCAGTAAATCGGTAAAGCCAACAATTCCGTTTAGAGGCGTGCGAAGTTCATGGCTCATGTTCGTCAAAAATTGAGTTTTTGCTACATTAGCTTGCTCTGCAACTATTTTAGCCTTTTCAAGCTCCTCACGTTGATAAATGATTCTACTTATATCTGTGGCGATGGCAAGGTAACCAATGACATCTTCGTTTATATCCCTTATGTAAGTAACAGCGAGCGAAACATGTAACCTACTTCCATCTTTTCTACAATAGGTCCACTCTCGTTGTTCAGCGCCATGTAATTCAGCCGTATCTGCAAAAAGACGAAATTCATCTACTGCGTGCCCCAATTCAACCTCCATTTCTTTAGCCCGCAAAACGAGTTCCTCTTTTAAATGAAAATGTGCAAGACCTAATCTACCAATGACTTCTTCACTGCTGTATCCCAAAAGGTTTTCGGCACCTGTGTTAAACAATGTAATTAAGCCAGTTTTATCCGTTGCTATAATAGCGACCGCGGAGGTAGCATCTAACACTTCTGTCAGCATTTTTTTGGAATGCGAAGATTCTGCTTCTATGCGTTTACGTTTGTCAATATCCTGAAAAGTACCAAATAAACGAACACAATGCCCATTTTCAAAATCAGCATTTCCCAACGCACGTATCCAAAGGTCATGCCCCGTGAATGTGACAATTTCGAGTTCCAAATCCCAAGGCTCTCCTGTCGTGAGTGTATGTTCAATTGCAAGTCGTATTTTATTCCTAGATTCCCCTTCTTTATAGAAGTTCAGTGCCGTTGTTAAGTTTGGTTCATATGCGTCAGGTACTTCATGAATCTCTCTGGTAATTTCCGACCATACAATCTTTCCATCAGTAGGTGTATACTCCCAACCACCAATCCTGGCCACCCTTCCAGTCCGCATCAAAGTTGCCTGTGCATGTTTAAGTTTCTTTTCCAGAAAATGCTGCTCAGTAATATCCACTGCATTTCCAATCACGTAGGGGACTTTGTTCGTATTGTTTTGTAGAATATTATTGAACATCCAAATACGCATCTCGCCCGAACGTGTAACGGTACGCATTTCCCCTTTAATAATTCCTTGTTGAACAATTACGGATAGGTAATCTTGTAAATTTTGATGTCCCTCCTGGGGAACAATATCAAAAAGCGATCTTGACTGAATCTCATCTTTTGTATAGCCCAGGATTCTGGCACCCGCATCATTCACGGTTATGAAATTACCATTCAGATCGTGTGTACACATCAGTCCTTGAGAGTTTTCGAAAAATGCTTTCAGCTTCTGTTCACTTTCCTTATACTTTTCTTTTTCTTTTCTATTGACGATCAGTGTGACGACTTCATCTCGCAGAAGTCTTAAGATTTCCTTTTGATATTGATCGAGATGCCTAGGAACACGATCGATAACACACAGCGCACCTAATGCATAACCATTGGGATCAATTAGTGGTAAGCCTGCGTAAAAACGGATATTTGGTTCTAAAGTGACCAATTCATTGGATTTGAAACGCTCGTCTTTTTCGGCATCTTCCACTTCCATTAATTGATCTTCGTGCAGTGTGTACTGGCAAAACGAAACCTCTCTTTTTGTTTCTTCGGTATCCAGGCCTACGCGCGATTTAAACCATTGCTTATCTTTATCAACCAATGAAATCAGTGAAATAGGCGTACCACATACAAGCGATGCAATTTTAGTTATACGGTCGAATTCTTCCTCTGGTGCTGTATTTAGAATTTCGTATTCGTGCAAAACACGTATTCGATCTGATTCGTTTGCGGGAGATAATTTAGCATTCATTCAAAAGCCCGTATTTGTTATCAATTATTTCTTCTACGCATTTATAGGTCCTCAGGTATAGCTTGGTTCAATCATCCTTTTCCGCCCACATAGATTTTAATTTAGCTTACTATGCTCTATACAAACAGGCAGACCAACAGAATAGCATTGTAAATATAGACATGAACATCGCTACTTTAAAAAAGTTTTTATTAAAGATAAACTAAAACTAACTCATGCAATGAATTTATTGTAATTTATCAGCTGAAATCTACTAATACTGTGCGCACGGAACCGCGCATTCAATCAAAAAAGCTTAGATTTTTATCAGCAATAATAGTGGTGTGGTCAATAAGTTATTGCCCAGGATTATTTCTTATATAGTACCCATCACACATAATGCACTGAGTGTAGGCACGTCTTTTCCACCTTCATCCTCCAGTGTAATAGCAAAAGCCTGGGCATTTGGAATGTCCAGCATCTTACTTGCGATATCTGCCTTTACGTCGAGTGGGAAAACTCCTGCACTAATGGGCTTACCATCAACCATTGCCCACAACTGATATTGCTTTCCTTTGGGTGCCGGAGGGAGATGATCAATGCTCAGATAGACCGTCTTTGATGACTGATCCCAAAATACCAAGGCCCGATAATCCACTTTATTCTCTACTCCCTTAAGAGGGATTGTCTTAATCGTAGGATTTTCAACAAGTGCCCATTTATCTTGCAATATCGCAAGCTGGTCTTGTTGGGCATCAAATAAGATCGCTGTCTGATTCAATTTATTGACTGACTCTTGTTTAAGTTGATATAAGAATATATTTGTACCAATACTAGCAGCGAGCAATACGCTTGCTGCAATGGCCCACGTGTAAGATCGTTTGACAAATACTTTACTATCGGCATTCATAACAACCACTTCATGAGGGACGGCCGAAGAATCCGATTGTGTTTCGGTCACTTCCTCACCTTCGCTTGGTACTAGATTTTCAGTAACGAGCCTATTCCAAATATTTTGTTTCAACTGCATAGGCATTTCAATCGCTTGGTTATCGGCCAGCGCTTCGAGTGCTACCTCTGCGTCTGCAATGGCCTGCTCCACTTCGATATTATTTTTTCGAATACAGTTTAAGATACTGACTTCCTCTTCGGATGCGAGCCCCAAAACGTACGATTCAATAATCCCCGATGATATGTATGCTTTAATGTCCAAAATTAACGGTACTCTTTTAGTAGTTGTTGTAACTGTATAAATGCTGCTCTGGTACGGGTTTTTACCGTACCAAGCGGAACATCAAGTTGTTCAGCAATCTCTTGTTGTGTATAACCTTCATAGTAAGCCATTTCAATCAAGATACGCCATTCAGGCTTTAATTTATCTAAAATAGTACTAAAACCAATAAAATCTGATTTTATATGTAGCCCACCCTGACTTTGATCCTGTTCTTCTTCCCTATTTACGATATTTGAAAGTGGTTGGTTTTTCTGCTCGTTAATAATCGCTTTTGATTTTCGATGATCGAGTGCGGTATTACGAGCGATGTTAATCATCCAGGTATAAAGACGGCCTTTCGACTCATCAAAGACATCGATATACCGCCAAATTTTGACGAAGACGTCTTGTATTACTTCTTCTGCATGCTCAGTTGATATAACGATACGACAAACCACCCCATAGAGTGCATCGGCATAGTGATCATAAAGATAACTAAAAGCCTGTTGATTCTTCTTTTTTAATAAAAGAATTAATGTCTCTTCAGAAAGATTGTGTAATGGACTCAAATTTTATGCTTATAATAGACTAAAGATGAACATTAAAAATTGAAAAAAAAAAGAGCTAAAATAAAATAAGTTAAAGTCCCTGTTAAACAAGTATAAATACGTATCATGCTGCTTCGGAGAACAAATGCTTGCGCAAAGGACTTTATGATAACTATAATTTTTTAAACATTGCTTATCCAATAAGATTTTCATCAATCAGTACGTATTTTAATGGAGAAATGGCCTGAAAAGGTTACTTAAAAACTCGATGATAAAAAAAATAAGCATTATGGTGAAAAATATTCTGTTCATAAACAGGATGATCCGTATTTAAAGCACAGAATATATCTTCCATACTTGCAATATCATACTTTCGTTTCTATATTTGTCCCATAAGAAATCCTAATGCGGAAGTGGCGTAATTGGTAGCCGCACCAGACTTAGGATCTGGCGCCGCGAGGCGTGGGGGTTCGAGTCCCTTCTTCCGCACAAAAAAAATCCCGAACGTAACGCTCGGGATTTTTTTTTAGAATGCCCTCTTCGCTCCATCAATTAGGCAGACCATTCGAATGGTTTGGTACAAGGATCGCATTCAAATTTTAAGACCTTCCCTAAACTTTTGGCTTTTTTACCTTTTTTTACAAATACATAGGCCAAATCCACATATTCTTCTACTTCCATCCCACTTTCATCTCGGCCTTTCACGATAACAGAATAATATTTTCCGTCCGAATATTTCTTATAAAAAACTTCATTTACCGAAATCTTTTTGGGAATTTGATTGTCGCAGCAGCTGCACCACAAAATAATAACAGGCTCTTTCTTTAGGTAAACAACAGCGGCTTCAGCCTGCTTCTGTGTTAAGGCCTGCAATTGGTCTGCTTTCGAAAATAAAGCTGCGCATAGCAACAGGGAAAGAAATACGATCTTTTTCATATAATTTGTGAGTTTAAAACAATCCATCCGCAAAGACTATGCCTTTAGCCAGTAAAAAGATAATTATAGTCTATGGCGCAAGTGAAAGGAATGCTTATTTTTCCCAAACCAATGCACTGGCCCCTAGAATTGCTGCATCGGCTTCTTCCAATTCACTAAAGACAAGTTTCACTTTATTCCTAAACAAAGGAAAAAGATTTCTTTCCATATGCAATTTAGCGGGCTTCAATATAAAATCTCCGGCTTTAATGACACCGCCAAATAAAAGAATTGCTTCAGGAGATGAAAACATCACGAAATTAGCCAACGCCTCACCAAGCTTCTGCCCTGTATATCGGAATACTTCGATGGCAATTGCGTCACCCTTCAACGCGCATTCATGGACGGTTTTGGAATTTATAGCATCTTCAGGATATTGATTTAACATCGATTCGGGAAACTCAGCCCGCATTTTCTTTGCCGTAATGGTTATTCCCGTAGCGGAAGCATAAGCTTCTAAACTCCCCTCAGAACCTGTGCTCCAATGTTTTCTCCCCCCGGGTTTCACGATCGTGTGACCTAACTCCCCCGCAAATCCGTCATGCCCATAAATAAGCTTTCCTCCAGCCACAATACCGCTTCCGACACCCGTCCCCAAGGTGATCATAATAAAATCTTTCATTCCTCGAGCTGCACCAAAAAGCATCTCACCATAAGCCGCCGCATTGGCATCGTTAGTGATGGTACAAGGAATACTAAATTTGGTAGTCATTAAATCGCTGAAATGAATGACGCCTTTCCACGGAAGATTGGGCGCATGATCTATTGTTCCAGTATAATAATTTGCATCTGGGGCGCCAACTCCAATTCCATCGAAACTGTCTTTGCCACCGAAATTTTCAATTAAAGGAAGTGCTTTTTCATACAGCGCATCAATAAACTCTTCTACTGTCTCATAATCATCTGTTTTTATGCTTCCCTTTTCAAGCACCTCACCGCGATGATTGACCACGCCAAACTTCGTATTGGTCCCCCCAATATCTATTCCCAACGCCACGCGTCTTGATAAATTTATTAACGACATTTCTATTTATGTTTCTTAATTTTAAAATTACTAAAATATAATATTTTATGAGCAGTCGACAAAATCTTCTTGCCAACTAATTTTAATCTGCCATCCTTTTGTTGTGAGACAAATCCGTTCAGCGGTGAATGTGCCAAACATCGCTTCGCTATCGTTTGGCATTAAAAAAAACTGCTTTTCGTTGCCTTATGTTTTGTAAAATTAGCGATAATGATCAAATTTACTTGCTGCTGAATTAGAATTTACCGTCATTTGTGTCGTCGATTTTTTAGCTTAAAAAATCGCAGCTCATTATTAATGATAGGATTGATACAACTTGCATTATTCGAAGCAAATAATATACCCTATTTTATTCGTATTTTGTGCGTATCTCCAGATTGAATTATTGAAATCATACAACGTTAAAAAACAATGAAAAAACTAACATTTGCCCTAATTTTCTTGGCTGGAATCTACACTCAGCATGCGGAAGCGCAAACAGGAGATACAAATTCCGACAAAGGTCTTGATTTGAGCTTAATGGACAAATCCGTACGTCCACAAGATGACTTTTACAATTATGTGAGCGGGACCTGGATGAAAACCGCTAAAATCCCTTCCGACAAACCCACTTGGGGAAGCTTCAATAAATTGGCAGAAGATACGGATAACAATTCAATGAAAATTCTCAACTCTTTATTAAAAGATAAATTTCCGGAAGGCAGTGAGGGCCAAAAAATACAAGATTTGTATGCTTCCTATATGAACTTGCAGAAAAGAAATGCCGAAGGTATTAAGCCTATTCAGGCGAATTTAAGCAAAATCGACGCCATCAAAAACGTAAAAGATCTTCAGAATTATTTAATATCGGTAACAAAAGAAGGTGAAAATAACTTTTATGGTTGGGGCGTGTACGCTGACTTGAAAGATTCTAAAATGAATGCGGTCTATTTAGGCGATGCGACTTTAGGATTAGGAAGAGATTATTATCAAAAAGAGAATGAAAAAAATACAGAAGCTATTGCAGAATACCAAAAATATGTAGCTTCAATGTTAAAAGAATTGGGCTATAAAAATAGTGATGCTGCCGCAAAAGGCATCGTTGACTACGAAAAAAGTATTGCAAAAACCTACTTGACCAATGAACAGAGCCGAGATAATACGCTGCAGTACAACCCGCAGACTATGGATGAACTAACAGCATTGGTTAAAAATGTCAATCTACCTGAGTACCTTAAAAAAGTAGGTGTCAACACCGAAAAAGTAATTATTGGAGAGTTAGGTTATTACAAAAACTTCGACAAGTTGGTCAATGCTCAAAACCTTCCTATCATCAAGGATTACTTAAAATTCCATATGATCAATGGCAGTGCTTCTTATTTAAGTGAAAAATTAGGCGATATGCGCTTTGCTTTTTATGGCAAATATTTAAGAGGTCAACAAGAACAACGCGCATTAAATAAAAGAGGATTTGAACTGATCAATTCTACATTGGGCGAGGCTTTTGGAAAACTTTATGTGGATAAATATTTTCCAGCAGAAGCTAAAGCGCAAATGGTCGAATTAATCGACTACCTAAAGAAAAGCTTTGCTGTCCATATCAACGATTTGACTTGGATGTCTTCCGTCACAAAAGGCAAAGCGCTTGACAAACTCAACAAATTTACCGTAAAAGTCGCCTATCCGGACAAGTGGAAAGATTATTCTAAATTAAATATTCTATCCGAAAACAAAGGTGGTAATCTGTATACTAACCTTCAACATATTACCACTTGGCGATATGAAAAGGATCTGGCTAAAATTGGAAAAGCGGTTGATAAATCAGAATGGGGCATGACTCCGCAAACAGTAAACGCCTACTACAATCCGGTGAACAATGAGATTGTGTTTCCAGCTGCTATTCTGCAACCCCCATTTTTCAACGCACAAGCTGATGCAGCGGTCAATTTCGGTGGTATAGGAGCTGTGATTGGCCATGAAATGAGCCATGGATTTGACGATTCGGGAGCGCAATTTGATGCGGACGGAAACTTGGTAGACTGGTGGACACCTGAAGATAAAGCAAATTTCGAAAAAGCAACAAAAACACTGGCTGCCCAATACGATAAATATGAACCTGTAAAAGGTACGTTCGTTAACGGAACCTTTACAAACGGCGAAAATATTGCAGATTTAGGCGGGGTCAACATCGCCTATGATGCCCTTCAAATGTATTTAAAAGATAAGGGAAATCCAGGTGAAATAAGTGGATATACGCAAGATCAGCGATTTTTCCTCAGTTGGGCAACTGTATGGAGAACTCTATCCAGTGAAAAATATATGATCAACCAAGTTAAGACTGATCCACACTCCCCTGGATATTTCAGAAGTTTTGCTCCACTGATCAATGTGGATGCTTTTTACAAAGCATTTGACATTAAACAGGGCGACAAACTCTACAAGTCTCCAGAAGAACGTATCAAAATCTGGTAATAAGCAGTATACAGGAGCTGCCCAAAAAGGCAGCTCCTATCGTTTTGTCTAATCCAACAGCTATTTCTTTTTTGAACCAACCTACCCCTATATCGAAAGCCCCACTAGTAACATTTCTTTGATAATGTACTAAATCATTTTAGTATACTTATATTCACTATAGAATTACCAATTAAGTATACCATGATAAAAACCCAAACCTCAATTTTTGCGCTAGTACTATCGTTTTTCAATTGGATGAATGCTTTGGCACAATATCCCCAGCTTTCTACCCCATGGACCGAAACAGCCCAGAAAACACAGATTCCACTTTCCGAATATCCCCGTCCTCAAATGGAAAGGAACGACTGGCTATGTCTAAATGGTAAATGGGATTATATCGGAGGTAAGGATGCTCCAAATGCGCTGAACCCTGTGATGCCGATTTCTTTTGATAAGAGTCAGGAAAGTATTCTTGTCCCCTATTGCCCAGAATCCTATTTATCGGGAATACAGCGCAAGCAAGAAATCAACCTTTGGTACCACAGGAATTTCGAACTACCTAAACATTGGAAAGAGAAAGATATTATCCTTCACTTTGGTGCAGTGGATCACGATGCGACCGTATTTGTAAATGGAAAAAAGGCAGGTAATCATTCAGGTGGTTACGATTCCTTTTGGATCAATATCACTGAGTTTCTAAAGCCTGGCACCAATAATATTGTCGTAGCTGCCCACGATAAGAATGACGGTAAATACCCTTCGGGCAAAAATGGACCTCGCGGTGACTATACTTTTTCCTCTGGAATATGGCAAACGGTATGGATTGAACCAGTAAATAAATGCCATATACAGGGGATCAAATTGTTGCCTAAAGTAGCCGAAAGTCAGCTAAAACTACAGGTCAATACTTCCCAAAAGTCAAAAGTTACAGCCATCGTTTCGGTAGGCGGGAAAGAAATCTCAAAAACGGTACTACAAGCCGGTATTCCGTCTAGTATTCCGATAGATAATCCTCAACTTTGGTCTCCTGACTCGCCCTTTTTATATGATTTAAAATTAAGTATCCACGGCAAGAATGGAGAAATTGTCGATGAAGTTAAGAGCTATTTTGGCATGCGTGATATTAAACTTGGTCAGGTAAACGGAATTGTAAGGCCTTTATTGAATAACAAATTTGTTATGCAGCTTGGTTTGCTAGATCAAGGATACTGGCCTGACGGAATTTTAACAGCTCCTACCGAAGAGGCCCTCAAATATGATATCGAATTCACAAAAAAAGCTGGGTATAATCTCATACGTAAGCATATGAAAACTGAGCCTCAGCGGTTCTATTACTGGGCAGATAAAATGGGGCTGCTCGTGTGGCAGGATATGCCCTGCCTCTGGTATCCGGAAGAAGATACAACGATTTATCGAAAAGCTTTCCGTGATGAATACAAAGCCATCATTGACGACCACTACAATTCGCCATCCATCATCGCCTGGGTTCCGTTTAACGAGAATTGGGGTGCCTTCGATGTACGCAATATTACAGCGTGGACCAAACAATACGACCCTTCTCGATTAGTAAACGGGAACTCGGGATTTAATAACAATCCGTCCTATCAAAAAGCCTATGGCGACCCTGGAAATGGTGATTTTGTTGATACGCATATATACGTTGGTCCTCAAGGTGCTTCCCAACCCGACGAGAAAAGAGCAGCCTCGCTTGGTGAATTTGGCGGTGTAGGTCTATTTGTCCGTGGTCATATGTGGCCTGTCGAAAATAATGCCTATGCCTACGAGCCCACGATAGGTGCCCTTACAGACCGCTATATATTCCTCATGGATAATATCGAGCAATTGCTCCGATACAAAGGTCTTAGCGTCGCAATTTATACGCAAACGACCGATGTCGAACACGAAGTCAATGGACTATTGACTTACGACCGTAAAATACAAAAAATGGATCTTGAGAAAATTAAAGCGGCAAACAAAGCCGTGATTAAAGCGGGAAATGAATTGAATGAGTAGGATTAAAAATATCCAAACGATTCGACTTAAACTGCTGTTCTTTTTGCAATAAGTGTTAAATGACTATTAAATAAAACACTCTTATGGCAAAATATTCAGAAAAAGCATCCGAAAAAGTTGAAAAGACGATGCATGAAATGAAGGAAGGAAAATTGAAATCCGGCAGTGGAAAAAAAGTGACCTCCAAAAAACAGGCTGTTGCTATTGGCTTATCCGAAGCCCGGAAGGAAGGCGCCAAAGTCCCTAAAAAGAAATCCTAGCATGTATACTAGGATTTCTTTTTAATCAAATTAAGCTGTTTACATAAAAAGCTATAGTAGCGATTTTTTCTCTTCTTTATCATCATAAGGATCTGACAGAACATTTTGACTATCCTCCGCATGTATAAAATTTTGATTGACATCGACCGGCGTATAAATATGGACACTGTTTCCATTTCTCTTTTTGAGATAGTATTGAATCTTTGTTGTGTCTATATTAGTTACATCGGAAGCTGTCCAGATCATTTTACGACCTGTACCATCAATTGTGATTACGGTGTCGTTACCACGTGCAATAATGCGCTCTAGTCCTAATTCACTTTTTCGATCACCTTCCCTTGTCAATAAATGCGTATTTCCATCTTTATCAATCATTCTGATCGGTTGGTTATTGTTGCATCCAACCAAAAAGAGGAAACTAAATAGTAAAAATGGAAGGGTCGTTAGTGTTATTTTCATATCGTTCACAGTAAAACTCAATATCGTTTAACGACGAGACACAAAGATACTGCCAAAACACCAATGGCTCAAAAGATAATGACCGGATTGCAGCAAACTTCGATTAATCGAAGCTATTCATCGTGCCTTAGACTTCGTTTGAGATGATAAAACTGAAGCAGTATATGATCGTACCACAAAGCAAACAAAAGCATTACTGCTGGTAGTAATAATGTTTGCAGTTTAAAAAATTGAAACATAAAACCTCCGACTATCCCTCCAATAAAAAAACCTGAAATAATCATTAGTTTAAGAAAAATACTTCTGTGTAGTTTCACTCGTTCACCAGCTTCTTTATAAAAAAACAGCTGTGAAATTTCGATGCCCAAATCAGTAAACAATCCGGTCAAATGTGTCGTTCTGACAACGGACTTGGAGACTTTCGTTACCAAGGCATTTTGAAGTCCCATCGCAAAAAGCAGGGCGAATGAAATGACCGTTATAAACGATGGTTCTATTTGGATGAAAACTGGGAGAAGTCCTGCAGAAATCAAAATAATGGATTCTATACAAATTGGGATGATATAGGCATTATGGGATTTCTTTTTTGCGGCCAATTCAACAATAAAACCTGAAACGGAAGCCCCTAATAAGAAGAAGCCGATATACCATAGATAAATCAAGGCCATTTTATAATTCGTCAAAATCAATTGCTCAGAAAAAAAAGCAAAGTGCCCTGTGACATTTGTGGTCAACGTGTTAAGTGAAAGAACTCCTGTAATATTAACCAACCCTGCAACACAGGATAAAATAGAGGCTAACTTCAAATTGTGGATGTAATTCCTTCCTCTTCCTTGGTGTCTAAACATTTGAATTAAACTTTATGTCCTACATTATCCTTCATTTTACCCACATGCCTCTGAATGGGATTTACAAAACGTTGTCCGTCATCAGCATTAGCCAAAGGCGCACCATGTTGTTATCTTAGCCAACAGGTGATAAAAACTAGTCAAAAATACGAATACAATAATTCAAATCGAAAGGATTAAGATCATATAAAAGGACATCAGATTTTTAATAAATCATCAAATGAGCTGTTTCGAAAATAAGCCGTTTTAAACCAGTTAGCATACGATTTAAACACTTTGTAACAATTCGCTTAAACTTTAAAATTTGCATACCAAAATCACTTGTATCATTTTTAAAGTTTAATTACATTTGCTTCCAGCGATGCAAGGAAAATTCCATCAATATGTGTTCAGCGTATTTTACGCAATACTTATCAGTTTTGGCTGGTATGCTATTTCCACACCAAAATATTCACCTGCCTTCCATCTGCATGCTGCCAATCACCACAGTTATCAGGTAGAAAGCGGAGGTTTTGGAACCAAAGTCATTCGCAAAACTAAACGTCATCGGCACGAAAAATTAAGAGCTTACTTTTCAGAAAATGAAAATGAAAACGACGACACAGGAAACGATTCCAATAGCCCAAATTTATTCGCACTCACAGGAGACAGTTTTGGCAATATATTAAACGATTTCCTCCCTCAATTTCACAATACGCTCACCGCGGTTTCGCTTGCAAATACAACACCTTTTACTCTCCGCAAAAACGCACTATATATCCATTACAGTGTATTCAGGCTGTGATTTTTTAATACTTTCTTAAAAAACATAAAAATAGCTTTCAAAATCACCTGAAAGCATGTCACACTATTGTTCAATTTTTCGAAAATAATTAAAAACTATCATCATGTTCATGAGAACCTTCATGTATACAAGCCTGTGCCTTATTATTCTATCGACAAGCTGCCAGTCAGAAAAAAAAGAGAAAAAAGAAGCTGCAGTTTTCAACGTTACCACCCCTTTAGTCAAAGACACCATCGTTCATAAAGAATATGTGGCTCAAATCCGTTCCATTAACCATATTGAACTCCGCGCGCAGGAGAAAGGTTACATTCAATCGATATTTGTCGACGAGGGTCAATTTGTACAAAAGGGACAACCCCTCTTTAAAATCATGCCCAACCTTTATGAGTCCGATGTCAATCGCGCCAAAGCCGAGGTAAAATATGCTGAAATCGAATATCAGAATACCAAAAATCTATCTGAAAAAGATATTGTAGCGCCGCAAGAAACTGAAATGGCAAAAGCAAAATATGAAAAAGCCAAAGCTGAGTTAGCCGCTATGAATACGCATCTCAAATTTACGGACATCGTAGCGCCATTCTCAGGAATCGTGGGTAAGCTTCATGTCCGTAAAGGAAGTCTTGTCGATGAGGGCGAGTTGATCACAGAATTGTCCGACAATAGTAAGATGTGGGTTTATTTTAATGTCCCCGAAGTGGAATACCTCAATCAAATGGACGAAAAAAAAGACAATAGCCCGCTGCATGTACGATTAAACATGGCCAATGGAAAAGAATTCGGTCATGAGGGGATTGTCGAGACCATCGAATCAGACTTCAATAATGAAACCGGAAATATTGCCTACCGAGCGACTTTTCCTAATCCAAAGGGCTTATTACGTTATGGCGAGACGGGGAATATTGTCATTACATCGCCCTATAACAATGCGCTTATGATCCCCCAAAAAGCGACATTCGAGGAGCTTGAAAAAAAATATGTATATGTTATTACAAAAGATAATAAAGTAAAAGCTAGAGAAATAAAAGTTGCTGCCGAACTACCGCATATCTATGTTGTCTCTTCCGGATTGGGCAAGGACGAAAAGATTCTGCTGAATGGACTTCGAATGGTACAAGAAAACCAGACTATTGAATCCAAATATCAGACTCCGGAGAAAGTCATGTCAAACTTAGATTTATATGCAGAGTAATTAAAAAAGCAGCATCATGTTTAAAAAAGTAATACATCGACCGGTATTTGCTATTGTCATATCGGTTGTCATCCTATTTATTGGAGGTCTGGCTATCAAGCAACTTCCTACCGAACAATTTCCGAAAATCGCACCGACCACTGTTGCGGTATCCATAGCCTACCCCGGAGCAAGCGCGGATGTACTTGTAAAATCCTCACTGATTACTCTTGAGAATGCCATCAACGGGGTGCAAGGAATGCGCTATATCGCCACCGATGCAACCAGTGCGGGTGAAGCGACCGTAAACGTCGTATTTGACCCCGGCACAGACCCCAACGATGCCGTCGTATTGGTAAAAACGCGGGTGGATCAGGTAATGCCACTTTTGCCCGAACTTGTCCAAAAGGAAGGGGTCGTCGTTAATCCAATTCAGCCCAGTATGCTGATGTACGTGAATCTTTACAGTACCAATAAAAGTATGGACGAAAAGTTCCTATACAATTATGCAACGGTAAATATTATTCCGGAAATCAATCGCATCCACGGCATCGCCAAATCGCAAATTCTCGGTAGCCGAAGATATGCTATGCGCGTCTGGTTAAATCCTGATCGCATGCGCGCCTATAGCTTGTCGGTTGATGAAGTGATGAAAGCAATAGGAGAACAAAGCATCATCGGCCGCCCCGGCCGACTGGGACAAAGTTCAGGGATCGCCGCGCAATCACTCGAATATGTGCTGACTTACAAAGGGCAATACAATACACCTGAAGAATACGAAAATATTATTGTTCGTGCGAATGGCGACGGAGAAAACATCAAGTTAAAAGACGTGGCTAAAGTCGAACTGGGAAGTGAATTTTTTGATATCTATTCCAATTTGGACGGGCATCCGTCGGCATCGATTGTATTGAAACAAAATTATGGCAGCAATGCCAATGACGTAATCAAAGATGTAAAAGCCAAACTTGCTGAAATGAAAGGAAACTTTCCGCCGGGTATAGACTATAAAATCAGCTATGACGTATCCCAATTCTTGGATGCTTCTATCGAACAGGTGATGCATACACTGCGGGATGCTTTTATTTTAGTTGCCATCGTGGTTTTTATTTTCCTTGGCGACTGGCGTTCGACTTTAATTCCGATCATCGCTGTACCCATTTCACTCATAGGTACATTCTTCGTCATTCAATGGTTCGGTATGTCGATCAACTTGGTCACCCTATTTGCTTTAGTCCTCGCCATCGGGATTGTCGTAGACAATGCCATTGTAGTCATCGAAGCAGTACATGCCAAAATGGAAGAAAGTTCGATCTCCCCATATAAGGCCGTAAAAGAGGTTATGGCTGAAATCGCGGGTGCTATTATCGCCATTACAGCTGTTATGGTAGCGGTTTTTATTCCTATTTCGTTTATGACAGGTCCTGTCGGAACATTTTATCGGCAGTTTTCAATTACTATGGCAAGTTCCATCGTAATATCGGCAGTTGTAGCGTTAACACTCACTCCTGTGCTTGCTGCGATGTTATTAAAAAACAACCATGGTAAACCCAAAAAATCGAATATATTCACCAAATCTCTTGACGTTTTTAACCGTACCTTCGATAAAATAACCGGCAAATATGCCACGTTACTGCGCAAAATTGCCAGCCGAAGAGTCGTGACGTGGGGGATCTTAATCGCTTTCTGTGTCGGTATTTTCGTCATTAACAAAACGCTTCCGGGAGGTTTCATACCAAGTGAAGATCAAGGTACGATTTACGCCATTATCCAAACGCCTCCAGGATCAACACTGGAACAGACCAACAAGCTTTCCAGAGAACTCCAAAAGATCTGTCAAGGCGTAGATGGTGTAGAATCCGTTTCATCACTAGCAGGATATGAGATCATGACGGAAGGACGTGGATCGAATGCCGGAACCTGTCTTATCAACCTCAAAACCTGGGGTGAACGTGAACACTCTGTCAAGGAGATCATGGAAGAACTGGAAGAAAAATCTAAAAATTTAGGCGCCACAGTAGAGTTCTTCGAACCTCCGGCAGTTCCGGGTTTCGGTTCTTCAGGAGGTTTCTCCATGCGCCTGCTCGACCTCAATCGGACTACGGATTACCAAGATTTCGATAAAGTGAATAAAGCATTTATCGCTAATCTCAAGAAACGTAAGGAACTTACTGGAGTCTTTACCTTTTTCGCTGCCAACTACCCACAATACGAATTGGTTTTTGACAATAATGCGGCTATGCAGAAGGGCGTCTCTATAGGTAAAGCCATGGATAACCTCAATATCCTTATCGGTAGTACATATGAACAGGGGTTTATCCGTTTTGGTCAATTTTTCAAGGTATATGTACAATCTTCGCCAGAATTCAGAAGATTACCTTCTGATATCATGAACCTTTACGTCAAAAACGATCATGATCAGATGGTTCCCTATTCGGCCTTTATGACCTTAAAAAAAACACAGGGGCCAAATGAGATCACACGTTACAATATGTACAATTCGGCCGCCATCCGTGGACTTCCGGCCAATGGATATACAACGGCCGATGCTATTCAGGCAATCAACGAAACCGCAGTTCAGACATTACCGCACGGCTACAAAGTGGCTTGGGAAGGTCTCTCCTACGATGAGGCGCAACGTGGAAACGAAGCTATTTATGTCTTTCTAGTCGTCTTAGTTTTCGTTTATCTTGTACTTGCCGCGCAGTATGAAAGCTTCATCATTCCATTTGCGGTTCTCTTGTCACTACCTGTCGGTGTATTTGGTTCCTTCTTCCTCTTAAAAGCTATGGGACTTGAAAATGACATCTATGCACAGGTCGGGCTGATCATGATTATTGGTTTGTTGGGTAAAAATGCGGTGCTTATCGTAGAATTTGCCGTGAAAAGGCGACAAGCCGGCGACAGTATATTAGAGGCAGCAATTGAGGGATCACGAGCACGTTTTAGACCTATTCTCATGACCTCGTTTGCCTTTATCGCTGGACTTGTTCCACTAGTCTTTGCCAGCGGTGCCGGTGCCATAGGTAACCATACCATAGGTGCATCCGCACTTGGGGGTATGCTCGTCGGAACAATCTTTGGCGTTATCGTTATCCCTGGTCTCTACTATATTTTTGCAAAATTGGCTGACGGAAGAAAAATGATTCAAGCCGAAGACGATTCACCATTAAGCGAAGACATGATACATTATGAATAAGAATAAATTATATCACTATACAGGTTTCGCGCTTTTCTTGCTTAGTCTTGGGGCATGCAAACCACTCGAAATCAAACAACGTACCGAAAATAAAAACGTCCCTGAAACATATGGGAATGCTGACAGCGACACCTTGAATATTGGAAAAATTAAATGGAAAAACTATTTTAAGGACCCCAATCTACAAGGACTTATCAGCCAGGCATTGGCAAACAACCAAGAGCTACATATTATACTTCAGGAAATTCAAATTGCCCAAAACGAAGTAAGTGCCAAAAAAGGTGAATATCTGCCTTCTGTTGGTGTAAAAGTTGGTGCAGGCGTCGACAAAGTAAGTCGGTATACGAATATTGGAGCGATGGAAAAGAATACAGAAATCGAACCCGGCCGCGAAATGCCTGAACCACTATTTGATTTTGGAGTTGGTGTACAGGCACAATGGGAAACAGATATCTGGGGTAAACTCCATAATGCAACGAAAGCTCAGTTACAGCGGTATTTTGCGAGTGTGGAAGGCAAAAATTTTATGGTCACTCATCTGATCGCTGAAATTGCAGATTCCTACTATGAACTTCTTGCACTGGACAATGAACTCCTAGTTATTAATGAGAATGTTAAGATTCAAAACGATGCCCTGGCTGTCGTCAATGACTTGAAGAAAAATGCACGATCCAATAAGCTTGCTGTCAAAAGATTTGAAGCACAGATCTTGAAGACACAAGGTATGCAGTATGACATCAAACAGAAGATCACCGAGACCGAGAATAGAATAAATTATCTCGTCGGAAGGTTTCCTCAGCCAGTTCAAAGAGATCAAGGCGCATTCGACCAACTCGTTCCGCAAACTGTTTATGCAGGTGTTCCCGCTGACCTATTGGAGAACAGGCCAGATATCAAGCAGGCGGAGTTTGAACTTGCTGCATCCAAACTGGATATTAAATCGGCCAAAGCGCGGTTCTATCCTTCTTTGGACATCGCTGCTGGAGTTGGATTTCAAGCCTTTGATCCGACTTATCTCATTAAACCAGAATCTTTTCTTTCTTCCCTCGTTGGTGAACTCACGGCCCCTTTAATCAACAAAAGGGCAATTAAAGCCGCTTATTACAGCGCAAATGCGCGGCAGGTTCAGGCTGTTTACCATTATGAACAGACGATTCTGGCTGCCTACATCGAAGTTGCTAATCAGCTCTCCAAAATTAAAAATCTGGAGAGTGGCCTACAGATCAAGACCAAGGAGGTCAACGCATTAAATGAGTCTATTGGTATCTCCAACGACCTCTTTAAATATGCGCGCGCAGACTATATGGAGGTTCTACTAACCCAACGTGATGCGCTGGAATCTAAATTCGAGCTCGTGGAAAAAAAGGTCAACCAACTCAAAGCAAGCGTAGCGATATACAGATCCCTAGGTGGCGGATGGGACTATCGATAGTACACTTTTTAATTTTTGTTTTTATATGTTGGGGACTTACCGTGTGGTAGGTCCCCTTTTTTCTAAGTCATATCTTTATTCCACTACCACTTCTTTCATTTTCTCGTTCCCATAGTACATCGGGAAATACATCAATTCAGCCTTCGCGGGGTTAACTGTATAAGTTCCGCTATACCGAGGTAAAAGCTCGATCTCAAAGGTATGCGTACCTTTACCTAATTTATTGCAGAAAATAACAACACGATCCTTGAAATGCTCTCTATGCGTCTCGGTTCGATAGTATCCATTGGTTTTGGTTTCATAAGAACATCCCGCCGGTATCGGAACTTCAATCTGCACATACTCCGCTTCACCAGTTAATGTTACGCTTGCTTCAAGTTTTACAGGCTTCCCTTCCTTGAGCGCCGCTACCGTAGCACCATTATCCTTAAATCGCGTTGCCACAGCGAGGCCCTTTTCCTTTTCTACGGCAGGATCTGGATTCCAGAAATTTTGGTAGGCTGTTACAAAAGCCGGCCCAGTCCCTTCTTTCCTGACTTTAATCTGTTCATCCGACTTAAAGCTTTGCGTATACGGAAATGTCGTGATACGTTTGCCATTGACAATCATTACTGGTGGTTGAAAAGTTTCTCCCGCCTTTAGCAAATCAGGGAGAATGCTTCGTATGATACGGGAAGATTCGTAGATATTATACCATTGATTTTGCTGCCGCTGCGCGAAAAAGTAATTACGGATATTTTCTAAATCCGAATCATGACCACCAATTGATTTTAAGACACCATAAGCCAACAGTGTATTATCGGTATTGGTTTCCGTAGGTCGCATAAAAAATCCCCCTTTCTGATTCGTTGTAGCTCCAGAAGTCCAATAAATTCCCCCTAAGATAGCCTTTGAGGAATATTTAAGCACAGTATCTGCCGCATGTAAATCCTTAAGCCCCAGTTTTGAGATCAATAGATATTTCAACAGTTTATCCTTAATGGTTTTACTTTTCAGTTTAGTATCAATTTCGAAGAAATAGCTTTTGTAATCTGTTTTAGGATCCAACCGGAGCAGATATATCAAGGAGCTAAACAAATTCTCTTTGGCCCCGTGAAGCTTATTTTTATCCACTAGAAGATCCAGCGAAGCCAAGCTGCTTTTCAATAGGGTCTTTTCACGTTCTGCATAGATCTCCGTATCAATTTCAACCTGGTATCCTGCTTCGCGGGCATCCAACAGTACCCCGACCACATAGTTGCTGATCCAAGTTACAGTTTCACTCTTGTTCCACCAGCCCCAGCCCTGATTGGAATTTTTGTTTTTCTGTAGCTCCTTCAGGAGCTCCTTTATTTTCTTATCCTCAGTAAAAGGTTTACGGATTAATTTAGCTAGCTCCTTTTTCGAAAGTAATGCACTTAATTTGGAAGCCATCTGCTCATTGCATAGAAATTTGTAACGATCAATGAATTCGATTTCCCGTTGTAAAAATTCCAGTGAATTTGCTTCAGCATGGAAGGTTACTTCACCAAGCGACGGTGAAGTTTTCAGCACATACTCTGCCGTACCATTGAGCACTTTAAAATCTCCTTCATGTTGTTCAAGCCCCTTTTCAAAAATCGGAATGCTACGCTTTTCACCATCAAAATATCCGTTGGACAATCCGATCGAATAAGCAAGTTGGACGCTGTCCCCCTTATCGGCAATAACCGGTATAGGATCCCGATAGGACTTCGCAATTTTCAACCTTGCCTCCTGTGTTTTTAGCCCATTATTGATGGTACGCAAGAGCTGTAGGCTGTCGCTAAGATAATTAACAACCCGCCCCATGGCTGTAAACTGATCACCTCTGATGGCAAATCGCGGAGTCGCCAAATGTGCTGAAACAGCCTTAAACGATTTTATACTTAATTCTTTGCTGTCTGCAAAATTTTTCGCTCCCTTCGCTATAAAGAATGTCCGCCAATTGGTGATATCATCCGGATAGGTCGCTTCAAAATTGGCTTTTCCCTGGACATCGGTAGTGAGCTTTGGTTGCCAGAATGCATCATCACTAAAGTTCACACGCATCGTATTTCCAGATTCCAAATAGGGCATATCCGCCACGCCCTTCGATAATGCGGCAGTTCCAGCTTTCAGCTGAACCATCACCACACCATTGGCAGCACGAGCACCATACAAGGCAAGCATGGATTGGTCTTTAATCACATTAAATGAAGCGATGCTAGCAGGATCAATGCTGGAAATATCACCCTCAAAAGGAACCCCATCTACCAAAATTAACGGCTTATCGCTAGGGGAAGGGCTCGTAGCTCCACGAATTCGAATTCCCGCTACCGCGCCCTGTAACATAGCTGTAGTCACGCCGTCCATCCGGACATCAATCGATTTCGCTGCCGCACGCAACGATTGCCTTTTTTGAACGCCATATCCCATAACGACCACTTCATCCAATTGATTTTCGCTTGGCTTTAACTCCACGAAATAATCTTTGCCACTGGAGACTTTAATCGTAGATGTAGTGTATCCTAAAGCAACAATCTCAAGTACAGTATTTTTGTCATCGGAGAGCTCAAGTTCCAAACTACCGTCAAAACTGGTAAAGTATTGCTTTTTCGTATCCCGATCACTCACTTTAGCCCCAATTAATGGCGTATCACCATCATAAACTAAGATCCTGGCGACCTTATTATTCTTTCTTTTCGCGCTAAAACCTTCCCGGTCGATTTTTAAGCCCTGCAGATCGTTTTCTTGTCCAGTCTGGATAGCATCCCGCAATGGATTCTCCACGGTACGTACAATAATTTCATCGCGTACAAGTTTGTAAGCTAACCGAGCTGCTTGGGATGTCTTAGTCCATTGGATAGCGTCTAGTTTCAAATAATTCATTCCCTGGGCTTTGAGCTCGACTGGCAAACTAAAGGAAGTTGAATCATCCTTTACAATATGCAAAGTAACCTCGCCGACCGGAAGATCTTCAAACGTTCGATGTCCACCGTAAAAGAGCCTAAAGTACATCCGCTCTTCGACATTCGTCGGCTCGATAAAGATCAATGTAGGTCGAATGCTTTTTTGTGAAGCATCATTGCCCAACATTAAATTAAGTTTAAAACCAGCATCTTCACGTTCTCTTTTCACCGTAGCAAACTGTGCAAGTCCAGTACTGTTTTGCATCGTCTCCCTAAAACGCTGCTCGACATTTGCCTTGATATCCTCCACCGACCATACTTTCTCCCGAAAATCTAAACTTGGTTTATAATCATACAGATCCAGCCGGATAAGATTACCATCCCAGCTTTTTTGCTTTTGATAGTTTTTATAGATGCTATATTGATAGCCGCCCTCGATTTCAAACCGGCCAATTTTCGATGTATCCACCATAAGCGTACCTATTTTAGACACACCATTGTACATTTCTGTTCTTGGAAATGGCCCTGCCATCAGCGGAACGGGGACCTGTGTCCGCAACCGATTATTGTAAACGGTTCGCTGTACCGGATTGAGGTAATAGAGATCTCCAGCTGTTTGGATATATGCTGGTCGCTCGATCAGCACATTACTATTGGGTAATTGCCAGGCTCCAAAATTGTTGGTCACGGTGATCAACTGTCGCTTCAATTCGGCCACTTCTTTATCGAAAAGCTTACTCTGTTGCTCTTTTGGCAATCGAAGAACCGAAATATGGCCTTTTCTCCATGTTTTGTCGGGGTAATCAAAACCAATCGTATCTCGTGAAGCATTAAAGGACACAATCACCTTTTTCCCCTTTTCCACGTAATACCCCTCTACCCGAATGTCACGATCCTTGGTTCTAAACCTAAAATCATGCTGCCCTGGAGTAACCTCAAAAATAGTAGGATTATTTTGCTGATCTTGCTTCGCATAGTGCAGTACACCGTCTATCCAAACCAGATGAATCCCTTGTACAGCACCGTTTACCACGATGTAAGGGGATACCTGACTCTTAACAACATCGAGTGGACGAGACTCCTGAAAATAGACCTCTGGATATAAGAATTGATAAAAGGGAATTGTATCCAACTGCATTACTTTAGACCATTTCACCCAATCTTGCAGCGCTCCCTGATAAACTTTTTCATCATCATCCAAACTAACATGAAGATTTTGCTTGATCTCCGCCCTGCGCATCAGACCACCGACAGTAATCGTTGGCGCAGCGGCTGACTTAAACTTTGAGGTAAAACCATAGGCTGTAATATCGACATCTTTCAAGGGTTTACCCTCCTTATCCGTAACAGAAAGTTCGAACATAGCCTTCTGTCCTGGATATACTGTGGTAGCCGTGTTAACTTCCAAATTCAAATTTTTCTCCACATAGGGCAATTCCTCGCGAATAACTTTAGATCTTCCTCCAAAAAGGTAAGTGATCTCCAGGCTATACCCCTCTTTTCCACCGGCTAAAAATGCACGATTCAATTCGGTTTCATAGCCCGCAGCAATCATACGACCACCACGATAAACTTGATACCAAAATGGAATCCTAGCCGGGTTATCGACATGCAATAGCACCGAATCCGCAGTGCGGTAAAATTTGTAATTCAGTTGTACCTGCTGCTGGTCCTCCAGATCAACACTTTTACTAAAACCATTCGACTTAACAACAATTTCTTTGGCCTGCCAAGGTATTGAAACCAGATTAGGTAAACTTACATTTTCAGCCTTCAGCACTTCATCATGTTCTCCTAATATCTTGAGCTCAGCAGACGCTTGCTGCTCAACGCCCTTTTCAAAGTAGCTCAGCGCTGCATGTCCATCTTTGACAATAATACGGATTTCCTTTTCGCGGTTGAGTCTATTGAGATCAAGGCTTCGCTCTATTCTTTCATTATCCGAACTTAGATAAGTACCAATAACGCGAAAGGAAATACCAATGTCAGGCGGAAAAATTGAATCCGGTAATACAATCTCCTTTTCTGCCACATCTGCAAGCGAAACACTTGTTTGCCATAAGGTATCTGGAATAAAATTGACCTTATTGGCTTTTAAATCATGCATCAAAACCGGACTAGCCACCACCTGTAAATCGACTTTCCCATCGTATATGGGCATTTCATTTTCATTTAATGCTTTTAGTTTCAGCCGCACGCTGTCTCCTTTGGCATAATCTGTCTTTATAGACGTCATCGTAAAACTTAGGCTTTTTAGTTCATAGTCTTCGTATCGGAAATGCTGTCGATGCAAGACTAGTTTGCTTTTTGGAGATTCCAAAGAAATCCAATAATTTCTATCCAGAATAAGGCCTAGTCCCTTCAAATCAAATGCAAAGTTATACATGCCCGGACGATAAGGCGCTAGGCGCGCCAAAACGGTATCCTTCGCATAACCATATCCTCCCGATAGACGTACGACAATAGAATCGCGATTAGGTTTCCATTTTGTTTTCTCCAGATACGCTTTAAATTTAATTTGCTCATTTGGTTTATACATCGGTTTATTAAAAACCATAAAACTTTCTGTACCACCAGTTTCTTTTTTATGAAAAATCCGCTGAATTTTAAACCGAGTTCTGAGCCAGCTGTTGCTGATTTTTTTCCATAATGACACCTTATCTTTATGGGGCCAGCCCCGTTCTACAGTCAGATAATGATAAACACCCTTATGTTCAATAGTGACGATATCGTCACTATTTGCGTTGGCAACTTTATAATAATGGAACTTCTTATCGAGTGACATGCGACGTCCGTTCACTTTTACCTGCGCGTCTTCTATAATCGTTCCCAAAGAATCGTATAGACAAATCGCAAAAGCTTTCGCAGGAATAATTTTGACATACAGGTTATCGCTGATCAACTCCCGATACATGAGATCTGCTCCATTAGCGCGGACCTGCACATAGTTACCAGGTGGTAACACCGGATTTGGGTCTCCAACCTTATATTTTACAACAAAATTGCTGAGCATAGTTTCATCGAATTTTATTCCATCCAAATGAATCTTTTTTAAAATCTCAGGGCTTAGCTTATAAATATAGTAGTCAGAAGAACCGCGTGGACTATCGAATAAGCTCGATTGTCCAAAAAGTACAGAAGCATACAACACAGCTAAAAAGCATACTACAATTGATTTCCATTTCATGTATAAATACAGGCTAAATTCTTTTAAAAATAAATAAAATTACCTAAAGCCAAGCACTAGATTCTTTCATTCAGTACTTCAACTTTTGTGCAGGGATGCGGAGAATATCATTATTCCATAAATGAAGAAAAAATACAACATCAACCGCTCTTTAATCGAAGCTGCAACTTTAGTGTCTGAAGAAAAATCAACAGCGCCCGAACGGGGGCAGCGATTATGCTGACACACTCTTGTCACTCGTTGGAGTTATCTTTGTTCATAACCCAGTGGGAAGTAGGATCAAATTTAAAATCATAATAAAAAAAAATGGATACGTTTCAACAATTAAAAGCAGAGCTAGCGAATGAGTATCAAATTACAAGAAACTTTATCGCACTTTTTCCGGTTGGAAAGAATGAGTATGCACCACATCAGAAAAGTATGAAAATGATGCGTCTGGCAACGCACATAGTCGAGGTTTTTGAATGGCCTAGTACAGTTTTAAAAACCTCAGAACTTGATTTTGCCAAAGTTCCTTACGCCCCTACAAGCCTATCGACATCGGAAGATCTTTTAAAAAAATTGGACGAAGCATATGAAGCTGGGATAAATGCCTTAGAAAAAGCGCAAGAGGAAGATTTGAGTGAAAGCTGGGCAATTAAAAATGACGGCCATGTATTGGCAAGTTGGAGCAAATATGAGGCGATTCGTCACGCATTAAATCAGATTACACATCACAGGGCACAATTAGGCGTGTATTATAGGCTCAACGATATTCCTTTACCAGCGAGTTATGGACCCTCTGCGGATTCGCAGAATCTATAGGCCAAAAGTGCGTTGACCCAACCTACACTTTTGAAGGAAAGTGTAGGTTTTCTTCAAAAATTCCAGTCTTCAAGCGGATCATTACACCCCAACTAAAACCATCCTATCTTATCCCTTATTTTCTTCCAGCACAAGCATAAAATCTAACAAGCACTTTTTCTTCGCAAAATGATTATCTTCCAACAAATTCTTGTACATGGAAATGGCATTCAACAGGATTTTTAAATTCTCCTCATTATAGCGATCTACATAAAAATATAACTGTTCACTGTTTGTATAGCTAACTAAGGAATCGAACAAACCCTGTTCTAAGTTGTTTTTGCTATCAGGAAGTTCGAGTAATACCGCAAGATGCTTCTTAAATTTCTCTTCACTTCTTTTAAGATCGCTTATTTTAGATTCAATATCGGAAAAAGGAAGCGTCTGATATAAAAAGGCAGTGTTCTTTACCATCTCATTATATTGGATTTCTCCAGCTTCGTAATCGCTATTAAACGCAACAAAGTCCTCATATTTTTCATCAAATTCTGAGCGTTTTCCCTGAACATCCGCGAGCTGTTGAAAGTAATAGAGAATCTCCTGATGATAATCTGCAATTTTCTGTTCCATACTACTGATGTCAGCCGTAATATTTTGGAGTAATACGATTGCATCTGAGACTTTATATTTTTTACCATCATAATCGAACGTTTTTACCTTTATTTCACCCTTACTAATTGCTTCAACTACATATTGATCATTTTTCAGACTATTGAGTTCATAAAGCGCTTCAACTCTATTTTCGGCAAATAGTTCTTTAAACGATGGTTGGATCTGCTTTTGGGATAGCGGGGACGCACCACTTCGTACGGGATGAGTATAGTCGTAAAAGTCATTGAATTTCTGATCAAACGCGTACCGATCTATCCGCTTCTCAAAATCCTCCGTAAATTCGGTTAAGGCTAAAGGTGATGGTATCTGCTCATACTGGATCGCCGAGAATAATTTATCAGAGATTTGATTAGCCACTGCAGCATCATTAGAAAGCAACGCAATAGCTGGCTCATTGTTGGTCTCCTGTTTTACAATATTGAGTGTCTGTAATGCTTTTACCCGATCTTCATCCGAAGGATGGGATGACCATTGGTTTTCAAGATTTAATTTTGATTTATCATACTTTTTTAATGTTGCCATTTCAATCTGTGGCAGACCGTTCCGCATCTGATACCTATTCCTTTCCGCAAACATCTGCATGACACAGCTGTGCTCGGGATAAATGTTATTGCTCTTTATATTTTCAGAAAATTTGATATCATAAAAGTTGAGCACAACTGTCAGTGCATGATTGGCAAAACTCAATCTCAATAGGGAATCGGCCAATGCCTGAGACCCTGCCACATGTGCAGCTATTTCATCTGCATGGAATTCCATCTCTCTAGATAATGCCAAATAATTGATATTGACATATTCATAAAGATGCTTCAAGATGTTCTGAATCTGTCGAATGATAAAAACAGATATGCCAATAAAAATACCCGAGTATCCACTGATATTCCCCCATTTTTCAAACATACTATTAAGCGATTCATTCTTATAAAGCATATTGTAAATGATTTGATTGACATGATAGACATAACTTCCAACTTTCATGCTTCTCTGTGAAAAGTGGCCAAATTCATGGGCAAGAATAGCCTTCAATTCCTGTTGCGTAACGGCATTGACCAATCCTACGCCAATCTGCAGGTTTTTGCGAATAGGCAAAAACATACTCCAGAAACTAGAGTCATAAAAAACAGAAGCATTCACATCATGCGCCAAAAACACCTTCTTCGGAAAGCTGGTGTGAACCTCTTTTACCACCGTATGAATGAGTGCAAATAATTGTGGTTCGTCGTGTTCAGCTATCTGCGTGAGATGCCCCGTATCCACTTTTGTCGACGCAAAAATAAATTTTAGTAAAAAGTAGAGTATAGTCAAACCTGAAGCGAATAGTCCCAAACATAATACTGCAGTTAAAAATATAGGTTTGGCAATAAAAATCAATCCCCCCAATAAGGTAAAACCAACCGTTATACCTATTGACAATAGCAAAAGGGCAATATAGCAGACGGCAAAAACGACAATAGATAAGATTGTTTTGCGCGCATGTTTTCTAAAGTTTGTAGATACTTGTACGTTCATAAATTGTTAATAGTGCAAGGTTAATTAACTATATAAATATAAAAAATAAAATCCATTTGCCTATTAAATCATCAGAAATCAGATCGCCCATGTATTCCACCAAATCTCGACCAAGCTTGCTATCGCAGAACTTGCTTAAAGCTCAAATTTCTAATAACCTTTTTCCAAAGAAACTTCATTGAGCAAAGGTCGCCCATCAGCCATTCTGCAATAATTATCCACCACCTGTAAGACTGACGAGCCTATATTTGTTCTACTCGCAACATGTGGGGTTATAATAATAGCGGGGCAGTCCCAAAACGGATGATCTTGCGGCAATGGCTCTTGATGAAATACATCAAGATAAGCTTCAGCAATGTTTTTCTCGGCAATTGCATGCAACAAGTCATTCTCCACGAGATGGTCACCTCGGCCAACATTTACAAGGACAGTTCCTTTGGCGCACAAATTAAAAAGATTACGATCCAAAATACCGTGAGTAGCATCGGTTAATGGTAAAATATTGACGATAAAATCCGCATTTTCTACCGCCAAACCCAGTCCTGCCGCTCCTGTAAGCGACGTTACTCCGGGAAAATCCTTTGTAGAGTTTGACCACCCTTTCACCTGGAAACCCAACCGCAACAACTGCTCAGCCACATACCCCCCAATCTCACCTAATCCTAATACCGTTATAGTAGTTTCTCCAATTGATTTATACAACAAGGGACGCCAATGTTTATTTTCTTTTTCATCTATATATGTCGAAAAGTTCTTCATCGAATGCATTACACAGGTCAAAACATGCTCAAACATATCGCTTTTCAACATGGGATCAATAATCCGACAAATATGGAGATGAGATGGAATATTTTGGGGGAATAGGTGATCTATTCCGGCACCCCCAGACTGTATAACTTTTAGATTGGGAAAATAAGTATAATAATCCGCCTCAGGCTTCCAGCAAAGAGCAAATTCAACCTCGCTATAATTTTCAATATCAGGGAAGATCTCCACTTTCACTTCCGGCAAATACGTATTGATTTCGACCTTCCATTCCTCAGCCCTGCTTCGATTGAGGATTAACGCTATACTCATATCTTTTTTGTTTATACGAAAATAGCATTAATCCTAAAAAAAGCAATGGGCTGATTCTCTAATCAGCCCATTGCCTGCAAATAGGGGCTTTCACCCCCCACAATAAACGTTTAATCCGCAAAAAAATACTATTTATAACCTATATTTTGTTTCAGGTTGTCACCGTCTTTATTGTTCAGCTGAATTTCACTTAAGGGAATAGGTAACAAAGCGTTATAATCTTGAAAACCAGTTGTTATCTTATTTGCAGGTCCTGCATCCCCATTGCGTAAAATCCGCTCTTTCAATTTATTGGTTCGAACTAAAGTCATCCGACGGTTCTCTTCTGAAATCAGTTCTCTGGCGCGTTCATCTAAGATAAAATCTACCGTTAGATCACTTGAGGCCACTTTGCCTAACTGATTATTACCAGACTCCGCACGTGCTGCTTTAAATGAGCGATCACGCAGCTTATTGATATCCTCTGCGGCACCGGCTGCATTTCCCTGCCGCAACCGAGCTTCTGCACGCAGCAAATAGGTTTCCCCAAATCTCATGACTGGCCAATCTTTCACCAGCGCATAGCCAAAATCATCGAGTGGATCATAACCACCCCATTTGGTTGGAAATGGATACCAGACTTCCAAACTATCGGTACGGAAAGGAACGACCTTATCTCCGGTTTTGATGACGATGTTTTTAGTTCCTGCACCTTTTGCAACCCGATAACCATCCGCATCAACACCAATTTCTGCAGTAAAATTTGGACGATTATAATTGGTTGTCCTCCGTATATTAAAATTGCTATTGCGGATATCGCCTTTCAGCCCTTTCCATACCGTATATTTCATAAAATTACTCAATCGTAAACGGCCATTTCCTCTACCACCCAGCGAATCAGCATTGACCATACCATCCCATTTATGGTAAGCCGGCTGCCATACCCTGCGTTGTTGTGGACTATCGGTCGTGCCGCCATTAACTTCACGATTATACTCCAACTCAAAAGTCCAGATGGCCTCGGTGTTTCCCTGCCTGCGTCGCATATTTCCCTGACGAAACATATCCCTAAAGTAATCACCACCTTCGGCCAGGTATTTTCCATAACGTGCCTCAATCAACTTATAGTTACCACCATTGATAATAGCGGTTGCCATCGTTTCAGCTTGTGCGAAATAGCTTGCGTCACGCATACCAATACGTAAAAAAGCTTCTGCAGCGAGCTGTCTCGCCATATCCTTATTAATTCGGCTAGCTGTACTCGCTGTAGCAAGATCAGGAAGTTCTTTAACCGCATAATTCAAATCATCGGCGATAACCTTGTCAATTTCAGCAACAGCGGTTCGTGTATAATTAAATGAAGGCACTTTAATGGAGCTGGTCAACAGAGGTACATCTCCCCACAATGTAACCAGCATATTATAGGCGTATGCGCGAAAAAATCGTGCTTCAGCGGCGGCCTTCGGATTGCTATCGCCTACTCCGTCAATGATGAGGTTGGCATTATTAATAAATGCATAGCATTTTTCCCACAAGAAACTTACGCCTCCATTTTCTGAATTGAGATCGGCATATTGATAAAAAGGATTCTCAACGCCCTCTGTCGATCCAGCACTCGTAATATCTGTCCCGATCTGCCAACAGGAAAGAAATCCTTGCCTGCCACTGTAGCCCCAAAGCTGGGCAAAGTTATAATGTAAACCCAGCAACCTGTTCTCCACTGTCGTCGGATCAACATTCGTTGCATCGAAATTAGAATATGGTTTCTCGTCCAAATAGCCTTTACCACAAGAGCTGGCTCCTACGGATAACAAAGCCAATATGGAAAATAAGGTGGTATAATTGTTAATCGTCTTTTTCATGTGTATGTAATTGATTTTTGAAAAATAAATGTCTAAGCATTAAAAATTAAGGTTAATGCCTAAAACATACGTCCTCACCATTGGATAGTTGATATTGTCATCTGTAGAACCTCGTCCGATATCCCGAGCCTCCGGATCCCAGCCCAGCCAATTGGTCCAGGTATACAGATTTCGACCGCTCGCATATACTGTCAGCCCCTGAACACCAATTTTTTCCACAAGTGGTTGTGGCATTGTATAACTTAAGGTTACATCTTTCAAACGGGTGAAACTTGCGTTAGAAGGGAAGCCATATCCATGAACATTGGAATGATTCCCCAGCGAACGCCATTCATTACTTTTGTTTTCCGGCGTCCAATATCCGAGGGCCGCAGGTGTGCTTCGACGTCCCATCTCGTCCGAGGCGGCGCCTATTTGTGGATTATTACGCAATGCACCTTGGACAGTATTGATAAAAACATTTAAGGTGAATGCTTTATAAGTGAACGTATTGGTTAAACCCGCAGTCCATTTCGGTGCTGTCTGCCCAAGAACAGACCGGTCACCGTCATCAATCTTTCCATCGGCATTTAGATCGGCCAATTTAAGGTCGCCCGCTTGCGCAGCATCATCCCACCCCTTGTTCACTCCAGATGCAATCTCATCCGCCTGCCAGATACCCACTTTCGTATAATCATAGATGACTCCTATGGGCTGTCCAATAAACCACCTATTGCCCAAATCCTCTTTCCCGTTGCCATATACTTCCGTGATCTTATTTTTATTACGGGAAAAAACCAGTGTACTCGACCAGTTAAATTGATCCTTTACAATATTTTTGGTATTTAAAGTCAGATCAACACCTGTGTTCTGCATCTTGCCCATATTGGAAAATACATCCGCAAATCCAGTTAACTTTGGTAAAAGCTGTTTTAATAGCATATCGTAAGTATTGGATTTGTATACGTCAATACTACCTGAGACCCGATTATTGAATAATCCAAAGTCAACCCCTGTATTGAAGCCCTTTGTTTTTTCCCATTGCAGATTATCATTACCCATCAAGGTTCGGATCGTTAAGGCCGTATTTGACAAGCCATTCATCGCTATAGGATACGAATTCATTAAAAACTGAGTCTGATAAATATCGATTGCCTCATTACCCGAGAGACCATAAGAAATACGCCATTTTAAATTATTGACAATCTGTTTGGCATTTTGCATAAAGGATTCGTTATGCAAATTCCACGCTGCTGCTGCGGATGGAAAAGTACCATACTTGTTGTTTCTGCCAAAAACGGATGCACCATCCCGTCGAACGGTCAAGGTCAGCATATAACGACTATCATACGCATAATTTAAACGGCCCATTTGTGATATTGAACGATATAAATCTGCCTTCGAAGAAACCTTTTGTGTTGACGCCGCACCCAGATTTCCCCAACCAAGTGCATCATTGGGAAATATCTCGCCCGTTGCAATTGCCTGTTGCCAATATTTGCTTTTTGCCGCATATAGTCCAGTGAAGTCAATATGGTGCTTACCAAAGTTCTTGGTGTAGGTCAATATATTTTCTAAGGTATAAGTCTGTGTTTCATTATTGGTTATGCGTCCAAGACCAGCAAAATTATATACCGACTCACCTTCGTATTCATTGTTTCTAACC
Source organism: Sphingobacterium sp. UBA3549 (assembly GCF_002376635.1). Classification (NCBI taxonomy): domain Bacteria; kingdom Pseudomonadati; phylum Bacteroidota; class Sphingobacteriia; order Sphingobacteriales; family Sphingobacteriaceae; genus Sphingobacterium; species Sphingobacterium sp. UBA3549. The sequence goes on along the minus strand of NZ_DFOE01000038.1, from coordinate 55,123 downwards.
GGCACAAAGGAATAACCTGCATTCAACTTATATTTCAACCCTGCTAATGGCTTGTACAATTCACCAAAATTCAAATCGGCATAGCCGTTCAGGCTAATGTTAAATTGCCGGCGCTGTGGATCTAAAGTTGTTGGCAACAAAGGATTGGACCACAGTTGCTCAGAATACATCGGGTATTGTGTTAAAGAGCCATCCTCATTATACATTCTCGCGTAGGGACTCATTGCCGCAGCTTGCAACAAATTAGCCCGGCCGCCATCTCTATTGTGTGCAACGATAAAGGAGGACGTACCCACCGAAAGGTATTTGGTGGCCTTAAAATCGGTATTTGTTCGGAACGAGTAACGCTTGTAATTGTAACCCAACAAAACTCCTTTTTCATTTAAATAATCGCCCGACACAAAATATTTGGCATTTTCACTACCGCCCGATAAACTGACGTTGTGGTTTTGTATGACGCCAGTCTGCATCACCGCATCCAGCCAATCCGTCGTTACGCCATTTTTATAATTTTCATACTCGTATTGATTGCGCACCGGACCGCCATTGTACAAACTCGTGTTGGTGATACGGGCATATTCCGCATAACGCTTTAACAGTTCCTCGCCAGAAACAGGTTCGAGGATGTGCGCTATATTTTCTACCCCGCCATAGCCACTGTACCGAATGGACGGTTTACCGGTTGTTCCTCTCTTTGTAGTAATCAATATCACACCGTTCGAACCATTTACACCATAAATAGCCACAGCGGAAGGATCTTTCAGGATTTCGACAGATTCAATATCATTGGGATTGATGTCATTAATAGAGCCATCCGTACGAGACAATGGTATTCCATCTACCACAATGTAAGGTTGGGAATTTGCATTAATTGAGTTTCTTCCTCTTACCTGCACCGAAGGCGCATCACCAGGAATTGATGATACCTGGGATACCGTCACGTTAGACACCGCACCCTGAATGGCCTGCATGACGTTGTTCACAGGGATCTTTGATAGACGGTCTTTAGGAACTGAAGCGACCGAACCGGTTATATCCGATCGTTTCTGACTACCATAGCCCACCACCACAAGCTCTTCCAGAACATTTTCTGCAGGTACAAGTGCAACGTCCAGATTGGCCTGCTGCCCTATGGTGATTTGCTTCTCCTTAAAACCAACGGAGGTGATGATCAAGGTGCTACCTGGGGATGCCTGAATTGAAAAATTCCCCTGTCCATTAGTTTGCACAGTTTCCGCACCGCCTTTTACGCGAATCGTAACACCTGCAATTCCCTTGCCCGAGGTATCTTTAACAACCCCTTTCACATTTGCACTTTGCCCGTAACTGGACAGGGCTATCAGAAAAAGGCTGTTCAATAAAATGCCCTTTTTTGAATATCGGTTATAATAATGTTTTAACATAATTTATTAATAAATGATTTGGTTAGTTTTTCATATTCTACGTGCTTCTGGAATCAACCCAGCAATGCCAGAATGTCCAATGGATACTCTTCTCAAGTTGAATTCATAGCCTGTCGTTTACAATTGGTGTCCTTGTTTCCTGCGAAAAATAGTGCGCTAACTTTTGAAAGAAACAAGTGAATAATTCGTCCAACATTGTTTTGGACCCAAGACAAAAGTAGCTCTGAAGCGAGATTTTGGTGTTTGATTTTAGTTCAATTGAGTTGAAATTCGCTTCAAAATGCTGAAAAATCGACATTCAACAACGATAAACCAATTCAATTACGATGCGATAGCCTAATCAGCCAGGCTTAAAAAGCCACGGCAATCGGAAACACAGGCGATAAGAGTGGCCTTATTAGACCATAAAAAAAGGTTGCCATTTTTTTGGCAACCCTTTTACACTTTATAACTACTGTTTGTTAAATGCGCGTAGGAAAGATGTAGTTCTCTCCGTTACGCCAGCGAATCTCCACTTTCTTATCCGTTGCTTTCACTTGCGGAAAAAGCTCTTCATTTGTCCATTTTTCTCCCGATTTCTTCCACAGCTGCAAGGTGACATACCATTGTCCTAGCGGCTTTTTTCCACCTACAAAACAATTCAATACAGCACTCTCTTGCGCTACAGGATGAAGTCCTCGGCAACTTAAGCTTTCCATTCCCTCCCAACCCATGAGCCTTACCATAGCCAATTGGTATTGCCCATTATCTAAAATCATCGCCTCATTACCGTTATACTCCATTTTTTCTGAATGGATAGGATGATCCTTCCATTTTGGGAGGGCATAATGCCCCAGCCGCAAGGCCAAAGGCTTTTCGGAAAGTAATTGATCACATCTCAAAATTCCATTTGCTATTGTCCGTTCTGCCAAGAATAGATGTATACTCGTGTCCGAAGCCAAGGTCGCCGTACGGCGATAAACTCCCTCCTCGTACCCGATAAATTGATACATCCGAAGTGATTCCCACTTGGCAGGTTGGGTCTGAAAAGTATAATTCATTGAAATTTCCCCGTTCTTCCCATCGGCCTGCCAAGGAAAAGCACTATTATAGGAAAGCTTATTGTAATTTTCCGTCCCTTGATAGTAGCCGATGTCCCTACTGGTATTCCAAGATCGGATTTCGGAGGCACCGATGCTATTATAATCAGTGATCAACATTTGTGCCCCCTCTATATAGGTATTCAGCACCTTCGCATTTGGAATCTGACGATTCCAGGCACCCTGATTTTCTGAAGCAGTCCAAAAACTGCTATTTTCCGGAACCAATAGACCTAAAAAGAATTTCCCCAGCCAATATGCACTTCCCCGGCAACTATACTCCTGTACCGCAGGATCAAAAGCGCCATAAAAGCCTAGGTTGGGAATACCATCCGAAAGAAAATCGGGATGCTCTAAAAATTGCAACAAAGTACCCGAAGCAATTCTCCGCATCCAACCGTAATTGATGGAAGGATCATCCAATAACCCCAATAATGGAAAGGGTACTGCGGCCCCCATACGATACGAAATACTACGGCCCCACATAATCATTTCACCATTACGGCTAAATAAATAGGGATAACTTTTCACCACATCATGCAAATTCGATTTGAATTTTGCAGCAAGTTCAGGGTACATCGTCGCACCATAATTAGCGGCCCAAAGCGATCCATACAGCTGAAAAGCCCACATACTGTAGTAATCGTAGTAAGGACTGTCATTATACCAGCCGTCGCTCCTATAATCTTGAAGACATTTGTCCAATAAATCCTTCAGGTAATCCTCCCGAACGGGGTAACCTCTACTTTTAAAAAAGCTTAAAATCATAATATTGAAAAATCGCCAATTCATCTGTATCGTTGGTCCATTACCATAACTCAGCATGGTTTGTGCGAGTTCATTTTTAGTATGTTGTGGCAACGGATCCCAAAGCACTTCAGGCGCTGCCATTAGCGCCACAGCCAAACCTCCAAATTCGACCAGCTTTTGACTCGGCCCGCCTTTTTCTGGAAGTGGGGCAATATAGCTTTCGGAGCCCTTATGTAATAGCAGTTCCAGTTGATGCCTATAATAATCTGCTACGCGAATACCTCGGATCTCGTAGTCGGCATTTTTCTTTAAAAGCGGCACAGCGATGAAAAGCGTACGGCAAAGCCCCTCTAATCGTTCTGTTTCATTGTGCACGCCATCTCTAGGGTAGCTACGTCCAGGCTGCTTGGGAAATAACATCGGGCTATTTAAGTCGCTAACGACAGAAAATGCCCCTTCCAACAGATAGGATGCAGCATCCATCCAATGTTGGCGTGTTAGTCCAGTGTAAGGACTTTTTTTAAAATCTGGATTTTTCAGTTCGAAAACTGAACTATTCTGGCTCAGAGCAGTTGCTGCGAATCCAAGAAAAACGCAGCTAAACACCAGCAGTCTAAGTAGGCCCTGTTTTATTTTCATGTTGCTTAATGTTATCATTTTCTTCTCCCTTTGTCGCGCCATTCCAGCACTTTTACTGCTGTCGGATCCGTTTCTGCTAACCCCTCCCCATCTTTTTGTACCGTAGCCTGTACGAATAGCGCAATTTTCCGTTTCTTTCGCCACAACTCAGTATCGTAAGTTGGTTCCCACGCTCCTACAGATTCTTGACAAAGATCAGTAATCCTCGGCGATTCTTGCTGCATACCCTGTAACGTCAAAATCGAAGGCCGGCTGCCCCTTTCCTGATCACGAAAGATCAATGTTAATGCAATCTTCTTATCCTTACCCCGAACCAATAGCTGTGGTCTTGCAATAGGAATCTCCTTTGTACCACCACCACTTAAGCTAAATGGGGTTTCTCTAAAATCAAAAGATCGAACCTTCCATTGACCATCCTGTAAATAAATAACTTTATATTGCGGAATGTCCGATGCTGGAGCACGCCAGTAAGTAGCAATGAAAGGATTCCCACTATCGTCAGCAGCGATTGATGTTTGATTGATTAGTTCGTGCCGTTCCGGAATCCGGGCAGCATACTCTGCCGTAGATGCTTTCATGGGCAGGTCATATCTTATTCCGTCGCTTCGCTGCCATGTTAATCCGCCATCCTTTGAACAAGCATAAGCCATATCATGATTGCTCGCTACATTTGGACTTTCACGCCAAACCCAAGAGAGGTGTATCGTTCCGTGGTTATCGACATAACTTTGCCAATAAGCATTTCTCTTTCCCTCCCCATCAATCAAATTGCTATGGATACGTTTCCATTGCTGCTGTTTACTATCGTACGTATTCACCACAAGGTTGCCATTCCCGGATCCACCATCCCGATATAGAAATAACAGCTCACCATTGGGCAGTTTTAAGAATTCAGGATAAGTCACCCGGCTTTCATTGTGACCGACCATAATCTGCTCTTCACCGAGTACAAGACTATTCGGATGGATAGATCGCGCATAGCGCAATCGACTATTATGCTGATCCCAGCACACATGCAGATATCCTTCCTGATCCACCATGATGCTGATCACGTTATGCGCATCTTTGGCATTGCCGGTATAACCTGAGCGACGGAGCTGCCAAAGCTTACCGGATAGTAGGCGTCGCCCTAATACAACATATCCCTGTCCATCGTAATAGGCTATATATTGATATTTGCCGTTGCTGGTTAGGGAATTTTTCCGAAATACAGCGGTGTTGACCGTATTCTTAGCCCATCCGTTTCCGGCTATTGTTTCCTTAATTTCTTGTCCTTGCACTGCACAAAGAATCAAGAGGAATGAAGCGCACAGCATTCCTATTCTACATATTTGAATCCGATATCTTTTCATTCACAGCCACTATCTTAGTGAATAGCTTTACTATAGTCCTTACTCCAATCCTGTCCCGACCAAATTCGCTTGGCACTCCAGTCCTCAACTTCACTTGTCCAGAAAGGATCCTCATCAGACAAGCCTAAAGGCAAGAAAATAACCGAACAGAGATAAGGGCTACCCTGATTATTATACGAATCTGCCAAGCCAGGCTGGCTACCATACAGGCCCAATGTCAACCAGCCATTTTGGTAGGTACCTGGATTTTCTGTTGTCTTTTTCAACACAGCAGACAGCGCACCCCGAACCTGCCCATTGGTCAGTTCTTGAGGAAGTCGTTTCTTGAACGCCATGTCCGCTAAGTGATGAAAGGCTGCAGCACGATAAATTACGGATCTTCCTGTTGGTGGAAAACTACCATCTGCATTGATTAAGCGCTCTTGGATGATGGCATATCGCTCATTACGAAGGCTGATTTTAGCAAACATGCTATCGTAATGTTTGGTCTTCAATTGAATAATGTCCATGATGCCTGCCAAAAAAGGATGAATGACATAACTATTGTAGTAATCAAAAGCATAATGCGGACCATCCATATACATACCATCTCCGACATACCATTGCTCTAACTGCTGCAGGGCATAGTCCACACGCATTACATCCCAATCGGTAGAATATTGAGCTAAAAAAGCTTCGTTCATCGCCGAAAATAGCAGCCAATTCGAATAGGCAGGCCGAAATTGACGCGTTATCTTGATCGATGCAATCAAATTTTTTCTAGTTTGCTCATCAATGTGATCCCACAGCCATGGACTCCGGATAAAACCTAAAGCAATGAAAGATGCATCTACAAGCTGTTGTCCGCCCAGATCAAAACGCATAAAATCTCGCGCATTACTATCTAACGCATTTTTTAGTCCCTGAACAGTCCATGCTCTGTATTGATCGCGGAGCTTTCTTTCTGCTTTGGACCCTCCATCCAATGAAAGCCACGGACCAATACCGGACAATACCCTTCCCAAAACCTCAACGTACTGCACTTTAATCCGATGCGCTCTGTTATCCACCTGCGTGGATGTCATCTGAGGCATATTTAATCGAAGACTGTCATGTGCTAAACTCCTTAATACGGGCCGCAGCATGCGATCCATTTCTTGGAGCCAGAACGTTCTACTTGCCTCATCAGGCACAGTAGACGTTTTTTTTACAGTTTGCCCCTGAACAGATTGACCTGCCCACAGCAAAAGGAAGAAAAATACAACTTGATTTATCATCTTCATACATCACTTATTTTTTATTCAGATAACGGTACATCTCTGTTCCGGCCAATAAGAATGCACCGACACCAAATGGAGCAGTAGAATTCGCATCCACAACCTGTCCGGGAATAGCTTTCTCACCGATAGGCTGTACATATCCAATTCTTCCGTCAGCTTGGAGTGAAATTTCACTGAGGTAGTTCCATCCCTTAAGCGCCGCTTTAGAAAACTTCGGATCAATAAGTATTCCCTGGTTGAGCCCCCAAAGTAAACCATAGGTAAAAAAAGCTGTACCGCTTGTCTCCCGCCCAGGAGCATGTTCAGGATCTAGCATACTTCGCGTCCAAAACCCTTCCTCTTGCTGGCAGCTCACGATTGCATGTGCCATTTTTTTGAACCTTTCATGGTAATAATGGTAATGCTTATCCGCTTTGGGTAAATCTTGCAGAACCTTTGCCAAGGCTGCAAACACCCAACCATCACCCCGCGCCCAAAAATCCTTCTTGCCGTGGAGACTCTGGTGTTTGGGATAGACATATTTGGCATCGCGATAATATAAATGCTCATCCTGATCGAACATAATACTATCTGCGTAGCGCAAATAGGTATACATTTTATCAAGATAGCGTGGATCTTGCGTCAATTTATACATCTTGGTCATCACCGGCATGACCATATACAAACCATCAGCCCACCACCAATAATCTGTATTGGGTGTATGAATCTGATAGTCCATAACTTCTTTAGCACGCGCTATCTTTTCGGGACTTGGTGAAAAATTATAAAGATCAATATAGGTCTGGAAACAAATCTGCCAATCTCCAAAAAGAACATAATCATCCGTTTCACCATAACTATATTTCCACTCTTGTTTGTTGGTTGATTTCGCACCTTTCCAATCATTGAATTTGGCCCAGTCCTCAGAATATTTCAGATCACTTTTTGAATTGGAAATCTTATAGAATTCCATATTTCCAGTATGGTAAGCTGCCTGATCCCAAAATGCCCAAACTTGTGGCTTGTGATGAGATTGCCAATAATCGTTTGCACTTTTGAGTTGAGAAAGGACAACTTCTTTTTTTAGTTTCTGTCCAAAAGAAAAATGCCCTATAAGTAATAGGCATAAAATAAAGTTGATACGCATGTCTTGAGATTTATAAATTTGATCCCCAACCGGGATAAACAAAGCTACCACAAATCGATTTTGTAGATGTTTGAATAAAGACTAATCATGACCGAAAATGGGATCATTTTGTGTCTAGAAGGTCTAAAAATCGTGTAGAGTAACTTCAGATTCAATAAACGTACAATATACACTTATTTAAAAAACATTTGTATCTTTAATCCATATAAACCTAAAAATTTTCAGTTGGATTCCCGCTATTCGCCCAGTGACACAGCTATCTAGGAGTGAAAGGACATACTGCCAGCCGCTTCGGTCAATGAAGCACAGCAGCTATTGATGGATAAGAATGCTAACTAAACTGGATGTTGAAAGAGGTGGATTAAAAGATTATCAAGATGAGCGCACGTATTCGGCAGATTATTGCATTTTTGCATCTATATCTATCCTTGACTACTGTTGTTTATAGCCAACAGATGGGGCTTGATCCCGTAACAAAAAATTATGAGCTTCCCTCCCTCACGATCAATCAGACGATACAGGATCGGGAGGGATACATCTGGTATGCCTCCACACAGGGTTTAAGTCGTTATGATGCTTATAATATCCTCAATTTTAAATTGAAGGATGCCGCCGGAAAAGCCACCAGTCAACAAGCGATCCGTACGCTTATAGAATTCGAAAATAAACTAATTTTAGGGGGAGAAAAAGGTGTTTATGTTTTAGATAAGCGAAATTATAAGGTTGTCCCACTGAATGATCCACGGGTAGCCAACATTCGCGTCAATACCCTGTTGGTTGACGGTTCAAAACGGCTTTGGATTGGAACAGATGATGGTATTTATATCTATGATAGCACATTGAAGCCTTTGACAAACGCCCAAAGTGCTTCTATTCTAAATAATAGCATGCGAGGCAAAACCGTTAATACGATCTTTCAGGATAGCCAGGCTCGGATTTGGCTGGGTGTCTGGGGAGACGGCTTATTTATGTTAAGTCAGGGTAACAACAAATTAAAGTCTTATCCTAGACTAGGCCAACGCAACAATCCGTTCAAACTCATGGAAGACGACCATGGACAACTATGGATATGCACCTGGGGAGATGGAATTTATTTATTCGACCCGCTGCAGGCGACTAATCCCTACAGAGAAATTGAAATAAAAAATAAGCGCCGACATGGCGGTAAAGAGGATCTTTTCTACAACATTCTTCAGGATCGAAGCCGCCATTATATTTGGGTGTTGTCTTTCTCGGGCATATCGACACTTCAATATCGAAATGGTCAATTACAAGAAATTGATCTTTCGAGCCACTTCAACAACACGACAAATATTTTTAATGATATCTACCAAGATAAACACGGCACATTATGGCTCGCTGTAGGTGGTAAAGGGGTGTTCATGTTTAGCTTTGACAAACCAATCGTTAAAAACTATAGTTTCAAACAGATTAAGGCATTATATAGTATTTCCCCAAATCTAAATATGCTCTATCGCGATCAAACCGGAATCTTTTGGTTCAATCTGGAACGTTTTGGATTTGGTAGCCTATCTCCTAAAACAAATCAGCTCAATACATACAGCAATTCCAATTTCAGGGATCTAATTTCGATCCGTGCTGTTACCTGTGCCACAGATTTTGGACAGGAACTGTGGGTCGGCTCTGCCTATGAAGCTTCGATCAATGTTTTTCAGAAGAAAAACAATACGATCAAATTCTTACGGAAGATCGATTTAGTTCAACAGATCAGACATCAAGGTAAACCTTCATTTTTCTTTACGGATTCGCAAAAACGACTCTGGATTGCAACGACGCAGGGCCTCCTCCTAAAAAAGTCGGAATCGGAACCTATCACGATGATTGCTAAGATAAAGGATCAGCCCGTAGCGATTGCCCAAGGGAAGGGAAACCTTATCTGGATCGCAACCAAAGAAAACGGAATCTATTGTATCGATAACCGCAATTTACAGTCCATAATCAGACACATTGGAAAGGAGACGCCAGGATTACGAACGGATCAGATTGAAACGATGGATGCTGATCGGGCCGGTAATCTGTGGATTGGCACCAAAGATAATAGGTTACTGAATTATCAACTCGCAGGCCAAAAAGTATCAGAAATCGCCAACAGTACATTATTTGAGAAAAACCAACTGCTCGATGTTGTCTGTCTCGATCGCTACACCTGGCTGTCTACGACACGGAATTTATACAAGATCAACCAGGCGAACAAGCATATAAGTGAGTTTTCTACAGCTGACAGCCTCCAAGTCAACATGTTCTCAAAACGGGCTTTTGCTGTAGACAGGAGCTCCAATACCATTTACTTTGGCGGGTACAATGGAATTGTTCAACTGGATGATCACAGCATCTTACCGGATTTTAACGAAAAAGTCCTTATTTCAGATATAAAAATAAACAATAGATCCATTGTTTTGGAATCAGAAAAGGAGCTATTTAGCGATGATATTGCTAGTTTAACACTGAATCCCCAAGACCAAAATATCGAAATATCGTTTTCAGCCCTACCTTTTAGCCAGAAAGGAAAAATACGTTATGCTTATAAATTAGAAGGGGTAGATAAAGAATGGATCTACGCTCCGCGAGATCGTATTTTTGCGACATACAACAATTTAAGTAAAGGAAAGTACAGGTTTTTAGTCAAGTCAACCGATTTGTACAATCAGTGGAATACAGCTTCTACTCAAATTGAAATCATAAAAAAGCCTGCCTTCTATGAGAGCAATTTAGCGTATTTTCTATACGCCTGTGCGTTTACCGGCATTGCTTTCTTTTTTATTAGCTATTCTGTCAAACGTCTTAAATTGAGCGGTGATTTAAAGATAGCGCAGATCGAAAAGGAGAAGACGAAAGAACTTGCGCAGTCCAAGCTCAGTTATTTTACCAATATTTCACACGACCTGCTGACGCCTCTTACAATTATCTCTTGTTTAGTTGACGATGTGCAGATGACTACAAAGAATAATTTGGAACAATTCGATAAAATGCGTCTTAACCTCAGTCGTCTAAAACGGCTGCTCCAACAAATCCTAGACTTCCGAAGAATGGAAAATAACAGCATGAAACTGCAAATCAGCGCGTCTAATTTCCCTTCTTTTGTTACCCAATTGGGTGACATGCATTTTGGCCCCATTGCCAAAAAGAAAAAAATCGACTTTGAAATTCAGCATGGAGACTGTCCTGAAATCCTTTTCTATGACGTTGACAAAATTGACAAAATTTTGTTCAATCTCTTATCCAATGCATTTAAATATACGGAGCAAGGTGGAAAGATTACACTCTCCTATCATGTAGAGGAAAGCATGGGCTGCAACAGACTATTCATCTATGTTCGCGATACTGGTATAGGAATTTATCCTGAAGACATGGAGAAAATTTTCACAGCTTTCTACACCAATACGTCCACAAAACATCTTGAAAGTAATGGTATAGGACTATCCGTGACCAAACAGCTGATAGAGGCGCATCATGGCAAAATTCATGTAGAAAGCCAACGCCATATCGGAAGTAACTTCCAAATCACGGTTCCGGTAGATAAATTGTATTACCATAACCAAGGGATCGCTGTCATGGAACAACCCTTTGTTGAAGAAATTAAGGCTACCATTATGGAATCGAATACCGTTGATGATAGCACACCCAAAAATGCAACACAATCCAAGCTCAACCTCCTGTTGGTGGAAGACAATGAAGAACTTCGTTCGACTATGGCGCGAATTTTAGCTCAAAATTATCAGGTACATATTGCGCACAATGGACTAAAAGGTCTGGAAGTGCTCGAACATACTGAAATAGATATCATTGTGAGCGATATTATGATGCCTGAACTCGATGGACTCCAGTTATGCAAGACGATCAAATCCAATGCAGAGTTCAATCATATCCCTATTTTGCTACTGACTGCCAAAAATAGTATTGAAGATCGTATAGAATGCTATCAAGCTGGCGCAGACGGTTACATTAGTAAGCCTTTTGAGATTAAGGTTCTGGAAGCCAAAATCCAAAGTTTTATTATTAATAAACGTTGTCGTCAACTCGTTTTTCAGCATAACACGCAAATTAATATTTCGACACTCGATCATACACCTTTAGATGAAAAATTTGTTCAGAAGATGATTCAAGTTGTCGAAGAACATCTTGCCGACGATCAATTTGACGTGATCAAGCTGGGAGATATATTGGGCCTATCCAAATCAACGCTATATCGAAAGACCAAAGTCCTGCTGAATGTATCTCCCAGTGAATTTATTAAAAATATACGGCTAAAACATGCGTGTCAGATCATGGAAAAAGACCGATCCATTGCTGTTAGTGAAGTCGCCTTTGAAACAGGCTTCTCAGATCCCCGCTATTTTGCCACCTGCTTTAAAGCAGCATTTGGGCTAACTCCAAGTGAATTTCAAAAAAATGCAGCAGCAAAATGGGCAACCTTAGAATCGCTTTAAGTTACAAATTATGCTAAAATACGCATTTCTACTTATTCGAATCGGTATTTTACCCTATGCTTTCCCTAACGCTTTTTATTTAATTTAGCACCACTTTTTTAAGCGATACCATGGGAAGCAAAACTATACTGATGTTGGACGATGATAAGCATGTCCTTGAAATATGTACAATAATTCTTGAAACAAATGGTTATAATATAGCCGTTTCACAAACCTCTCATGACATCATTGAAAAAGTGGAGGAAGTACGTCCAGATTTAATTCTGATGGACAATTGGATTCCAAAAATAGGCGGTGTTGAAGCCACCAGGCTACTCAAAAATCATCCTTTATATCGAGATATCCCGGTGATTTATCTATCTGCAAATACCGATATTGAAACGCTTGCACAGCGGGCTGGAGCCGATAGCTACCTTGCCAAGCCTTTCGATCTAGAAGACCTAGAAAATCGCATAGCTGAACTGCTTGAAAACCCTTCCCCGCTTAGAACATGCCTGTAGACTTTAGTATGCGCTTATCCGGCAGCAGTTTTCTTTAAAAAAGCACATTTCTATCGCGGTTTTGATTTCAAGCACTAAATTTCAGACACAACATCCTCCTGTTTTGTGTGCAGCTTGCTGCGGTAGGTAATCCCCCATTTGGCAATTTCGTCGATGATGGGTCCCAAAGTTTTACCACATTCAGTCAATTCGTATTCAACAGTCAAAGGCTTTGTGTTGAGCACCGTTCTTCTGATCAATTGATTCATTTCCAGATCCTGAAGTTCCTTAGATAACATTTTGGCTCCAATCCCATCTACTTCGCGCAATAGTTCCATAAAACGTAATTTCTCCACTAACAATAATGTACCGATGATATGGAATTTCCATTTTCCTGCCAAAATTTCCATGCTATCATTGATGGCTAACATGCGCGTTTTACATACACCCGACGACGTTAAAGTTGCTTCCTTTTTCATTTCACTATTTTTTATTCTTCTATTGCCGGCCGCCAGTGGTATTTTTAATTCCATAGACGATCATTCTTAGATCAGTTGACTAGAGCGTCTCCGTTTCGTTGACCTAAATTTCCAACAAAAATACAGATTTATAAAGTGATAAGGCACTATCTTTTTGGAAAGTAGTTTCCTTAAGGAAACTAATACCAAAAATAAACTATCTATATTCTACCTTTGTACCAGCAGCATCAAAAGCTCAGATTGGCAGCGTTGATGCTGTCAAAGTTTAAATCGTATATAACATATAACAATAAAACGATAAAAAAATGAAAAAGCAATTAATTTCGGGTTTAGCCCTTATCCTCTTGTTGGCTTCTTGTCAAAACACAAATGGTGATAAAGCAACAACAACAACTGCACAGGAAGTAACTGAACAAAAAGGACAAACTTACACTGTTGAAGCAGATAAAAGTTCGTTGAAATGGACTGGATACCACAAAGGTGGTTTAAATCCAAGATATGGTGTTCTGAAAAGCGAGGGTACGCTATCCGTCGAAAATAATGCTGTCACCGGTGGTACTTTCACCATCGATGTGAATTCTATTCTTACCGATTCTGCTTCGGTGGATCCTACAACTTCAGGTGGTAAAAAATCATCAGATTTGGATGCGCATTTAAAAAGTGCTGATTTCTTTGACGTAGCCAAATATCCAACTGCGAAATTTGAAATCACCAAAGTCGGTCCATTCGATGCGGCACAAGGAAAAAGTGTTGTTGCTGACGCAACAAATACAGTTAGTGGTAATTTGACGATCAAAGATAAAACGGTGAATGTAACGTTCCCTGCAAAAATTACCTTCAATGGTGACGAGGTAACATTCTACTCTAAATTTACGATCCAAAGACAAGATTGGGGACTTACTTACGGTACAGAAGGTAACCCACAAGATTGGATGATTGCACAAAACGTTGACATCGAGCTTAATGTTACCGCAAAAAATGCTAAATAATTTTTTATAGCAATAAGTCATTCATGGCATCAAATAGATTAATCTAGTATAACTTACCTGATTAATCTATTTGTTTTATATACCCTTCAAATACGAGATCCTCCTGATTCGAGACATGGATCAAATGGGAGTCCTTTAGGAGATATAAGCGATCGCTTACATCCATTACTTGCCTAAAATAGTGGTCAGCTATCAATATTCCTTTGCGATGCCTGACACGTTCAATGTGCGCGCTAATCACCTCAATAAAAATAGGACTAAGTCCGACAAAGGGTTCATCAAGTAAAACAAAAGAATGTTTGGTATGCAATAGTATTAAAGTTTCAATAAAGCGGATCATTCCTAACGAGAGGTTACCCAGATGCCTATTTAAATTTTCATGAATAAATGAAAGTTCCAGTAAATGAGAATCATCTATTTCAAAAAAACGAATTGCTTCAGAAAGCCGCAATTCTCGAGGTAAGAAGCCTTCTTGGGGCAGATATACAATCTCCTTCGTTCGGTATCCCTTTTCAAATTTTACACCTTGGCAACGCATAAATGCAAAATCAGGTTTGGTCTCTCCAAATATGATTTTCATTAGCGTAGACTTTCCGCTTCCATTTTTTCCCAATATTCCAATCACCTCGTTTGGTCCAAAAGTCAAAAAAAGATTTGAAATGATCTTTCTTCCACCGCGGCTAAACGATAGACTATCTAGGTATAAATTGCGATCATAAAGCATTTCAATATCAGACATAGTATTATAAATAACAACAAATCTATTCCAGTAAGCCTTATTAGCATCCGACTCGGCGAAAGGTGGAGGTTTTTAAGAAATATTTTCTTTTTAGAAAGGTGAAAGAGATATTCGACGGCAACAGATAGAATAGTACCGAAAACCTTCAACCAGAATATGAACATGAAGAACGACGCTGTATCAATGGATCTCAACATAAAACGTTGCGACTGCCAAAGAATACAGACCGTCACCAATAGATTAAAAAGAATTATGAATCTAAAAAATTTTAAACTCAATCGTACCATTTGCTTATGACTCAATAAGGATTGGAAAAGAGATTTAAATTGGCGCTATCGTTAAATTGGCGCTATCATTATCGATAACATGTAAACGCTGTTATGAATATAGCCAAATAAAAAGATTGTATATCAGTTTTAACATTCCTTAACTCCAGTACTTATTGTACAAAGTACTTAGGCGAAAACCTAATCTGTTGAGATTTATGGGATGCCGTAAAGATACTGCTGAGTTAGCTCAACGCGCTAAAAATGCGCTCCATAGTCGATTACCTCGGTTTTTAAAAGCATCTTTTTCGCGCTATGATTACTCAACGTCGCTGTTGCTATTTTAGTCTTTGTATCAACACTGATCGCCAGTTCGGCGCTATCCCCCCTTTTATCACTGAAAAATGAAGCAAAGTTTTTAAAAGTTTCATCTTCATCAAAAATAAACCGGGCGGCGCAGCGGTTATTATGCTGATCATACCATTTGATGTAAATATCTTTCGGAAGGCCTCGAGCCTCCATTTCCATATACCGGCCGCTCTCATCAAAGACAAAACGCTCTGCATTAAAAAACTCAAAATCTGCATCGAAAGTTTTAATGTCGGAAGAAAAAATAAATTTTGGCTGCAACTGATAACGCATACGTAATTTATCCCAATAACCATACGGAATAGATTTATTTGCAATTGCTTGCTGAATCTCCGAAGGAATAATTGAAGTGTCGGACAATACCGTTTCTCGCCATTCCTTATTAAAGATATTTCCATACGCCCCATTTCCTTTGTATTGATCCGTAGCTTTGATCACTACTTTCTTAGCTTGGTATCGGCCGATTTCAATTTGACGACGTCCTGTGCCCGTGACCCATATCACCAGTACGCCCCCCGGAGCAAAACCCAAAATAATCTTATTATAATGTTCGTCGACAGTTTTGTTCGCTCCTTTTTCTTGAAATGACGTGCTGAAAAGTGTCCGTAATTTATTGTAATCAATCGCACCCTCCATCCGATAAAAAGCATCTTCAACGAATGAATACCAAGTCACATCCAATGCTTTAGGTAATGACATCATTTGTTCATACGAACCGCCTCCTGCTTGTCCCCACACGCCATGATAGTTCACAATATTGCCCTCACTAAACGTAAATTCGTAATCCTCATCTTTTGGAAAGATAAAACGTCCATTATATAACTGAACCGGATAAGCTGTTGGGTTACTCATCGAGCAGGACCATGTATAGCGTCCGTTCTTAACATTATCTTCCTGCGTGAGACGTTCCTCCCGTAGTTCATTAAATGTGCTTATAGTCGTTGATAATGCAAATATAACCGGGAGTGAAACCAGAAGTCCGAATAGCGTGAACAGCACATATTTCCAGGATGTTAATGCCCAGATTATCATCACGCCGCTCGATAAGGAGAGGAATGCACTGATTGTTAACATCCAAGGCAGCATTTCCTTAATTACCCCAACTAAATCCGCATAATAACGATGTTCGTACGCATTATCTAACGTAAATAAATAAAGTAATACTGGAAGCAAGAAAGAAAAAAAGCAATAAAATAGAAATCCGTAACCAAATTCAAAAGCGATTTTTTGCTTCACTACCCTACTAAATTTCTTCCTAAAAACATCGAAATGAAAATAAACCAACGCGAGAATAATAAAATACGGCGAACAGCAGAAAGCCGCATAAATCATATTTAAATCTGCTTCATGTACAAGTAGGGTCGCGATGAGACTAAAAATAGCAACCAAAAAAGCAGAAACTGTAACTCTTACAATCATTATATTTTGTTTTAATCCAAAAAGCTGTCATCCTCTATTAAGATACAACAACACGTTTTAAAAATAGTAAGAAATATTTTAGGAATATAAGCAGATCGATATTCAACTGTCCTGATCAAATATTCGACCCAAAGCAGGGAAATCAAATCGTCTAAGTAAAGTCGATCAAGTTTACTAACTTCGTTTTTATTGTTACCATCATGGATACCCACTATAAAATTAGAAAAGCCACAGCAAGCGATTCGCACCGTGTTCCTGAAATTATGCTTCAGGCAATGGAAGAGATGATATTCCGCTTGATCCGACAGGAAGATCAACATGCAGCCGTACATTTTTTAACGCAGCTTTTCCAACAAAAAGGAAATCTCTACAGCTATGAAAACACTTTTGTGGTCGTTGACGTCGATGACCGGATTATAGGTTCATTGACAGGTTACGATGGTGACCGGTTTATTGAATTAAGACAGCCTATCCTGGATCTTATAACGGAGCACTACGCAAATAATTTGATTCCAGAAACTGAAACGGCCGGTGGCGAATTTTATATCGATTCCATCGCTGTTGCCCCCACTGCAAGAGGTAAAGGTATCGGAACCAAACTTTTACACCATGCCATTACACATGCTAAAGAAAATCACTTTAATCAGGTTGGCTTACTTGTTGACCTCGCGAATCCAAATGCGCGAAAGCTCTATGAAAGGATTGGTTTTCACATTGGGAAGAAAACGTACGTTGCAGGTAGCGCATATTATCATATGTATATGCAGCTTACTTAAATAGAGCTCTTGTTAAACGTATAACCTATTGGTACCCACATTCCGCCAACTGCTTCAAAAAAAGCAGGTGGACAGCTTTGGGGGACAAGTAGCGTATACCGACAAATAGCGTATACCTGCAAAGCTTCGTTAATCGCTATTGTATGGTATAAAATCTTCAAAAATCGAGATAGAATGCACAAAATTTGAACGCTAGTTCTATCTATATTTGCACATAAAATGAAACAGCATCTTCAAAGAAAATTAAGGATATACCGATACGTGGTCTATAGGGAGACATTAGTCGATCCTTGGGAACATTTTTGGTCCTTCATTGGTGCCTTTGTCGGGATATTCATTATCGCTTATATCCAATCACTTCACTTACCCTCAATAGAAAATGTCTTTTTGATAGGCTCTTTTGGAGCTTCTTCAGTTTTGGTTTATGGAGCCATACAAAGCCCACTAGCACAGCCTCGCAACCTAATCGGTGGGCATGTTGTCTCTGCCATCGCTGGCGTCACAGTGGCACAGCTCCTTCCTGATATTATTTGGCTTACAGCCCCTTCTGCTGTTGCCTTGTCAATTGTGTGTATGCAGTATACCCGTACCTTGCATCCTCCGGGTGGAGCAACAGCGCTGATTGCAGTCAGCAGCGGAACGAAAATTGCATCACTGGGATACTGGTATGTATTAAGCCCGGTACTATCAGGCTGCACCATTCTATTGCTAGTCGCCTTAATTTTTAACAATATTACCAAGAACAGACATTACCCTGTAAAAAAATCACGCCTGCGCCGTTCAAGGAGGCAGCATTTAAAAAACCGCTTTGCTAAAGCCTCCAACCCATCGCGCATATAATGTCTTAAAAACCTTCAGCTAATGTCTTGAAAAACCTTCATCGCCGTCAAAACACGTATAGCAAGTTAAAATCTAGTATATTCTTGAATGTAAACGCGGTTTTGCAGCGACGTGTTAATTGTCAGTGCTCAAGTCTGTTTTGTCAAATACGGTAGTCATCGCTCGATAGATTCCATAAATTAAGAATAGTAGACTTGTCATTTTAAGTCCTAGATACTCTACCATCCAAGCGATAAGAATAGCTACCAAATGAATTTTGCCATTGTCGGGTTTAAATGCTGCTCCCGAATAAATATAGTAAGCGATTGAACCAAATAAAACAATCCATAATACCGCATATACATAATGAAGCGGATTTTTGCTGAGTCTCCTATTTTTAAACATCTGTCAATTTTTATGATTTAGTAACCATTTCTGTATTAAAACTACAAAGGGATATGTAGACAAAAATAAGTGTACTCCAGCTTTTGACAACCGCTAGTTATTATTCGCATCGCATCGTTTAATATTCGCGCGATCGGCCATTCAAATCGACTATATTGAGACTAAGCATGCTGATTTAAAACAATCATAATAAAGGAAAAGGGGCTATCCACAGCGGCCTCTTAAAACAGAACCCCGACATTAGGAAAATGACGGGGTCTTTCTAATTTTGTGTTCAATCATTTTGTTGAACATGTTGCGCTAGTATATATTGTGATACAGTATATGGTATAATATGCTATTTAGAACCTATACATGCACTACATTCCTTAACGATAGACAGTATACGTTCTATTTGGCAAGCTGATTGAGTTCGGCCTGCGAGAATGCATGGTCACCTTTAAGATAACTATTGGCTTCTTTTAAATATTTGTAGATCACCTCCCTGCCTTTTGGGTTGGGCAATTTATGCAAATTTTTTACCAAATATTCCTTGTCTCGCAATCGATCTTTACCATAGCTTAAAAAAGACGGTGCATGCGTCTGTACACTCCATCGAATAAACCGTAAATCGATATTGTCCGGATATTTCATGATCATTTCTTCTAAAAGCTTCTTTCCTTTTTTGAATTGACCCAATTTCGAAAAAGGGTTGCCCATATGTTTGGCCCATAAAATTTCATAAGCAGCGAGGTAACCCTTCTCCGTTGCGGAATTGGCGGATTTTTCCAATAGTTTCAGATTCGTTTCGCAGAGCTTCTTATTTTGAACGGCGGTAGCGTACTCGGCCCTCATTTTATCAACATCAACTTGACCAAAACAACATATCGTACATAATACCAAAGAGACACAGACAAAAAATCGTATAACCATTTTCAATTCAATTAAAGTATAAAATAGAAACTGTTCTGTCATATAACAATATCGAACAGCTTTGAGTTTTCTTATTTTTCAATACGTTGAGTACGCTATTTATTTTGCCATTTTCCCAATCCAATCAATAACATGGCGATGAGGACGAACACCAGAGTCATTCCCAAACTGTTCAAAATAACTCTTCCTATGCCCAACTCAGAAACATTCATAAAAGGATAAGGATAAAATCCGGAAACCCACCCATGCCACAAGGTATACAATAAATAGCCTAATGGGAAAATCAACCAATAGAAAATCTGGCGCCAACGGAGCACTTTTTTGTTACAAAATAGCCACCAGAATAGGAAAAAACTCAAAGGCGTTACAACATGCAGTAACTCGTCTACCAAACTCAGCATCCCTTTTGTGTTTAACAAAAAACGAAGTAAGCTATTATAGATAAGCGCGACAATAAGTATGTAAAGTGTGACGGCAGTAATTGTTTGGGCGTTAGTGAAGAATATGCCCAATCGGCTTTTTGCCAAGAAAACAGTAAAAAAACAACATAACAGCACCAAGACATTACTTAAAATCGTAAAATAACTAAAAAACTGTATTACATAATCGGTTGTGCCGAGCTTCGAGACAAGAGCACTTAATGTAAATTGCCCAATAAGGGCTAATAGGGTGACTAAACCAATGCTTCCAGCAAAAACCGATTTTAATGACTTTCGAATCTCCATATCCCAATTAGCCTTAGCCCTACTAAATATAAAGATTTTAAACACTATTTGAAATTAAATGATAAATTCAATCTATCGAAAAAACGGCGAGCAATTCTTTGATTGCCCGCCGTCTTATTCACAACATAAACTAAATACTTCGTTAGAAGTTTGCTTATTGCTCTTATTTATTGTTGTTTCATCTTATCCGCTAAAAGTTTCATATAAAAACCTCCAACGACACTACGCGCCTTAAAATTTTCACGAATTCCAGTATTGGAATCATAAAAATCATTCAAAGGGACGCGGGATTCCGTTTGAATTGCATGGTTATACACTGGTTTTACCAAAGCTTCAAACGCTTCCCTTGATGGAGCAAATGATGCTGTCCAAAGAATCCAGTCGTTTTTGGTGTAGGCTTTGCGGCTGTCCAATGGTATGCCGAATCTATTTTGCTTGGTTAGGTAATATTTAATTTCCGTATCATAGACCTTTTGAGGAAATAGATTTAATCCCAATACTTTGTCCCAGATCAAATTATATTTCTGACTCCAAGTATTTTTATCATCAAATGTCAGCGCATAATGGTCGCCAGCATCTGCCATTTCCATCCATCTTGGAACCATTTCCTCCGCAATTGCACGGTATTTTTTTGCAATGGCTGTTTCACCAATTGCTTCAGCCAGCTGCGCATAACAAGCGATACCAACAATTGCTTTGACAGATAAGTTCGTATTTCGAGCAAGGTGACCGGCAAAATCGTCTGTACAAAGCTGTGTCTTAGGATCAAAACCGTCTTTAACAAGATAATCTACCCAAGTAGTAAGGGTTTTCCAATGCTTCTTGGCATAGTCAGCATTTCCTTGCACTTTCGCGATTGCCGCAGTTAAAATAATCATATTGCCCGATTCCTCCACAGGCATAGGTTCACCATAGGTTTGACCATTGGCCAATGGATACGTACCCAAATCGTGCGCGGCCCAAGGATAGGGATATTTACCGCTCTCACTGAAATAAAATATTCCACTTAACATCCCTTTCAACAACTCCGGATTATAGATCAGATACAAGGGCGCTGAAGGATAAGTGACATCCACCGTATTGATAAAACCACCACTATTATTTTCTTTCGACAACCATAATAGTTCATTTTTCGGACTTTTTACCAAGGTATGTGCTGCTATGCTTTGGCGATAAGCTAGAATACTAAGATGTGCGTACTCTTTTCCACCCGATTTGAGCGCATCCGCATAAACCGCCTTGTCGAATGCCACGCACTTATCGAGCACATTACGATACTCATCTGCAGCCAAAGACAACTGATTTTCCATCGTTTCTTTGCCAGAATTGTTCCACCATGGTCTCAGGTTATTGTTGAAATACTGAATCGCATAAATCTCATCGTAGCCAACCTCAACAAAACGCTCCTCCGCTTTCGCCCCCACAGTTCCAAATGGAATGACAGTGTTCAGCGCAAGTGATGTACCCTTAACGGTTTTTGCAGCGGTCGTCGTTCCCTTTCTAAAGGCATCTACAGCTCCGGCCCTCGGACTAATAAACTGTTGCGTTTTATCCCGCTTCGGCGAAGCAACGTAAAAATACCCCCAGTCTATCCGCATATCATCGGCCCCTTTCTGCAAAATGGGTTGTTCGACCGTTCCCGTTTTTAGGACAGACAATTTTTCTGTCTCATATTTTTCGGCGGTTACTTCCTGTGAAGGTTTATACACCGCAATATTTGAGGATGCACTTAGAAAAACTTTCACCGCATGCTGCTTGCCATCATTTGCTTTTACGTTGTATGTGATATAGCTTACGGGGCGAGCCAATACATTCAGATCATCCATCAGCAAAGGCGACGTAAAGGTTAATTTTAGATCCACCTTACCGGCCTGAAAATTATAGACCGTACGCGTCGCTGTTATTTCCACATCTTTTTGCACCGCTTCCTGAATCCGTGGCCCACGCTCTTTAAGCCTGTCAACCAATCCAAAATCGAGGTAACGACCGCCAGCACTATTCTTCAAATGGATGGCAATATGATTTTGCCCGGCCTTTAAATTAGCCTTGTCAATCGGCAAATATTGAAAGCTGTTGGTCCAACCTACCTTTTCGTAAACCTTCTTCCCATTCAAAAATACTTCGATATTATCATCATGATTGAGTTTTAGAAACAGCTCATTGATACCCTTCAGATCCGCAACGGAAAACTCACGTCTCACCCAGATATCGTCTGATTTCCAAAGTGTCTTTACCTGCTGCGCATCATCACCGATGGGTGCAAGTCCCGATTTCCACGTATTCGTATTATAAGCGGAAGACTCCCAGCCGCCTTGAGGCTTTGATTCAGTATACTGTACCGTATAAGATTTATCTTCCGAAGTCGGTAGAATGACCGCATAACTAGGCTCTTCTTTGCCAAGAAAACGATAAGTATTGCCATCAACATCAATTAAACCCAACAGTGAATGATCAGCATCTGTCCAGTGTTTCGTTGTCGACGCATGAAGCTGGTCCGTCATGGACCATATACTGAAATTGGGGTTGTGTGTAATCAATGGATAAGCTGGAGCTTTGCGTTCTTGGGCTTGTCCATCTAAAACAGCGGAAACACAGGCCACAACAATACAGAGACCCATCTTCCCAAGTTTGTTCATTGCATAAATAGATTTTTGAAAAGGTTTAATCATATTTTTTGGATAAAATTAGCTATACAGTTTTCCCTATTGAGCATTTGCCCAATCCTTTTAACAAAGAAAGTTGGAATAATTGGAATTCAGCTGTCGCATCGTATCATTTTACCTTCAATTTATATCATATTTGACATGCTGCCATCTAATCAAGATAATTATTATCTTTGAGAACCCGTCCGATCGTTATGTGCTCAATGACCTAATAAAAATCGGCATTCAATTTTACCAACAACACAATGAGAAGTATTTCTATTTATTTCTTCGTGACCCTATCTTATCTTTTGTCAACAAGCTTACAGCTCTATGCACAAGAAATAGATTCGGTCAATAAAAAAGAGCTGGATCTGAGTTCCTTACTGAATGGAATCAGGCAACAGCAAATCAATGATTCGCTCGAACGGGTAAAGCTTCAGCACGAAATTGCCGACCTTAAAAGTCAAAATAGTCCCAAAAAGGAGAACTTAAAACAGCAGCTCAATGAGTTTGACGAAGAAAATACGATTCGGCAGCAGCAACTGAAAGTCAAAGTAGACTCGATCAAAAAAAACACAAAAAGATACGCAGTCGCGCCGTTTCAAGACACGTTATTCTATATCTACAATAAGCTTGGATCGTCATTAGCCAAAGATCGCGCTTCCAACGTGGTTAGCAGAATCCACAATCTCTATGAAGATGATTTTGTGAAAGTAGATTCATTTAAAATCGAAAACAGCGAAATCAGCGCCGACATCGTTTATAAAGATCTCATCATAACTTCCGTCACCGAACTTGATGCACTTCTTGAAGGAAAAAGCAAAGAAGAAATTGCGGCAAACTATCTAAAAAAGATTCAAGATAGCATCACAGCTGAACGTGCCGCGAACAGCATCACAAAACTTCTTACCCGAATTGGGCTCGTACTCCTTATTCTCATTGTTTTTTCTATTCTGATCTTACTAATAAATAGGTTAAAAGCATACGGGACACGACGCATACTAACGGAACGAACGCAGCGGATTAAAGACATTAAGATCAAAAATTACGTACTCGTTACTTCGGTACAAAAAACACGGATGTTTATTCATGCGATTAATATCTTACGTTGGGGATTGATCATCCTAATCGCCTTTATCGTTCTGCCTATTGTTTTCAGTGTTTTCCCATTTACACAGAGCTGGGCTTCCAATCTGATCGGACTTTTCACAAAACCGCTCAAAACCGCAGTCTTGGCCATATGGCATTATATTCCAAATCTGATCACAATTTTAGTGATACTTGCCGTCATGCGCTATGCTGTTCGATTTATAAAATATATTTTTAGCGAGATTGACAAGGGCAAATTAGAAATTAACGGTTTTCACCGTGATTTTGCCATGCCAACCTTTACCATCGTTCGTTTCCTGCTTCACGCATTTACGCTGGTGCTCATATTCCCGTACTTACCCGGAGCAAATTCAGATATCTTTAAAGGAATATCCGTATTTATTGGTATCCTGTTCTCTTTAGGGTCATCTTCTGCGATTTCCAATATCATTGCAGGTCTTGTAATCACGTATATGCGTCCTTTCCGGATCGGAGACCGCATCACCATTGCCGACAAAACAGGTGTTGTTATCGAAAAATCGCCCTTAGTAACCAGGCTTCGAACCATAAAGAATGAGGAGATTACGATTCCCAATTCCTCTGTTCTTTCCGGAAATACAGTGAATTACTCGACCTTTTCAGAGGATGGAATCTGCTTTCAGGTGGAATTAACGGTCGGTTATGAAGAGCCTTGGCAACGGATCCATGAGTTGCTTTTAAACATACCACCGCGCGTAAAAAGAGTTAAACTTAATCCCGCACCATTTGTGCTACAAAAACAGTTAGATGATTTTTATGTACTCTATGAGCTGAATGTCTTTATTGAAAGATCTGCGGAAATTGAATTTGCAAGATCTGAAATTTTTCAGTTAATTCTTGACGACTTTTTAACCGCAGGAATTGATATGAATGGACCTCATATCTATGCTAAGGCAGAACATGTACAGCAATATAATCCAAATATGCCCGGCAAGACGCAAGAAAACTAATTTCAGTAATAGCCGCTCCCGATCGAGCAGTCTACCTAAAAACACTCGTGTAGAGACGCTCGTACTGGACCAGCTTGTATTAGCTAAATTGGACTAGCTTTTTCTTAATAATTGGCTGTAATTTTGACTTCAATAACAAACAATACAACCGCAACATGGATGAGTTTATTACAGAAAATATACGCATCATACAAGAGCGTATCGACAAAGCGTGCAAAGCAAACCAGCGCAATCCCGGAGAAGTAAAATTATTGCTAGCGACTAAAACTGTACCTGCCGAACGTATTGAAATTGCACTACGTACAGGACAAACGTTGATAGCGGAGAATAAAGTGCAGGAACTGAAAGACAAATTTGAGTATTTAAAAGCTATTCCCCATGTTAATCATTTTATTGGCCACCTGCAAACCAATAAAATCAAGGATATTCTCAAATATAATGTATCCTGCATCCATTCAATAGATCGTGTAGATTTTGCCGAAAAATTGCATCAGCGCCTTTTAAAAGAAAATAAAACCATGGAAGTGCTCATCCAGGTAAACACTTCCTTCGAAGAGAGCAAATATGGCGCTGCTCCAGAGAAAGTCATCGATCTGGTTCAGCAAATAGCCACATTTAGCACACTAAAAATTAAAGGACTGATGACGATAGGTCTATTGAGTGCCGAGGCCGAACAGGTAAGAGCCTGTTTCAAATTGCTTAAACACATTCAACAACAAATTATAGCCCTAGCTATTCCTGATGTATCGATGAAAGAACTGTCGATGGGCATGAGCGGGGATTTAGAAATAGCGATAGCGGAAGGCGCGACGATTGTCAGGGTAGGAACGGCAATTTTTGGACAGCGCCCTACTCCAGATAGTTATTACTGGAATGAGAATCTATAAGATAAAAAGCAATGCGGATACATTTTATACAACACGAAGTTTTCGAAGCACCCGGAGCTTATTTAGCCTGGGCAGAAAAACAACAGCATGAGGTCACCTTTTCCCACGTCTATAGACAGGACCATTTGCCAGAACAAATCGATTCCATCGATGTGTTGATCATTATGGGCGGACCGCAAAGTCCAGATTCATCCCAAATCGAATATCCTTATTTCGACGCTAAAGCCGAAATCGCTTTTATCCGCCGATGTATCAATGCAGGCAAGGCTGTTGTCGGTATATGCCTGGGCGCACAATTGATTGGCGAAGCGCTGTCGGCAACATACGAACACAGTCCGCAAAAAGAAATTGGAGTTTTCCCGATCATGCTCACAGCAGAAGGAATTCAAGACAGCAAAATAGCTCATTTTGGCAGCCCGATACCAGTCGGACATTGGCACAGCGATATGCCTGGACTTAGCCCAGAAAGTAAAATCTTAGCAAGCAGCGTCGGCTGCCCTCGGCAAATTGTTCGCTATACAAATCTCGTCTACGGATTTCAATGCCATATGGAACTCACACCTGAAGTCGTCCGGCTTTTGATCGCTGCAGAAGAAGATCTCTTTCTTCAAAGCCAATCGCTCCAGTTTGTGCAATCACCTGACGAAATTCAGGCTTATGATTACAGCGAAATGAACAGCAAACTTCATACATTTTTAGATTTACTTGAAGGCGCATACGCGAGAAGCCTAGTCAATACATGAAGCGTATCTGTCTAAATGGGAGCGTAAAAACTCACAACGTTAATTCATTATTTGGACAAAAATAGTAGATTTGGTGCAACACAAAAAAACTAGTGATGAACCTAATACACAGTCAACTTTTAAAAATCGGCTATCTAGCCCTTCTGGCATTTCTTCTACACGCCTGTGTTTCCCAAAAAGAAAACAAAAACCTCACTTGGTATCAACATCAGGTTATCGAGCAGCTTGTTCTAGAAACGGACTCCAGTTATAGAGTTCAAATTGGTATTATGGCAGCTACCTTCTGGTTAGATAATCAGGATGGTCAACTGACCAAAAAATTAAAACTCCTGCAACAGAGCTACACGCAACGAAATAAAGTTGATGTCGCTGTTCAGCAAGGTACCAACAAAATCATTCGTGTCACTAAATCAGAATAAAACAAGCTTATTCAAGGCAACACAACTGATTTTGGTACCCACCGCAATACCTCAATTCTAGTTAATACCTTCCTCCTGCGCACGGCCTACAATACATGATATTTTTTACCATCTTTTCTCATCACAATACTGCCACGGATAAAGCGATTTATCGATCAATAAATTTTAGTTCATCGTGGTTTCCAAATGGAACACCTCTTCCAAATATTGTTTATATTCCTTTTCGTAATTGTCAATACGTTCTTGAGACGCACCTTTCTCCATATCATGAAAATGGAAACTTCCCAGATGTTCCAATCCGGCAAACTGATTCATCTTGTGAAAACCGAATAAAACACCGGCATCAACGGAATGCTGATCAAAAAATTCATTTTCCATTGTAAAGGCTGTCTCAGGAGCATTCCAGCTCGAAGTCACCAGGTATTTTTTACCCTGCATCAAACCACCGGTACCATAGTTAATGGCCGGATTGTTACGTGAACGACCATCATGTTTATAGATACCGTTGTTGTGACCCGCCGTAAAAACCTCATCGATATAAAGCTTCAGACGATTCGGAACCTGAAACCACCATACAGGAAAATGGTAAATGATAATTTCTGCCCATTTAAAATTTTCAACTTCAACCATTGGATCAAAATCATCGTTGATATTGGTAACCCTTGTTTCAAATCCATTATCACCCAATGTTTCAAGGGTCCAATTTGTTATCGTCGTATTAAAAGAGCCTCCCGAGTGTGCGAATTTCTGTCCGCCATTAATAATAAATATGTTCATTTCTATAATTTTTCTTATTGATAATACAAATTTCTATCATTTTTATAAATCATAAAAATAATTTAAATTATATATTTGTATCATAAAAATAATAGCTATGAAATGGAACTTAGAATGGCTTCGTACATTTAAGGCAATCTATGAAACCGGAACATTATCTGCAGCTGCACAGGAATTGTTTATTTCCCAACCTGGTGTCAGCCTACATCTGAATTCCCTGGAAGCGTTTACAGGGTACAAACTTTTTGATCGCTCTGCGCGAAGAATGGTGCCGACCGAAAAGGGAAAAATCTTGTACAACTATGTGATTGATCCGCTTAAAAAACTAGAAACTGGTGAACAGCATTTTCACAAACGTGCATTGGACGAACGTATAACGATCAGTATCGGAATGTGTTTTGAGACTTTTCAGTACACCCTAGAAGAACATATTGCCCAGCTCCCCTTCAATTTAATTATCAAATTTGGAGAATACCCGCAGATGCAGCAGGATCTTGATAATGGCCTATTGGACCTTATTATTACGCCTCAAAAAGGAAACCAGCAGAACCTGCAATACGAAGCGTTCTCAAAAGAACGCATTGTCTTGATTGCGGGGTGTCAGACGGATACATCCACACTGGAAGCACTGCTGAGCGACAATAAAATTAAAGAAGCAGCTCAACTCCTTAAAAAACAATTATGGTATAGCACGGCTGCCGATATGGATCATTTAAAAAACTACTGGTCAACACACTTTGGCGAGCATCCAGACTTTAGCCCCAATTATATCGTTCCTAATATTAGCTCCATCATACGCTGCTTAAGCAACAATACTGGCTTTTCCATCGTTCCCGATTTCCTATGTGCTGAAGCACTTGCTTCCGGGAAAATAAAACTAATCTGGGAAGGGACATCGCCTGTCGAAAATATCCTTTACTTCGGAACGAGAAAGAAAACCATGTACCAGGAAGAAATCGGTCAATTGGAAACGCTATTAAAGGAGAAATGGTAGTCAACTGACTCGTTCATAGCGATAAGATCACCATTAGCTTGGCGCTATTTATTCGCTAGCCGCTCCTGCAATTCCCGACGGAAAGTAATACCGACAGGTAAAGAAGTATTATTGATCTGTACCATGCCATGCTCATATTTGATCACCTTATTGATCGAAGCAATGTAGGATTTGTGGATACGGACAAACTTTGATGCCGGCACCTGTGTGAGAATTTGCTGTGTGGTGCTTGCCGTTAAATAAGTTTGTCCCGGAGTGACAATTTTCACGTAATTGCCAAAGCTCTGGATAAAATCAATCTGCGCTAATTTAACCTCAATGACACGGCCATCCATGCGTATACTAATTGATTTGGGTTCTTCTTCCTGGGGTGGTAGGACCGTGCTATAGGATAGAAAACGTTGAACAGCCTTAAAAAAACGGGGGAACGAGATGGGTTTTAATAAATAATCGACAACGCCATAATCATAGCTTTCCAGTGCGTATTCGGAATAGGCTGTTGTCAAAATCGTCTTGGGTGGGTTATCCAGCATCTTCAGAAACTCCATCCCATTAATTTCGGGCATTTCAATATCCAGGAAGATTAAATCTACTTTGTTCTCCCGAAGAAACTCCAATGCCTCAAAAGCATTATAACATTGAGCGACCAACTCCAGATCAGTACTTCTTTCAATATAATTTACGAGTACATAATGCGCGGCAGGTTCGTCATCAACCACGATACAGCTATTTTTATTCATTGTTTAAAGATTGATAACCAATGATACCTCATACTCCTCTTTCTTGGAATTCGTCGTTAATGTATACCGATTAGGATACAAAAGCTTTAATCGCGCTACTGTATTTTCCAAACCTATTTTCGCCGAAAAAACATTCCTTTTCTTAATGGGAACAGAATTCAGTACATGCAAATATAAGTTCCCTTTTTCAATCTTGATCGAAATATGTACAAAACAATCTTCAATACTGCAGGTTCCGTGTTTAAAAGCATTTTCTACAAAAGTAATCAATAGCATCGGCGCTATCTGATAATTGATATCTTCCTCTTTTTGATAATCAAATTCAATTTTTGTTCGGTAACCTAACCGTTCGCGCTCGAGTTCAATATAACTTGAAATAAAATCAATTTCATCATCCATAGGCACATACTCCCGTTCACTGCTCTCCATTTGATAACGAAGCAGCTGAGACACTTTGATGATCAATTCAGAAGTACGTTCCGGATACTTTAGATTAATACCATAAATGGTATTTAACGTGTTGAATAGAAAATGTGGGTTGAGCTGCTTTTTTAAATGCGACAGTTGCGTTTGATTGGAAAGCAGTTCGCGTCTGGTCTTCACCCGTTGAAAGCGATAAAATTCGATAAATTGTATACTGCCCAATATACAGATCAACGAGCCCAATAGTACACCAAATTGATAATGGAATGTTTTCTGTACAAGATTCTTATAGAGAAAACAATTCTTGTAAATCACGTTGTCCGTTAGCTCTTTTAATAGGATTGCAAAAATGAGCAGGGTTGCCACCGACGCGAACACATACAACAAGGGTTTATTCTTCTTAAGTAGCAGCGGTAATAGAAAGAAACGATTTAACTGAGCGTGCGCATACAGGATCATAAAATAGAACACGCCCATCAGAAAGCCCTTCCAGCTCAAGATCAAAATCCAGTCGTTCAACGTAAAAAGGATAAATGAAAAGATCAATAGAACGATCTCTTGTATTATCTTGTTCTCTAAAACCTTTCTCATCATCCTTATTTTGTTAAAATTCTGTTACAAAGTAAAAGCTTTAAGTTTAAAACAGGAGAAAAATAAATGACGAATTAAATTGGTCACTTTTAAATGCCATAGATCATTTTAAAGGGACATCGGGGTTGCTGTCCTTACTATCTTCGTGTCCATAAATGATAGATAACCTATGCTGAAATTAAATTTAGTGCTATCACTGGCTGTATCACTTGCGACATCCTCTTCCTTCGCTCAGCAACTTACGCTCCGAGACGCGGTAGAACAAGGCATTGCAAATTATGGAATGATCAAGGCAAAGGAATATTATCTCCAGTCTTCCCGGCAGACCAATGAACAAGTCAAACGCGACTTTTGGCCCAACCTGAACATCGTCGCTCAACAGGATTTTGGGACCATTAACGGACAAAATGGCCCGCTGTATGGATTTGGTGGACTTGGTGTGGCTTCGTCGGGAGTAGCCCTTCCGGAACAAAATTGGAATGCTGCATTTGGTGCACTTTACTTAGCCAATGTCAATTGGGACATTTACACCTTTGGACGAAAAAAAGAACGCATCGAATTGGCTAAATCTGACGTTAAAAGACGACAGGCGGATCTCGCTCAGGAAAGGTTCCAGCATAAAGTCAAGATTGCCGCAGCTTACCTCAATTTATTGGCCAGTCAACGATTGGAAAAAAATCAACAGATGAATCTCAATCGTGCACTCGTATTTTTAAATATTGCTGCCACCAAAGTAAAAAATGGACTATTGCCCGGGGTAGATTCTACACTCGCTTCAGCGGAAGTATCGCGTGCAAAAATCAGTCTCAACCAGGCCAGCGAAAATGTGAAGGAGCAAAACAATAAGTTGACGGTATTAATGGGGATTCCAACCAAGGAACTTCAAATAGATACTGCCCTGGTGGAGAAAACACCTGTCCAGCGCACACCTCTTTCCAACAATTTGATTGAAAACAACCCTTTGCTGCAATTTTATCAAAGCAACATTGACCTAGGCGACCAACAAATAAAACTATCCACCAAAGAGTATCTTCCTACGGTAAGCGCATTCGGTGTCTTCCAGACCAGGGGTTCTGGTTTTAAGAGCGACTACATCACGGATTTACAAGCCTACAGCACAAATTATTGGCAAGGGGTTCGTCCCAGTAGGCAAAATTATCTCTTGGGATTGGGCATAAACTGGAATCTGACTTCGATTGCACGCATTAATAAAAAAATCAGTGCACAACGCTTTACCAATGATGCCCTAAGAGAAGAATACCAAACTGCCGAAGCCCAATTGACCGCACAGCTGGATGCTGCTGATGTGAAAATCCAACTGGCCCTAAAAAGTGATTTAGAAGCTCCCCGACAAGTGTCGGCAGCTCAGCAAGCTTACCACCAAAAAATGACGATGTATAAAAACGGTCTAGCGACACTTGTAGACGTTACACAGACCCTTTACACACTCAATAGAGCCGAAACTGACCGAGAGATCGTCCACATTAACCTTTGGCAGTCACTGTTACTCAAAGCCGCAGCCGCGGGAGATTTTGATATTTTCAACAACGAACTATAAATAACATTACATGAATTTAATACGTTTTGCCTTACGCAAGCCAATATCCATCCTCGTACTCGTATTGGGACTTATTGTCTTTGGCATAGGTGCCGTTCGATCGATCAAGGTGGATATCCTGCCAAAAATGAACCTTCCGGTTATTTATATTGCTCATCCATTTGGTGGCTATTCGCCGGATCAGATGGAATCTTATTTTGCTAAAAACTACGTCAATATCCTTCTTTTTGCCAATGGGGTCAAGTCTATTGAGACCAAGAATATTCAAGGTCTGACCTTAATGAAAGTATCGTATTACGAAGACACCAACATGGCACAGGCTGCAGCCGAGCTAAGCGCCCTGGCCAATCGGATCCAGGCCTCCTTTCCTCCAGGCTCGCAACCGCCGTTCATCATTCGCTTTGATGCCTCGTCCCTTCCTGTAGGTCAACTGGTTTTGAGCAGTAGCAAACGATCCAATAATGAACTGCAAGATCTGGCCAACGTCTATGTCCGGGCATCGTTTACGTCAATCCCCGGTCTATTGTCGCCACCTCCTTTTGGGGGAAGTCCACGTACCATTGAGGTCAACGTTGATCCCGATTTAATGCGTAGCCACCATATGACGCCCGATCAGGTCGTAGAAGCGCTAAGACTAAACAATCAAACCGCTCCGGCAGGAAACGTACGTATTCAGGACAAAAACTACATTACACCAACGAACAATACGATCAAAGAGGTCAAAGATTTTGAAAAAATCCCGCTATTTAAAGGTGGAGTACAAAATCTTTACCTTGGCGATATTGCTACCGTAAAAGATGGTGCCGACGTTACCGCAGGCTATGCTTTGGTCAACGGCAAACGTTCTGTGTACGTTAGTATTGCCAAAGCCGGCGACGCCTCAACCTGGGAGGTCGTGCAGAATTTAAAATCAGCCTTACCAAAGATTCAGGAGAATTTACCCGACGACGTCAAATTATCCTATGAATTTGATCAATCCGTCTATGTCATCAATTCCGTAAAGAGTCTGATTACCGAAGGTGCCATCGGCGCTATCCTGACCGGACTTATGGTGCTCCTATTTTTAGGTGATCGGAGAGCTGCGCTGATTGTTATCCTAACCATACCGATATCCGTGATATCCGGCGTGCTCTTTCTGAAACTTTTCGGGCAGACCATCAACCTCATGTCCCTCAGTGGACTGGCTTTGGCTATTGGTATCCTGGTCGACGAAAGTACGGTAACGATCGAGAATATACACCAGCATCTGGATATGGGTAAACCCAAAGCCCTGGCGATCTGGGATGCCTGTAAAGAGATCGCCTTACCCAAATTATTGATCCTGCTCTGTATACTAGCCGTATTTGCGCCAGCATTTACCATGACAGGCATCCCGGGTTCGTTATTTCTTCCCTTGGCCCTGTCCATTGGCTTCTCCATGATCATATCCTTTCTCCTTTCGCAGACATTTGTTCCCATCATGGCCAACTGGCTGATGAAAGATCATGCGCATAAGGCTCCACATGCGACCAAATCCGAGGGTTTAAATGCAGATGAAGCGCAATTTGCTGCAACTGGACTGACCGTAGCATCCGAGCAGGATACCCTGGATCAGAAGAAACTATTGGTGGAACGGGAAGACTTTAACAACGATGGAAAGATCAGTATTTTTGAACGGTTCAGAAACAGGTTCATGAAAATGATCGACCGTTTGTTCAAAAGGAAGAAAACCATTACTGTAGTTTATCTGCTGGGAGCAATAAGTCTTGTTGTCATTTTACTTTCCACAATCGGCCAGGATGTATTTCCGAGGGTCAACTCGGGACAGTTCCAAATGCGTCTTCGTGCAGCGGAAGGCACACGGATCGAGCGCACCGAAGAAAAAGCAAAACTAGCGCTGGCCGAATTGGAAAAACTGGTTGGGAAAGAACATATCAGCATATCATCTGTCTATATCGGGCAACATCCGGGGCAATTTTCCGTTTCGCCGATCTATCTTTTCATGGCTGGTCCACATGAAGCTGTTTTCCAGATTGCACTGAAAGACTACCATCACGATATGGACAGTTTCCGTGATGAGTACCGCAAGCGGCTTAAAGCTGCATTGCCAGATGTGCAAGTATCTTTTGAACCGATCGAACTTACCGATAAAGTGTTAAGTCAAGGATCGCCCACACCTATTGAAGTTCGGATTGCAGGAAAAAACAAAAAGAACAACGAGAAGTACGCCGGTAAATTGATTGCAGAATTAAAAACAATCCCTTACTTTAGAGATGTGCAACTAGCACAATCCATCAAATATCCTTCGTACGACATTAAGATAGATCGCATTAGGGCTGCACAATTGGGCGTTGACCTCAGCGAAGTCACACGATCACTCATCGCTTCTACTTCTTCTTCACGCTATACGGAAAAGAACACCTGGATCGATGAAAAAGCCGGGCTTTCCTACAACGTCCAGGTTCAGGTTCCTATCGATAAAATGAAAGATGAGAAAGAAATCGGTGAAATTCCTTTGTTGAAAAATTCAGCGCGTCCTATTCTGAGCGACGTTGCGACGATCACACCGTCCTTTACTTATGGCGAAAACGACAATCTAGGGGCAATGCCCTATGTATCAGTTACAGCAAATATTGATCATACCGATTTAAAAACAGCCTCCAAGGATGTACAGCGCAGTATCAAAGCCCTTGGTGAACTCCCTCGTGGGCTATCCATGGAGCAAATAGGACTTGGAAAAGTATTGTTAGAGACCATGAGCAGCCTCGAATCGGGTCTAGCTGTGGCCATTATCGTTATATTCCTGATGCTATCGGCTAACTTTCAATCGTTCAAAGTTTCTATGGTTGTGCTCACGACAGTGCCTGCGGTTGTGCTGGGCTCATTGCTTCTGCTGTTGTTGACAGGATCTACCCTCAACTTACAATCCTATATGGGAATTATCATGTCGGTGGGTGTATCCATTGCGAATGCTGTTTTGCTCATCACCAATGCCGAACATATCCGTCGGCATCATGGCGATGCGCTGGCTGCAGCCCGTGAGGCAGCATCCTTACGGCTCCGGCCTATTATCATGACCAGTTTGGCCATGATTGTAGGCATGCTCCCTATGGCCATTGGCCATGGCGAAGGTGGCGAACAAGTTTCACCACTCGGTAGGGCCGTCATTGGCGGATTACTATTTTCGACTTTTGCCGTACTCGTCATCTTACCTCTCATATTTGCCTGGGCGCAGGAAAAAAGCAGTACACAATCGATCTCATTAGATCCTGAAGACAAAGACAGCAAGCACTATATTGCCGCATTAAAACCTTTATCGTAAAAGCAGTATCATCTATAAAATATGAAAAATAATTTGTTCAAAATAGTAGCTATCGCCGGTCTGATCGCATCCTTAGCCGGATGCCATTCGGCTGCTGAGGAAAATGCAAAAAAAGAAAGTCCCGAAGCTGCAGCTCCGGCAATGGAGACCTTTGTACCCACCAAACAGAAATTAACAAATAAAATGCAGATTCCTGGGGAAATCACGGGATTCCAACAGGTCGAGATATACGCCAAGGTAAGCAGTTATGTCAAGAGCCTCAATGTGGACATCGGAAGTCAAGTGCATGCCGGTCAGCTATTAGCTGTATTGGAGGCTCCCGAATTAAGTTCACAACTATCAGCCGCAAAATCACGTTTCAAATCCCAGGAGGCCATCTATATGGCGACCAAAAGCACTTACGACAGACTCTTTGAAACCAGTAAAGTCGAGGGAACGGTGGCGAGACTGGATCTAGAGGTGGCCGAAGCAAAAAAGAATGCCGATTTTGCACAATATCAAGCCGCTAAATCCGCCTACGCCGAAGTTCAAAATCTATTGAATTATTTAGAAATCAGGGCGCCCTTTGATGGTGTCATCGCTACAAGAAATGTCAATCAGGGCGCTTATGTCGGACCTGCTGGCCGTGGTTCGGAAATGCCCATCATGACCATTCAACAACAACGTAAACTCCGGTTAGCCGTTGCTGTTCCAGAACAATATTCGGGTTTTTTAGCGGAAAACCAGCCCTTACAATTTACGGTCAAATCATTGCCTGGACAAACATTCTCCGGTAAGATCGCACGTAAATCGGGGGCATTGGACAGCCGGTTAAGAGCTGAACGGGTAGAAATTGATATTATCAATACCGACAACAAGCTATTGCCCGGTATGGTCGCCGAGGTCGAATTGCCTTTGACTTCCCAAGACAGCACTTTCGTTGTGCCAAAATCAGCGGTATTTACATCCGGTGAAGGGAGTTTTGTAATTGCTGTCGTTGCTGGCAAAACACAACGTCTCCCGGTTCAGAAAGGGCGCAGCATAAATGGTCAGACCGAAATTTTTGGTGACTTAAAGGGGGGCGTTACGCTGGTCAGCAAAGCAGATGAAGAGATTATAGATGGTACGTCGGTCAACTAAGACGCTCATGAATTTGAAGTTCTCATAACTAACAAAAACCGAACCCGATTTAGACGGGTTCGGTTCTTAAAATTTCCTAAATTTCCATACATTGAAATGGCTATACGAATTCAACAAATCGGAGTGCCTTTATTATTGGTCAATCTAGCTTTCATGGTTAAGTCTGGATGCTATTGCCCTTCTTTCGGGTCAATTGCGGCAGCCACTGCAGTGAGCGCCAAGGCTCCCCCAACAATCATCGCTCCTTGTCCTTTTTTCTCTTTAACAGCCACCACATCCCCACGCCTATTATATAATTCAATTATATTGTTAAGCGCTACAGCACCCGTCTGCCAAAGCTGGGCAGCATAAAATCTTTGCTCCGTAGTTTTAGCAACTGCTTTACCATCTTCCAAAATAGAATAACTTAGATAGCTCCTTAAACTGTATGGTGATTCAGCACCTTCAAATCGCGCAAGTTTCACTGCATAACTCTCCCCATTCATATCATACATATACACTTTCTCTTTTCGAGATGATCGTACAATAGCTTTAACATCATTTTTAAAATCAAAATAATGCCCATCCACATAGGCATGTGGTGGGATAAGTACCACATCTTTAGGTAAACTTACCGATCCCGTAATATAACCATTAACCCATGCGTCGTTGAATAACGTTGTATTTCGAGTATCTATATTGGAAACAGAGGCGTTCACCTTTCCGTTAAAATCGGCTTTTTCGGCTGAATAGCCTACCGCTTTACCGTTAATAACCAAGGCCGAACTTTTAAGATCCCATAAGATCGGCTTATCAATTTTGTTTTCTATCCGCAGATAAATTCGACCATCTCGGTCGGCAAAGGAATAATCGATTTGTAGCGTATCATTATCAAAAGAAAATGTTCCTTTGTCTTCATCTTTCTTTACATTCTCGCCGTTGAATGTCATGAGGTAGTTAGAAGAACAGGCTGAAAGAAAAACAGCACAATAAATTGGCATGAGCATTTTAAATACTTTTCGCATAACATCAGGATATTTTAGTGCAACTATAACGGTTATAGAATCGTTGTCCAACAATATAAAAATTATTCTAAAGAATACAGTGAAATAATATAAAAAAAATCTGATTATTTCTCTCTTAAAAGGACATTTTTCTGTATTAATAGGGATGCTATTGTGTTGTGCACCAATTGACACTAAAACAATACCAACTGGTAAACTAACAAGGTATTTATAGGGGTTTAACAAGGGGATAGCAGGGGGTTAACAGGGGTATATCCCTGTTAACCCCCTGCTATCCCCGCGTAGTCTTCCTGTTATATCACGGTTAATGTAGGTATTGGTATAGCTTTGGTATCAAGTAAATAATAGGGTGCTTTTACTATTGCTTAGAAAGCATGGAATTTTAGTGATGCATAGCGACTTTTTTAAAACGAATGCAAAAGCTATATTTACAAAAACCTAAACCCATGTTCATGAAAGATAAATTTATCGACAGAAAGGATCAACAGGCCAATAAGATATTTGAAAGAAGGACATTATCTTCCGATTATAGAACGATTATTCCCTTACTGTCTCCAGGAATGAAAATATTGGATGTAGGCTGCGGTACAGGTACACTGACCAATGAGGTTGCGGCACATATCGGTGACGGGACAATAATCGGTCTGGATAACACTGCTGCTTTTATAGACAGTGGAAAGGAGCTGTATGCTAGCACTAGAAATTTAAGTCTTGTCTGCTGTAATATTTTTGATTACCAGCCGCCGCATGAGTTTGACTTGATTATTACAGCGCGCACCATGCAGTGGTTAAGCGATATTCCTAAAGCACTGGATCTTTTCAAATCCTGGCTAAAGCCTGCTGGGCAAATTTCTATTTTAGATTACAACCATACCACGATCGAGTGGAATCCCGCTCCACCAGAGAGCATGCTTGAATTTTATCGTACTTTCCTTAGATGGCGAGAAGATGCAGGCATGAATAATCGGGTTGCCGATACAGTAGCCGCACTTCTACAGGAAGCAGGGTTCAATGCAATTCACGTGATCAATGCTGATCAAGTTTATAAAAGAGGAGAAGACAATTTTGGAGTAAACTTAGCCATCTGGAACAAAGTGGCCCAGTCGCGACAAATGGTCATCGAAGGTTATATTACTGACGAACTTCGCTTGCAGGCTATTGAGGAATATACAAGATGGATAGAAACAGAAGCGACAAGCATGACACTCAAAATGAACGATGTGAGGGCTAGCAATTCTTATCTGTGAGCGTATTAACGCCACCTGAGAAGTAGACGTTGTGTTCGCGGTGATCCGAAAAATATAAACAGCAAAGTAAGTCGCTAAAATGACGACTTACTTTCCTGTATGCTCTAACCAATCTTCATAGGAAAGCACCCCTAATTCGGGTCTACCCTCTCCTTCCAAAACTGCAATAAACTCCAATTGATTGCCATCCGGATCATTAAAGTAAATGGCCAATGCCGGCATCCATGCAAAGACCATCGGTGCTTCGATCCCATCTTTTAAAAAATTATAAGGGGTCAGGTCACGAGTTTTCAGATAGTCCACGGCGTAATTCAGTATATCTTCTTTATCCGCTCTAAAAGCAAAATGTCTCGGCTGAAAATTTGTTTCTTCCTGCCATAAGCCTAACATATTGTCTTTTCCGGGGCCAATCCATAGGAAAACAATGGGACGCGTCGGATCGCGATGTGCCACACGTAATCCCAATACTTCTGTATAAAATGCGACAGATTTGGTTAAATCCCTAACCTGGATATGTGTTTCGTATAAGCCTTGTATCATAAATTATATCGTTTTAAATTATTCGCATTCATGTGTAGTTGTCTCGCGATGTCAATATAAGATCGGATGGGTATGAAGCATGCCGTGTACTTATATTGGCCGTAACTTTCGCCTTTCGTAACCGCAATTTAACTCAATTGCAAAACTAAAACCAGTAAAAAAGCTAAATAAGACAGAAAGATGATGATTTATGATCTCACAATTTGATTTAAGGGAAAACAACCCTATCTTGTAACTAAACACATTAAGCTATGTCTGATACCCTTCTCTTTCAAAAATATGTGTCTGGTGATTTCACCGACTTCCACGACTTGGTGAAGGAGGATGATGTCATGAAATATATTACTGGCAAAGGCTTGTCCAACGCACAGGCGCGAAAAAAATTCGAGTCGATTCTCGAACTCAACCAAGATCCGGATTTAGGTTATTTCAAAGTAATTGAAGCAGATACGCAAAAACTTTTAGGGGACTGTAAGCTCGTTAACTACAAAAAAGATGCAACCGTATTTGAAATAGGCTATTTGCTCCGCAAGGAACACTGGGGCAAAGGTTTAGGGACGCAGATTTGTAAGTCAATGCTCGCACTAGCGACAGCATTGGATCCAAATAAGGATGTCATCGGCATTATTGATCCCGATAACACCGCTTCGAAACGCCTGTTAAGCAAATTCGGATTCAAGAGTTTTTTCGTCGGGATCGAAGACGCTATTGCGACCGAAAAACTGATCCTCAAACGAACCGCAATCAAATAAACAAAGCCCATTCGTTTATTAGAAACAATCTTTTCAGCCCATGCCCGAGTCAAACAAAAAATCCATGAAGCTTAAGGTAAAAACAAACTGTAAAGCACACGAAAGCCTTCAGGATACCTTATCATTCTTTGGCGTAAATTGTCATCGCCCCTATTACATTTCTTCTGGCAATCCGATTTTTGAATACCCCAGTAATGCTTTTCGTATCGACTTTTATGCGATCTGTATCTGTACCGAAGGGGATATCAATATTGAAATCGATAATCAGGAATACCATTTCTCAAAGCATAAGATTCTCGTATCCGCACCGACAACAATTATCCGATTTTCACAGGTCAGTCCTAACTTTAGAATGAAGCTTATTTTCTTTGACAAAGCATTTCTTCTTAAACATATTGTCAATCCATTTTTTATTGAGCAACTGGGATTTTTTAAGAACTCGACTTTTACTATAGTCAGCGCTAATGATAATCTCATTGACAAATTAATCAAATTAATAGACTACTTTAATGATGTTACGTTACGGACGACACGTTTTACAGCAGACATCATTCGGACAATCATCTTTAATTTATTATTGGAAATCGCCGACGAATTGGCTACCGAACAACAAATTCCTGCAGACAGTACCCAAGAAACAAATCATCTGTTCTATAAGTTTACGAACTTAGTTCAACGCTATGGAAGTCGATACAAAGAAGTACAGTATTATGCCGATAAGTTGTTTATTTCAAACAAATACCTTATTCATGTTGTAAAGAGAGCCTCTGGTAAAACGCCGCATGAAATTATTGACGAGTATGTACTTAAAGAAGCCTATGTGCTGCTGGGGAACCCCGAAAAAACAATTTCACAAATTTCGTATGAAATCGGCTTCCATTCCATTTCGGCATTCGGTCGCTTTTTCAAAAAATACTCCACCTTATCGCCGTCTGAATACCGAAAGCAACAAAATATGTAGGAATCGGAAATTCGGTAGAACAATAGCGAATTTGAGGGCACAAATGTTTCAGATGGTATCGGTAACTTTAGTCAAGGATTAAAAACCATACGTATCATGAAAGAAATCACCTCCAAATTCGACAACGTATTGAATGCATCTGCCGAATATAAAAACGTTAATCATGAACCTGATTCGAGCAAAGAGGTTCAACGTAATACACCAAAAAAATCGATGCCCTTTTCTGATCAGATCGGTAATTATCAGCGCAATAAAGGCATTCCCCCAAAATCATATAAAGACAGTAAAATCTACATCGTCGGAAGTGGTATCGCAGGGATGTCCGCGGCTTATTATTTTATCCGTGACGGACATATTCCTGCGGAGAACATCACCTTTCTTGAACAGCTCCATGTGGAAGGTGGCTCGTTAGATGGTGCTGGCAACGCAGCCGATGGTTATATCATCCGCGGTGGCAGGGAAATGGATATGACCTATGAAAATCTTTGGGACATGTTTCAGGATATCCCTGCATTGGAGATGCCTGCCCCGTATAGTGTTTTGGACGAGTACCGTTTGATCAATGATAATGATCCCAATTACTCGAAAGCCAGGCTCATTCATAAATTGGGTAAAATAAAAGATTTCAGTAAATTTGAATTGAGCAAAATGGATCAGCTGGCCATCATTCGCCTGCTGCTCAAAAATAAAGAAGACTTAGATGACTTAACCATCGAAGACTACTTCAGCGAATCATTTTTATCCAGCAATTTCTGGACCTTCTGGCGTACCATGTTCGCTTTCGAAAACTGGCATAGTTTACTTGAGCTGAAATTGTACATGCATCGTTTTTTACATGCGATCGATGGACTGAACGACCTTTCGTCATTGGTATTCCCTAAATACAATCAATACGATACTTTTGTAACCCCATTGCGCAAAGTACTCCAAAGCAAAGGCGTAAACATTCAGTTTAATGTGCTGGTCAAAGACCTCGATATCCAAAGCAATACCGAAGGAAAAGTCGTGGAGGCGCTTATCACAGAACAAGATGGTAAAGCGGTGAAAATTCCAATTGGAAAAGACGATTTCGTCATTGTTACCACCGGATCAATGACCGAAGACACCTTTTATGGAGATAACAAAAACGCACCGATTATCGGTATCGACAACAGCAGCAGCGGTCAGAGTGCAGGCTGGAAGCTCTGGAAAAACCTTGCTGCCAAATCGACCATATTTGGTAGACCCGAAAAGTTCTGTAGTAAAATCGAAAAATCAGCATGGGAGTCTGCAACGCTGACTTGTAAGCCTTCGGCTTTAGTCGAAAAACTAAAAGAATATTCCGTCAACGACCCTTATTCCGGCAAAACAGTTACTGGCGGTATCATCACCATTACCGATTCCGATTGGCTGATGAGTTTCACCTGTAATAGACAGCCACACTTCCCTGGCCAACCGGATGATGTTCTTGTCTTGTGGGTATATGCCTTATTTATGGATAAAGAAGGAAATTACATTAAAAAGCCAATGCCCCAATGTACGGGAGATGAAATTCTAGCCGAGTTATGTTACCATCTGGGAATTATTGAGCAACTGGACGATGTTATCACAAATACCATTGTGCGTACGGCGTTTATGCCCTACATTACGTCTATGTTTATGCCTAGAGCAAAGGGTGACCGTCCAAGAGTTGTCCCTGAAGG
The DNA here is from genome assembly GCF_002376635.1 of Sphingobacterium sp. UBA3549. Taxonomy (NCBI): domain Bacteria; kingdom Pseudomonadati; phylum Bacteroidota; class Sphingobacteriia; order Sphingobacteriales; family Sphingobacteriaceae; genus Sphingobacterium; species Sphingobacterium sp. UBA3549. The sequence continues at coordinate 12,229 of NZ_DFOE01000038.1, read as the reverse complement.
CTGCAAAAATCTTGGCTTGGTCGGTCAGTTTGTCGAAACTAATAACGATGTGGTTTTTACCATGGAAAGCTCAGTACGTACAGCACGGATTGCCGTATATGAACTTTTAAACTTAAATAAACAGGTTCCAGATATCAATCCCCTTCAATACGACATCCGTCATCTCTTAAAAGCGGCCAAAACGTTAAATGACGACAAACCGTTTATAGGAGAAGGTTTACTGCGTAAACTATTGAAAGGCACTTATTTTGAACATATCCTACCGCTTGGTTCCGCGGACGAGGAAGAGCAGGAATCCTTTCTCACAGAACAGATCAGCAAATTCAAAGATTGGTTAAAAGGAATTAAAGGATAAGGATCACAGCATGCGCCATGGTTTCGCGGCGTATGTTTTTACGAATTGAAAAAAAATAATAACATCATGGACTTTAAAAATATTACGATAGCAGGCAGCGGAGTTTTAGGTTATCAAATTGCTTTCCAAGCTGCTTTTCATGGCTACGATGTCACCGTTTATGATATCAACGATGAGGTACTTGACAAAGCGAAAGCTAAATTTGATCTTATGGCGAAGGCCTTCGCACATGATCTTCATGCCAGTCAAGAACAATTGGCTTCAACCTTCGACAGACTCAGTTACGATTCAAACCTCACTTCGGCAGTAGCGAACGCAGATTTTCTGATCGAAGCAATTCCCGAAAATCCGGCGATTAAAATTAGTTTCTATAACGAGCTGGCAAAGGTCGCTCCTGCAAAAACCATCTTTGCGACAAACTCCTCAACGCTGCTACCAAGTCAGTTTGCTGAGGAGACCGGCCGCCCCAAACAGTTCTTGGCCTTACACTTTGCCAATGAGATCTGGAAGCACAATACAGCAGAAATTATGGGCCATCCAGGCACAGACAAAACAGTATTTGAGCAGGTGGTCAACTTTTCAAAATCCATTGGGATGGTTGCACTGCCACTGCATAAGGAGCAGCCTGGCTATATTGTAAACTCCTTACTTGTTCCGCTACTATCGGCAGCAACGGATCTTTTGGTCAACGAAGTAGCCGATGCCCAAACAATCGACAAGACTTGGATGGTTGCCACGGGAGCGCCAACGGGCCCCTTTGGCATACTCGATATCGTTGGCATCACAACTGCCTATAATATCAACAAAATGAGTGCCGAGGCAGCCAATGATCCCATAAAGATCAAAACTGTAGCCTATCTTAAAGAACATTTCATAGACAAGAACAAATTAGGCGTCGCTACCGGGGAAGGGTTCTATACCTATCCCAATCCAGCCTATCAATCGCCAGACTTTTTGAAGTAATGGACTGGCTTTCGAAAGAACGCGATTTCAATAAACAGCTCGTGCGCGATCTTACAAGATAACGGATAAATAAAGACTTGTTATAATCTACATAGAACGGCCTTTCAGATCATGATTCTGAAAGGCCGTTCTCAAAGATCTGCTTAACGTATTATCCATATAAGGAATCTTCAATTGCATTCCACAGTTGAATTCTTTTTTGCAGCGCAACTTTACTAATCTCCTTCATTTCCGTCCATTTAACCTCATCGTCCTTCGCAAGATCTGTTATCATCTGCATCGCCAATGGACCGTGTTCGTCGCCATCTAAATCAATATGGCGTTGAAAATAATAAATAAAACTGTCTAAATTGGCTGTAGGGAAATTCGCTTTAATTTCTTCTAAAATAGAGGTAAACATTCCGGGAATGAGGTCTTCACGTCCAAAGGTAAATGCCGCCGCAATTTTATGCACTTCACCCTCAGCTATTACTTCGAATGTAAAATTCAGAAAATCTTTGATTCGCCTGTCCAATGTTGTCAATGCTATAGCATCGAATATATTATCCGATTTTTTGGCATTGGCAATAAATTTATTGATCAAATGGAGGTCGGCTCCCATAGCAGACATTGCGTCGAGATACATCTCAAAATGGCTTAATCGACGTCCATCGATATATTCATCCGACTCCTCTGCCAATACAATTTCATTAATCAAATAGCGCGTTGAAGGATGTTCACTGGCGAACCATGGAAGTGTGGTACAGGTTAATTTGATCTGTAAAGCTTTTAATAAAGACATAAAATCCCATACAGCATACACATGCCCTTCGGTAAAAGAACGTAAATTTTTGATCGTTTTGATTTTACGGTATAAAGGGTGTTGCAATAATACTTCGCGTTCGGTAGCAATGTATTCGTTAATTTCCGCAATTCTATTCATGCCGCAAAAGTATTGTGTTCTCTCTGCTTTTTAAAGTATTTTCGATGAGATTACAGTAACATGATAAATTTCCCAATCAGTTAACCGCTTTATACCCAAATTAAAGTCAAAGCGACCAGCTTGTTTTGCTGCTGTTTTCGATTATCAGCGTTTAATAGCAGTAAAGACAAAAAAAGTTTTGTTATAAAAAATAATCTACTATCTTTGTAGAGTATTCAGAATTGCATGATGCAATACCAACCGAGTGAAGGCACCGCGGTGGTAAATTAATACGGGTTTCGACCAAAATAAACGTTACACAACGGTTATTTTCCCAAAGTAATCTGGATACAGTTTATGGTTTAATCCTTTAAATTTTTAAATTGTATGGCTACAACAACAAATCTTTACCAACACTTACTGGAAAAATTCAGTTATTATTCAACAGATGAACTGATCCAGCTCAACAACGACACCATTTTAGGACAAGGCTGGGGATCATCGAAAGCTACCTTCAGAACAGCTTTGATCAGTACATTCTCCAAAAGGGGGCTTGATCTTTCTAATATTATTTCCAAGGAAGACGGCTTTACGTCGGTGAAGCAGGTGCCTGTCCGTCTGGAACAAAATGTTTTGATTCCTTTACAGTAAAGCCCTATAAACAAAAAAAGAGTAGGCCTAGCCTACTCTTTTGTCAATGAGTGGTGATATCTTAATGTATGATTGAGCGAATGGGCTGTTTGCCGAGCGTCGTCTTTGTAGGACGAGAGATCGTCGCAATTTTGAATTTCTGCCACATCCACTTTCTTTCTTACTTTGCTGATGACCTGATTTAATTCCGATTTCCAGTTACCCGGATCGCCAAAATCGTCCATCCAATTTTTGTTGATAAACTTTTTGTAGTTCAAAAGCAAAATATACAATTCCTCACCACTACCGGCGCGATTGATTGACGTGCGCCAGTTCTCTAATTTTTCTTTAAAACTCATAACCAGCAATATATAAAAAAAATACTACTCGACCAAATATTCCCGATTTTTACCTTGCGTATTGACAAAGATCTGACAGTACAATCGCTTTTGCGTCGGAGTCGACAATTTCATAAAAACTGTTATCTTTATCACCGCAGCCTGAGCGCTTAAACGGTTGGAATTTAGTTGAAGACATAAGCATGCGAAATAATGACCTTCTATTTTCAATCGCATCAGTTCCAAGAAATAAATAATTAATTGATGACTAAACTTTATTGTGATTATTGGGTCTCATTAACAAGAGTAACATATGATCATTTGCTTTCAAATTTAACCCGATGCCCTATATGATGTCAAAAGTCCCATTTAAAACCATGCTCGTTCTTCTTTTGTTGACTACTGCCACACAGGCTATTTGTGCTAAAGTAGCGCATGCCAATTTTGCTACTTTTTTCTTTCAGGAACATCGGGGTGATGGTTACAGCAAAATCGGATCACGTATCTATTATCGTGGTAAAGAAATTGTCAATGCCAATGCCGGTTCTTTTCAGTTTTTAGGTGATGGTTATGCAAAAGACACCTGGAAAGTCTATTTTCGGGGGGCAGCTGTAGCCGATGCAAGTCCTTCTACTTTTCAGTCACTGGGTGACGGTTACGCTAGTGATGCCTGGAAGATCTATTTTTATGGCAGATCCTTATCGAATGTGACAGCGTCTTCCTTCAAGACGCTGGGAAATGGTTACAGCAAAGACGCATGGAAAGTCTACTATTTGGGCAAAGAAATTGCAGGAGCCAACTCCTCCAGCTTTGAAAACCTCGGTCGGGGTTATGCAAAAGATAATTGGTCAAGCTATTATCGGGGCGAAAAGAACGAGAGATTTGCTGGTCCTACCACACAGCCTCTTGGCGGTCAATATTCCAAGGACAATTGGTCTGTTTTCTATAAAAATCAGAAAGTGGAAGGGGCTTCTGCTTCAACGTTTGAATATTTGGGTGATGGCTATGCCAAAGACGCCTGGGCAGTTTACTATCAAGGAATAAAAGTTAACGGCGCTTCGGCATCTACCTTTACAGCACTTAGAGGAGGGTATGCGAAAGACTCCTGGACGGTTTTCTATCGCGGCCAGGAGCTGAAGGGGGCGAGTGCTTCCACCTTTGAATATTTGGATAACGGCTATGCCGGGGATGCATGGAGCAAGTTTTATAAAGGGAAAAAATTGGATTGATCTACTCGATAATAATGTTGATCCCGACCATTTTAGCTTTGTATTTAATTTTTTCAATAAGACCGTAGTAGCCCCAGTTGCGCAACAGAAATTTATCGCCTTTGGCAATTTCCTCCTTATTGGATTGGTTGACCAACAAGGGGGTACCTGCCTGTGCTTTCACACAAAGTTCAATTAACCGGCGGCTATAGAGATGGAGCTTGGTGTCTACATAATTTTTCTCCTTTTCGTTGAAGTGCTCCAAGCTTTTCATTTTCCGCTTACGACCACGCCCACCTTTATCAAATGCTGCAGCTTTTTGCAAGCGATGCCGTGCTGCTTGGATGGCCATACGTCGGTAAGTAAACTCTTCTTTATTACCGATCTGAAAGGACTCCTTTCCGATGGTTGAAAAATGGGTAGAAATTGCTGATTTTGTTCCAAATAATGATGTCTTCAATAAATTAGATGAGTTACTCGCTACACCTCATATCGTGCCGGGGTTAAATGGACCTATTAAAGCAAGGATCCAGTCGATCAATAATGCTTATAGCTCCGTCGTCAATATGGATGATTTCTCGATACGCGTTGACCAATTACCTGTTTTAAACGGAACAAGGATGACGCCATCTGCATTTTTAGAATATATAAGATTAAATTTAAATCAGTTTGTAAATAACAATCTTTCAATATTTGAACCATATAATTATTATACTGTGAATGACACTTATTTATGGAATTCTTCAAATCCCACAGGTGCAATTATAGGTATAGATATTCCGGGGCCAGATAACGGATCTGTAATTGTATCGGACAGCTCACCTACAGAATGGACCTTTACTACCATCAATGACCCCAAATATCATGATCATCCAGTCAGCGGAAATAGAAAATTTGGATATGAAGTGAATTCAGATGGTTCTCACACTTTTTATACGAGGGGAGTAGATCGAATTACAAATTGGGATGCTACGTTCTTACAGTCGCTTGCCAATGTGCCGTTTAGCCAAGCTGATGCATTATGGGAATCCTTTCAAGGTAAAGTTACATCATTTGTTAATCAAAGGGGAGGAAGTGCAACTATCAAGGCTTCACAAAAGCATCGACCTGATTGGAGTTTGGTAAAAAAAGTATTGAATGGGGAGGCTCCTCTAAGCACACTATCGACTGATTGTGATTAGTCTGTTTTTCAATTAAATATAATTTACTTTAATTTGCCATATGAAGTCATACTATAATATATGTTTTGCAATCTGCGTCACCCAATTGATAGGATGGTTATGTTTGCCATACGTCGGAATCGGTGGTATCATCCGTAAAATTACGTCAGTAGGGTTTTATGGAAATATGTATTCAGAAACTCCAAATCAGGAAGTAGCAGATATTTGGGGAATATCTGTTGAATCTGCAGGAATGATAAATAAGGGGATCGCCATACTATATTTTCTATCTATAATAGTTGTGGTCGGTAGTTTTTTTGTACGAAGAAGGCTTGATTTTGAAAAACTTACTGGTATAGTATTCTATCTAACGATATTTTCCATAATGATCATGCTAGGTTTGCCAATTGGTTTTTCTTAAGAATATTTCAGATTTGTTGATTAGAGCTAGATAAGCTTGGTCAAAGGTTCGTGACAGCTGAGCCAATCGGATATATCAAGTAATGAAAGGCTTCTTAGTTTTTCTTTCAATTGAAGAAGTAAATCAAAGTCAATTCAAAAAACGATTAGTAGGTCTTATTACTGCTCTCATTAAATAAGTAAAATATATAGAGCCGTTTTAAATGTAAAATAGCTTAGTCTATCCATCTATACACAGACGCTATAGATAATATAGCATAAAAAAGCATGATCATAATTGATATGAACCCTTAAAAGTCTTTGTCTACCTCTTGGTGTACTTACATTATGAATATGCAAGAAAAAAGAGCTGTCATGCTATCTATGATATCAGGCTGGCGAGCTAGCGGCAAGAGCAAGAAGACTTATTGCGCTGAAAACGGTATTAACGAAACCACTTTTTATTATTGGTTTTCGCGCAGCAAAGGGGAAGAAACAGCCAGCGGTAGTTTTATAGCCATCGATAAGATCAGCAGTAAACATGAAGTTGAAGTTATTTATCCCACCGGAGCATGCATTAAGGTAGCGCACGATCTAGCCCTTGTTTCTCAACTGATACAGCTTTAATAATGTTTTCGCTGGGTTCATCACACCGGTTTTACCTTTACGAAAACCACTGTAGTATGCGCAAATCATTCGATGGGCTATGCGGACTGATCACATCAGTGATGCAACGACAGGCTACCAGTGGTTGAGGTATTCGTGTTCGATCTGGAATCTGATATCAACATCTATTCAATAAAGGCCGACTATAGGAATCCGTTAACAGAGAAAATTCTGATTTCCACAGGGGTAAAAACCAACTGTACAAAAACAGGGAACACAGCTGAATATTTCTTTGTAACGGTCGGTGAGTACGAGCCAAGATTATGACAAGACAAACAATTTTCGATACAAGGAGAACATTAATGCTTATATTAATCTCAATGCATATTACCAACGTTTGAGCATTAAGTCTGTCTGAATGGAAGATAAGGCCATCTTCGACACTTCGGTTTCTAATAGCCATCCTAATGGCTTCTACAGAAGTGTTTGGCTATGGCCTTCTTTAATATATCACATAAAATAGAAGACAGAATTATTCTATCGAAAAATTCCAATTTCCTAATACTTTCGGTATCTCCCATGTTTTGGCTATGGCCTTATAATCATTAAAGTGACCCTTTTCCCAGGTGGTCATATGGTAACCTTTACAGAACTTACAATAATAAGCCCTTTTGCAGGCGTTTTTACCCATCCTGTGTTTGATACGTTTACCATCCAGTTTGTTCCTCAACCGAGATCTGAACTTAAAATGAAGCATTGCCCATCGCGCCTCAATTAAAGAAGGAAATCCAACTTTACCAGTAGCACGGCATTTCCAGGTATTGTCCCTTACTTTTTCCATAATCTATCTATTAAAGTTTACCTATTCTATTTTATTGCTCTTTTTCTATTGGCACCTGCAACATGACCCATTCCCTGATATGCTTTGCAATCTTGTCGGACACCTCAAAATGGTACCGTCCCTCAAAAGGTATTTTAAGTACGATACGCAACCGGCCCCGTTTCAGTTGGTGTCAAGCTTGGATCATATCCAAGGGTATGGCTTTATCCCGGTCAATCTTCTGTACAAATCCCTTCGTGATATTAACCACCTCCTTTAAGCTGCGCTGCTCGCCACAAGTCAGATTTTCGTCCATAGCACTTCTTAAATAAAGGCTGATCATACCATTTTTATACGTAAAGATCCCCATATCCTTATAGCGTATCTTTTGGGACAAGATTTTATTATTGAGCAGGAATACCTCCTGCTCCAGATCCATGGATCTGCACAGGGTTAAGTCTATTTCATCCAGGAAATCCACCTCCCTATCCTCCCCGGCTGTTTCCAGCATCTCTTTTAGCTCTTCGATGCCCGGAGAAAGCAGCTCAATCTGCTCCTGGAGCTCTCTTGTTTTGGATTCCTGCTCCAGGATAGTTTCTTTCTGTTCTACAATCAATATTCTTTGCCTGTGGTAAACAGCGACGTAGAAATAAACTGTATAGCACATATTCAGGACCAATATGCCACTAAATATGACCATTAAGGGAAACACCAACCATTCCTCCTTCGCCTGTGGATCAGGGCCAATAATCCAGAACAATAAAAATGTCGGAAGTATGCAGCAAAACAATAATTGCATACCGGCGCGTTTTTCCGGGTTAACCAGCCAGTTGTGATTTTTGTCCAATATCACGATAACCAGTCTTATATAAAAGAAAATAATCGCTACCATCAATACGAAAAATAGATAGCTATAGGCGACAGGCCAGTCTAAAAGCCAGTCCGCCAAGGCGCCACGATAGCCCAGATACCAACAGAACCCTCCAAAAATGAAAGATGCAATCAACTGCCAGATCCCATCGGGATATTGCACAGTCAATTTCATATTATCCTGATATCCATTCTTGCTCAAACTTTTCATGTACAAACGTCATTTTAAAAACGCTATTAAAATTCACATACTTATCAGATTTATACTTTCTTCCTCTATAGCTTTCACCTCTTACGTTTATCCGGCATTGCATGACTGCCTAGTGCTGGAGAACTTCCGTGAAAAACTCCCCTATCGAAGAAATTTTTGTATATAAATTTAGCCAATTATTTATTAAAACAGCATCCAACTAACTTCAATCCATGCTTTGACATCGTTTTATGGATCAAATAATTACCCTTCCGGATGGAAATTTACTCCTTTGATGTCTGAAATTGATATTTCGTTGTCAGAAACCAGCCCTTATTGTAAAAAATTGGCCTTCGTTGAAATGAAGCGGATATTCACTAACATTTTGTGCCATTATGGGTAAATTTAAAGTGTAAAACTTCACTGATTAGTAAACGATAGATCATGAGGACGATAAATAAAAAAGAACTGCCACTTAGCCGAAATTATGTATTTATTACCATTGCTGTGCTAGTTACACTATATGGGATTTTCTGGGCACGAACACATGATCAGCGTGTATATAGTATAGGTATCCTGGTATTGCTTATCCCATTCTTGGAAATCCGAGGCCATCAACGCGTCATGCAGCTCTTCTTTATCTTTTTTGTTTGTATTCAGGTTAGTAGCATTGTTTTATATGACCGTCTCCCTTATCAGCTATTGATCAGTTCGCAGCCTTTTTGGACCGCTGTAAAAAAAGGGGTGCCGACAGCCTTTATCATCTGCGCGATGGCCCATCTGTTTTTCTGGAAAAAGACAAATCTTTTCAAACTTTATGGAATTCAATTTCCCATTATGATCATTGCATGTACCTGGTATATCCGTATGCTTTTGATCATGGCGAATTGCCAAAACATCCCAAATGCAAAAGCTGTACGCATACCTGCCATTGTTGTCCAAAAATGTCCCGTGTGCTGTGATATTCATGAGTTACTGCTTTCCTTTGCCTATGCAGAACGGCAGTATCAGCTGCCAATGGATGTGCATCCTAAACTGTATGAAAAAGCAAAAGAAGGCGGGAGGCTCACTCTCCAGCTGCATCCCGGGAGATTTGGCTGGCCATGGTACCATAAAAATATCAAAAGGAGGTACAGATGATCGTAAGTTTACACAAGCTGACCATACTTGTAGAAGCCTTGGTTTATCTTGATAAAAAAGCTATTCCAAACCATTTGGATGAGATCACCGAGGCCTGCAATACTAATTTTGCATTGGCACTACAAGCCCATCGGGAGATTATTCAGGTAAATAATGTACGTCAAGCTATCCAAATCTACCATACGCAATTGTTGAGGCTACACGCCTTGTTATATCGCTTCTGTAACGCGCGTAAAATTGTGCGTTCTGCAGCGCTATTTGCCCTAGAAGAATTACTTGAGCGTATCGAACAGCTCTTTAAAAAAGAGCTTGATCCCTGTACGCCACTGCCGGTGCATTATTATCTGAGGCTGCATGACTATGTATACGAACATATGCCCTATATCCTGGATAGATTGGCTGAGAAAAACATACCGAAAGCCTATCTCACCGAGATCCTTTCGGGTATGGACAGCCTATTTGAAAATGGCAAGATTCCCTATATTCAATACCGACATCAGGACTACCTACGCAAAATGATCGAATCACTTTACCAATTGGCTGAAGACAAGCGCCAGAGTAAAAACTGGCATTACCGCTTTTTGATTCTGATGGTCAACTTCAATTTTAATCACATGGGCTTCTTCAACCGCTGGAAAGAATTGTACAATTCAGACCCATCCTTTATGGATGCCCTGTTACGCTTCCCCAAACATTTCTCCTGTATCCCAGACTTTGCGTATGATAGCAACCGTAGAAGTCTGCTGAAGTTGATGCGTGCGTATATGGAGGGTGAAAAAATCTCTTCATCAGCAACAGGGCAGGATTGTCCCCAACAATTTATTCAAAGCAATTTCAATGGCAAAGAGCTCAAACTTTGGATGCATATATCTGTTAAAGCGAACATTATGTGGTCGTCGGAGAAAAAAGAAGTTGCCGAAGTGTTTTCCAGGCTCGTCAAAACGAGGGAAGGCACCTTACTTTCTGCGCATAGCCTGACCCGGATGGACAAAAGCGCCGAGTTTCATTCAGCGCTCCGTATCCGCAAGGTATTGCATACGATGCTTGACGAACTGAATAGACAGTTTCCTGACTTAAATAAATAAAACGCAAAAATTTAAAAAACAGGGGGTATGGCACCGCTACACCTCCTAAACGTGTTCATTCTACCCATTAAAAACAGTGCTGATTATGCGAAAACCGAATGTTTCACCAAGAATTCTCTCCACAGCTTTTTACCGTATACTACATCTTCGTTACACCCCACAATTCATTTAGATCAAAAAGAAGCCGCTAGACCGGTAGAAATAGGTATTTCATTACACCTACGCCAGCCTATTTTCCGTACTACCTTTGTTTTACAGCGTACGAGAAAGTAGAAGCTGACGCTCGAGCAGGCCGCTATATCCAATGGAGGCACAGGTATGGCGCCCTGTTTTTGAAACGACGAAAAATAGTAAAATAGCGATAGGAAATAATGAATACGATGCTATAAATAATTAAAGTTATGGAAGCGAAAAAAACTGGCAACATGCTATATAAGGTCATCCGGGCAGTAATGATACTTTTTTGGGTCTATGTGGGGATGGAGAAGCTCTGGCAGCTCGGTGCATTCAAGATCGCTCTTGAGCAGCAGCCCTTGATCAGTTATCTGGCTCCGATGCTCTTTTGGCTGCTTCCGCTAGTGGAAATCGGTATTGGCGTATTGCTGGCGATACCATCAGCAAGGCTGCGCGCTTGGGGATGGAAAGTTTCGACGATACTGATTCTCGTTTTTAGTATGTATATCGGTCTGGGGGTATTGAATGTATATGAAAAGAAACCCTGCATGTGTACCAGCTTTTTGAGCAACATTTCCTGGACAGCACATTTGATCTTTAATCTCTTTATTCTTGGCCTATCGATAACTGGATGGCGATTACATCATACAGTGATCAATTATAGCGAGCGTTCACTGACGGACAGAACACATATTGCATTATTTCTAATAGGCTTTATGGCAATGGGAGCCATCAGCTACTGGAATCTCCACGATACAAATTCGAAGGATATGTGGTACGCACCAAATAGCATTTACGACTATCAACATCCCAATACTGCCAGCGGCAATATAAAAGGTTTGTTGGTATCCACACATACGATCGGTACACAGGACCGTACCGACAATTATTTACCAAACGTTTGCAGGCTAGCAGCTTTACTCATCAATTGCTGGACTGCAGTACAGAAAGGAGGGTAGCGTATGCTAACCAAATTTTTAAACAATTATGGCTACATGATATTAGGAGGAGCCATGATTATCGGATTCTCAGCATTTAAAGGTGCTGAGGTTTATGCAGGAAAAAAATTAGATCCTGTGACAGTGTATTTTCATGGGGATCCAACAATTCCCACTGAGGTAGAAAATTTGTCGAAATGGGATACATCTCCTAACGGCAAAAGTTGTAATAACCAAGATGAGCTCGCTTGTGCAGTTCAAGTTGATCCAACAGACCTTAACAGTTCTGGAACATCTTTCGACTCAAGTAAAATAGCAATCGAAGCAACATCTACCAGCTCCGGGTACATTCCTTCGTTGGAACCAGGGTATAGCCCTATGCAGTTTAATCCGATTAATCGAAATTAGAGATTCGACTTGCAGCAATTAAGAGACTGTCTCAAAATGACAGT